>JARRBX010000007.1 GCA_029982245.1 Candidatus Atribacteria bacterium | reverse complement strand
GTCGTGATGCCCAGCAGGATGCAACCGTTGCCCAACTTGCCTCAGCAATTGTGCGCAACCTCTTTGGTGCCCCAGGTGGAGGAGCACCGGGTGGTGGAGTGGTGGTAACTGGGGACGGCACTGATGACGAAGGCAGCACTGGTAATGAAGGAAATGGCGATAACGGCGGTGAAGACGGTAACGGAGGCACTACGGATAACGGAAGTAGCGGAGGCGACACATACAATTACTATGACTATTCCACCAATATTACCAACAACTACTATTATGGCTCTCAGGATGAAGACAACGATGGGAATGGGAGTAATGGTGACGATGGTTCAAATGGTGGAGGCGATAACGACGACGATGATAACGAAGAATGGTGCGGCCCAGGAAACGGCAATGGCAACTGTCCCAATCCAGGAAACGGCAACGGCAACTTAAATGGTAGCGGCCCGGGTTCTGGCAACAACGGCCAGAACAACGGCTGGGGTAATGGTAACGGGCATGGGCGCGACAAGTAATGGAAGAAAGATTTGTTGACGCAGAGCCCATTTTGGCTTTAAGAAAAGAGGCAGTTTAAACTACTTCTTTTCTTTTTATGTGTAAAATAATTGGTGAAGAAGAGCTTTCCGACGAACTGGATTTTTAAAGACGAGGGTTACTGGGTTTGACAAAGATTATCTCTGCTCGGCCCAATTTGGAAATGAGCGTTCGTTTCTCAGAGCTACTGGTTCTCTCTGCTCCTTCTTTCTTTGAAGCGCTCTGGGGTCCTTTGCGGTTTGCAATTGCCCAGCACTGTTTTGTGCAGAGAAAAAACCTTTTTAGTCATAAACACGCTCTTTTCATCGAAAAAGAGGGCAGAATAGCAGGAATGGCGCTCGGGTGTTCCTTTGCCGAAAAGCGCAAAGAACGGTTGCTCACTGGTCTTTTAATAGCTGGCCGCCTTTTGCTTTTTGGAGAACGAAAGCGGATTCCATTTCTCCTGCACATTTCTCCTCTGGGTGAGATAGGCCGGGGTGAATTTTATCTCAGCAACCTGGCTGTGTATCCTGAGTTTCAGAGGCGGGGGTTGGGAAGCATGCTCCTTGGCGAACTGGAGAGAAGGGCTAAAGGGGTTGGAGCGGATTACCTGGTTCTGGACGTTGAAGGAGAAAATACTGGTGCTTTTGCTTTTTACAGACGGCTCGGTTATTCCCTTGAAGGTGCATTGCCTCCGGTTAAGCTGGGTAGTGCGCTTTTTCAGTTCTTGAGGATGAGAAAATGTTTAAAATAGGAAATTTTTCCTATGGTCAGCACGATTACTTTGTTTTAGCATGTGGGAAATGCTGAGATTAACGGAGAAAAGACGATGCTAAAACTGCACATTTTACCAATCCTGATAGCAGGGATTTTTCTGGTGGGGGGTTGCTTCGGTGGTGCCGTTGTTGGAGGACCTCGGGTGAATTCTTGCCTTTTGTGCGGCCGAATAGATTTACCTGCAGAATGCGGGGGGCCAGCTTTTGCAAAAGTGCATATTGAAAATGAGTATGGTCAGGTCTACTTGTTGGAAGCAGATGCCAGGGGAGAGTTTCAGCTTGAAGATTTTTCTGGAGAGGCAGCTTTGATTTACGCTGAAAAGGGTGAAGTAGTGCTTGCGGCTCCCCTCTACCCTGTCTTAAGTGGGGCGACTCAAAACTTCGTGGAGCTCAATGCCTATACTACCGCCCAAGTCGCGATTTACGAGGTAGTAAAAGAACTTTATCCAGAAGCGGTATTTATAAGAGACATTCCCAATTTCTTGGTTCCCGAAGACCTGGTTGGCCTGGTTGAAGGGGAAATTTCCCGCTGTGCCAATCCCCTGCACTCGGCCCAGGTGCGTCAGAGGGCTCTGGAGATTATAGACGTTTGGTTTGGAAGCGCTCAGTGACTGCCAAGGGTGAGGGGGTCGACGAAGAGGTCTATCCAGGGTTTCTGGTAGGTGAATGCAAAGAAGAAAACCAGAGCAATGGCAAACAGAACCAAAACGGAAAGACTGAAACCTGCGGAAAGTTCCTTTTCTTCGAGTGCTTTTTCTACCTGCTTAGCGATTACCCCGGATAAAAAAGTTACCGTCAGTGCCCAGGTGAGTTCTGCCTGCAAGCCGAGCTTGCCAACCAGGGCCGGTGCAAGATACCAGATAATCACTATGGACCAGGGTACAAAGAGGGTAGCGAACATCCGCGAAGTCCAGAAGTTTGAAGGTATATTTTTTCTTCTTATTAAGAAGTATTCGACAACACTTGCAAAAAGATACGAGAAAAACCCAATTTTAAGGTGTTCAAATACCGACTCATCCACGCCTGAGATGGGCTTGAAAAGTGCAATGCCAGTTGCTTCGTAGAGAAAATGGAGCAGAGCATAAATACCAAGATACAGCACTACCTTGCCAAGAGTGTTCAAGGGGTGTACCTCCTTGTTGACTTCTCATTTTATCTGGTTACAATATTAATGAAAATGCGCCCGTAGCTCAACAGGATAGAGCGTCGGCCTCCGGAGCCGAAGGTTGGAGGTTCAAATCCTCTCGGGCGCACCAGGTTTTAGCTTTGTTTTCCAAAATATTCCCTTTGCAGCGCAGCCTGAGCAATCTGGTTACTTGGTCCGTCTCCTCTGGCAACGCTCACTGATACTTTGCCTTCCAGAGCTTCAAAAATTTCTGCTACCTCCCTGTGGGTGAATCCCGGGCAAAGAGTAATAACCTCGATAGATGCTTTTTCGTAAAGTTCGCGGGCGATTTTCAGCGCTTCTTCCCGGTTTTTCACGACAACTGACCAGAGCTGATATTTGCCGGTATCTATAAAGGAGCGGTGCTTTTCGGGATCCGCATCGGGAGCGTAGGAGAGAAAAAGAGCCTTGAAAGCCATTTTGCATGCCCCCTTGGGCGATGAAATTGAGACTTTCTTTTAAATTATAGCTTTTTTGGGTCTTTTTTGCAGAGGGAGCCAATGCTTTTAGCGGAAAAACCTCACGGACCGAGACTTCTTTAAGCCCGGTCCGTGAGGTTTTTTGAAACTCTGTGACCGGTTTTCACTTGTATTCCCCCGGGTGCTACTGGCTTAACCACAGGTTGGACAGTCTGGGAATGAAGGCACAGGTGGTGATGGCGGAGACGGTGGTGATGGTACCTCTGGGACCTCGGGTGGTTCAGGTGGTGGTTCTTCCCCACCATTTCCTGGTGTTTCCCCATTACCTCCATTTTCTCCTTGGTTTCCGCCGTTGGTAACCACAGGCGGTATTCCTGGTGTTCCTGGTTCACCGAAGAGGTTGTTTACCAGGGTTTCTACCAGGGCTATTACCTGAGGATCACCCTGGGCGTCTTCGCAATTAGCCAGAACATTTTTCACTGCCTGGACTATTTCGTCGGTTGGCTCAAGAAAAGGTATGTCAGCAATTTCCACAGCTCCCGGGTAAAGCCGTTCCGCAACTTCGTAGATGATTACCTGAGAGGTAGTGTAGTAATTGGCTTCACCAGCTTCTTGGGAATTGGGAGTAAGCGTAGTGATACCCTTTTTAACGATTATATTGCCTTTATAGGCGTAAATTATGTACGCTTCGCCAGCTTTGCCTGTGAACTGATATTCTCCCTTTTCGTCAGTTTCAGTCGTGATGCGTGTTCCCTCATCTCCGATGATAAGGAGGTCTGCATTGGAGAGAGGTACTCCTTCGCTGATTTGGGGATTTTCTTCAAAGTCAATGTAGCAGAGGGTATCTCCTTCGGGGTTAGCAACCACACCTCTGACTACCACCGCGACTCTGAAGCTCGTTCCAAGACAACCTCCCAGAAAAATCAGGACCATGGCAAAGATTACAGAAAGCGGTAGGACCCATTTTTTTATGGACATATAAACACCTTCTTTCAATTGATTTCCACACACTCGTGATGGTGATAGGTTTCACAGTCACCGTTTACGCAGGTTACCACGGTAACACTTTCACAGGATATGCCACTTCCTAAAGAAGTTATTACCACTCCTTCGGGAAGCTCATCGTTAAAGGAAAGGCTTTCTCTCCCAACCGTGGCCTGGTTACAGCCAGCAGCAAATCCCGCGAAAACCAGAACCAGCAATATAAAACCTGTCAACAGTTTATTTTTCATATCTTGGACTCCTCTTAAGCTATGCCCCTCCACCATTTTCTCCGCTTTCAGGCGGCAGTTCCACGGTGATGTCTGGAGTATTCACAACCACGTCGGGAGCTACAACCTGTTCACCGACCAGGATGACGTTGATTTGTGGCGAAACATTCATGTTGACTCCTACCTGCACGATGTTCTGCACTATGGTAGCAATGTTGAGCTCTCCGTCCTGAGTTATTTCAGCGATTTCTTCTGCACTAAAACCGTTTGCTTGAAAAATGTCGTCTCCTTCAATGTTTATATACATGGGGTTTATGTAAAGATTCAGGTTAATGGTGGGAGGAGAACTGTTTCCGTTGGTATTGGTTGAAACATTATTTTGGACTTCAGCGAAAGAGGCTTCAATTTCTGGTGCAGGTATGAAATATTGATTAGCTCCATCTGTTCTTTTAAAAATCGATGAGGATTTATTCGGGCTTACCGCACCAAATGAAGATACAGGATTTCCTCGCTCCAGCCTGCAAACTGAGGCACTGGCCAGGCCGGAAAGAAGGAACAGCGTTAAAATACTGAATATCCCTACCCACAAGGTAAACCTTTTTATTTTTTTCATTCGATTGCCCTCCTTTTGGTTGGAAGGGGTGGCTTTGAGCCACCCCTTCTCTTACTTAATTGAGTTGGTGATGAGCTATAACTTGTATTTGTCTAATCAAAATACGCGCCCTATTCTGCCTCTTACGTCTTTTAAGCTTATGTCTTCAAGTTCGATTTCAGTTTTCTCAAGTTCTACTTCTACTACGGTGAACATGTTGGCGTTATTGTTTTGAGGTGCTGCAACGATTTGATTCTGGAAGTTCGCTGCCAGGTTGCCGTTAATTCCACCCATTGCCAGGGCTCCGGAAATGGCTCCTACTCCTCCTCCACTACCAGGAATGTTTCCTGAGGTTGCGCTTTGGTCTCCAGTTCCCTGAGCTGCAAACTGGTAGATAAGGCTATCCTGGCTGACTCCCCAGATGAAAGTGTTTTGGCAGGTTGAAGGACCAGTTATGTTGACAGTCGAGTTCTGGGTGATAGTTTCATTTTCAGTTTCAGTTTCGCTGGGGCCAGTGTAAGTGGAGCCATTGTCAACCACCACAACTGCTATGTCTTCAAGGTCGAGATCCAGCCCACCGAAGGCAAATGCCACGCCTAATCCCAAAACCAGAGCTACACTTACCAGTAATACCAGAAATACACGATACATCCTTACTCCTCCTTCCAGAAATTTGATACTTTCATTTTCGTATGGGATAAATTGGGCAGGAAGGGTCAGAAGTCACAAAAAAGAATGAAAAAAATGGGACGGTTGGAAAGAGGAGTAAGGAAAAAAGAAGAAAGAGGGGGATATTATCCCCTCTTCCCTCTCCAGCCCAGAAGCTCTATCTTTTGAAATTTCCAGTTTCCGCTGATTTTTATTAAAGTAATGCGCAGGCTATCGGTGGCTTCCCAAGCTTCTCCATCTGCGGTTTGCACCCAGTGTTCTTCAGCAAGGACAATGGCCCTTGTTTCGCTGGAAAAGGTCACGTCCGTGAGTTCGAAAGAGTCTTCAACTATTTCGCTTTCTTCAAGTCCCAGGTAGGTGTTGAGATAGGTTCTCAGGTCTTCCCAGCTACTCAGAGTAATTTTGGAGCCAGAGACGTAGTCTGCAGCGGTGTAGGGTACAGTGTAAAAGGTGATTATCTGGTCCAGGTTGTTGGAGAGCAATGCCTGCTCATAGTTATCAAAAAACTGCTCGATTTCCATACGCAAAACCAGAGCTGTTTCCTAAGAAACGGTGGTCACCGAGCACCCTGCAAAAAGGGCAAGCGACGCAACGAACACTGCTAACCAGAGATATTTTTTCATGGTTCTTCCCTCCTTGGGTTTTTAATAGTATATCAGATATCCTGCTTGGTGGTCTCATCAGACTCCAGAATTCCTGCTTCCAGGGCAAAGACTATTAGCTTCATCCTGTTTTCAATGCCCAGCTTGGAAAGAATGTTGCTTATGTAGTTTTTAACCGTCTTTTCACTGATGAAAAGCTCCTTGGCTATGGTCTGGTTGTCTTTCCCTTGGGCAACCAGGGTGAGGATTTCTTTTTCCCTCTTGCTGAGCTCATCGAGCAAGGGAGAGGGTTTTTTTGGGGTGGGGAGGTTTTTTCTGAACTCTTCGAGCAACATTCCCGAGACTTCTTCCGCAAAGACCATGTCCCCCTGCAGAGCTGCTTTGATGCAACTGGTGATTTTGGAGAAGGGTGCAGTTTTCAGGAGGTAACCGTTCACTCCTGCTGAGACGGCCTGGATGAGAAGCTCTCTGGACGCGTCCATGGTGAGAATCAGTATCTTGAGGTCCGGAAGGCGGGCTTTGAGCTCTTCGGCAAGCTGTATGCCGTTAGCATCAGAAAGATGAATATCCATAAGTACGATGTCCGGTTTTTCGAGGGGTATTTTCTGAATGGCTTCTTTGCTGTTTGTGAAAATAGAGCAGCGGCCGATTTTGGTTTTGCTTTCCAGGAGAGCCTTCAAGCCGTCAGCAAAAAGGGCGTGGTCATCCACAATGGCTATTTTAGTGTCCTCCATTTTTTTAACCACTTTTGGGAATCACCGCCTTCAGGGTAGTTCCTCTATTTTCTTTCGAGGAGACCCGAAACGACCCCTGGAGGAGAGCTATGGTCCCCTGAATTCCTTTCAAGCCGTATCCCTGCCCTGTTCCTTCCGCAATCATTCGGGATGCGTTGAACCCCCCTCCGTTGTCCTTAAAAATGACGTAAAGACAGCCTTTCCACAATCCAACTTTTACCTTCACTTCGGTGGCTTGAGCGTGTTTTTCTACGTTGCGAGCGGCCTCTCGTATAAGGGCCATTACTGCTTCCCGGAGCCGGGGAGTTATCTCCTGGGTTTTTACATTTGCTTTGACCTTAGTTTTAACTTTGGAAAAGATAAAGGTCTCTATCAGGGCTTGCTGGATTTCTTCTCCAAGCGGCAGGTTAGAGATGGTGGCTTCTCTCAGATTTTTCAGGATATCGCGGGACCTTTCTAAAGAAGCAGAAAGACCCCGTTCGGTCCTTTCCATCAAGGACAGCGCCTCCTCAGATAGTGTTATGTTTTCCTTTTTGAGCAGTTCTCTGATTAGCTGGAAGTGTAGCTGCAGACCAGCAATGTCCTGGGTGAGCCCATCATGAAGTTCCCTGGCCAGAGCAAGGCGTTCCTGCTTTCTGGCCAGGGCCAGGTTCTGCTGAAAAAGAAGCAGGTTACCAAACAGCGCTGCCCAGAGGTCCATGACTGAGCGAAAGGCTGTCTGGGCAAGCAAAGAAGGGGGAAAGGGACAGAATGCAAAAAAGTATCCGAAGGGTTTGCCCAGGTGGTGGGGTCGGTAAAAGACGAGAAACTTTAATTTTTTGGAAAGGCGCTCGGGCAGGTATTCAGTGAGAAAGGCTTTTTCTTTTCTGGTAAGAGTAATAACGCCGTACTGCTTGAACAGAAAGTTTTTTTTGAAGCTTCTGGAAAGCAGTTCAGTGATTTTTTGAATATCAGGGTTTCCTGAAAGCTCGGCTTTAGGATATATGTGAAACTCCACTTTCTGAAAGTCGCTGCTCTCTAAAAAAACGCTCAAGGTGGCGTCGACCAGCTTTTGGCCCACGGAAATCAGGTTTTCGATGTAAATTGTTCTATCCATCAATGGTGAAATTTTAGCAAGGGTGTCCAGAGCAAAGTTTAGCCTTTTGAGGACCCTCTCTCTCTCTTTCTTGAGCCACATTTGCTGAAGTATTATGGCTATTTCCTGGGCAAGGAGGTTTATGAAAGAAAGAGTATCGGGAGGAAAGACCCCCTGGGGTTTGTTGAGAGTCAGGATACCTGTGATGTTCCCCTTTTCATCAAGAAGCGGAACACAAATAGAACAGCGCTCTCTCTGTCTGCTTTTCCAGCTTGAGAAGAGAGGACTGTGTTCTTCGTCGATGATGAGAGGTTGTCTGGTACGCAAAACATAGGCGACAATGCCCCGTTTGGTGCTCAGGTAGGGCTTCTTCAAGCGCTCTGGAGCCATGCTCAGTGTGGCCAGGACCACAAACCTACTTCTGGGAACATCAAAAAAGGCTATGGTTCCCGAAGAACAATCAAGGACTTTTATCGAGCTTTCAAGGAGGTGTCTTAAAATATTTTTCTCTTTCCCAAGGATACTTCTCAACCCCCTCCTTTTTCAAAGTTATTATACCATCCTGTTTTTTTTAAATAGAAAATTATGACTTTCTATCCCCGGTATTATGACTTTCAACCCTTTTTCCAGCAAGGTCTATCTGTTATCCTCGTTTTATTCTTGGGGGGGAGAAACATGGGGTTTGGGCATTCTGCAGGACGACCAATCCGGATATTTATCGTTGAGGATAACCAACTTTTTTTGCAAGGATTGATCTTTTTTTTGGAAAGCGTTGAGGGAGTTGAGGTGGCCGGGTACTCGCTCGACGGAAAGGGGCTGGTTGATGCAATAGAGCGCTCCCAACCTGATCTGGTCATAATGGACCTGTTCTTGCCGAAAAGTAGTGGAGTAGCCTTAACCCGAATGTTACGCAGACGTTTCAAAGACTTGAAGGTGATTGTCCTTTCTATATGCGATGAAGAGGAATGCAAAAGCAATGCCCAAATGGCAGGGGCCAGTGCTTATATTACCAAGGGGCAGTCCCTGGAGGAATTAAAAGATTCCATCGTTAGGCTTGCTGTAACTTCTTAAAGGAACTCCTGCATGGGGTTCAGGTTTTTTCTGAGGAAGGTAAAAACCCTTATGGTGGCCCCACGGGGAATCGAACCCCGGCCTGCGGATTGAGAGCCCGCTGAACTAACCACTATTCGATGGGGCCACTTCAAGCCTCCCCAATTATAATTTTTTCTTTAGGGAGCGTCAAGCGTTATTTGCAAGCAGGTTTTCCAATCTTTTTGCTGGACGTCCTGGTCTTTTGCGGTGTGCTATAATCGAAAAAAACCAGGCAGTTCTGGCTGAGGAACTTTTAGGGTGGGAAGTAGCGCCTTTAGTTATGATAACTTCTTCAGGGATATCGTTGGTAATTTCATCTTTCGAGTGGTTCTGAACAGCGTCCCGGATGGAGTGAGCTTGCTCGACAGTGAGCTTCGGATTGTTGACCTCAATTTCACCATGCAGAAGTGGTACAAGCATAAAATGCCTGCCCAGGGTAAAAAATGCTTCTGGGTTTTTCACGGTAGAAAAAAACCCTGCCCCAATTGCCCTTCCCTAAGAGCTATCAGGGAGAAAAAAGTGGTTACTGAAGTGGTCTCCTATGATGGGTTCAACTTTCGCAAGGAGCAGGCTCAGAGGATTTACGCCTTTCCTCTTTTTGACGAAAACCGTGAAGTGGTGGGTATACTCGAATACGTCAAAAACCTCATCCCGGTCCGAGAGCTCGAAGAGGAAGTGCAGTTTCTGCGCAAGCGAGTTGCTCTCCTGGAACACCAAAACGAACTGCTTCGTAATCTTCTTGAAGAAGAAAGAAGAAAGAGGAGTTTTTGCGAAGACCAGGTGAAAAACTTTATTTTGCCAAATTTGAAAGAACTGGAAACCCTGATAAAAGACCTTCCAGAAGCACGCTATTTTTCTTTTCTCTCTTTCTGGTTTCAAAGTCTCTGTTCCAGCTCTCTTCCGTCAGCTTACCAGGAGCTGTCTTCCTTAACCCCTCGAGAACTTGAGGTAGCCATGCTTATCAAAGAGGGGAAAAGCAGCAAGGAAATAGCTGAAACGCTCTCCATTTCGAGGAAGGCGGTGCAATTTCACCGGCAAAATCTGCGCAGGAAACTGGGCATTGCTCGTTCTCAGGTCAATTTGACCACCTATCTCCGGAACATCATGCAGTGAATGCCTTTTTTACTGGTATAAAACAGGTATTTTGCTGGTAATCCACTGGGTTTATTTTGCGCTTGCACAAGGGTATCTTTTGTGAAAGCTCTGCTTTTCAAGGAGGTATGAGAAATGTCTCAGGAAGTTTTGTTTACCCCCATCCAGATTGGTGCTCGGATGGCCCAGAACCGCTTCGTGATTAACGCCATGGAATGCAACGATGCGGATGAAAACGGCAATCCAACGGAAAAAACCTACCGCCGCTACTCAAGGCTTTTTGAGGGTGGTGCTGGAGTGGTATTCCTGGAAGCGATAACCGTTTCCTATGAGTCGCGTGCTCGCCTACACCAGTTGTCCATCGAACCCCACAACGAAAAAGCTCTCACCGCCTTTGTGAGAGAAATGAAGAGCATCAACGAGAAAACTCTTTTTGTCTGGCAGCTGACCCACTCAGGTGAGCTCAGCAACCCCGATTTCTCAAAACGGGTCTGCGTTAAGCCTCTACCAGGTCTTGGAGGGGAGCTGCTTGCTGAGGAAGATGTGGACAGGATTATTGACCAGTTTGTGCTGGCAGCCAAGATAGCTCACAACTGTGGAGCTGATGGTGTGGATGTTAAACTGTGCCACGGCTACCTGGGTTCTCAGGTTTTGCGGCCTTATAACGACCGCAACTGGAAATACGGTGGCTCCTGGGAAAATCGGAGGCGTTTTGCTTTTGAAATTTACGAGCGTATTCAAAAAGAGATAAACGACCCCAACTTTCTGGTGGGCTCTAAAATCTCTATGTGGGAAGGCATACCAGGAGGCCAGGGTTCAAAAGGTCCGGATACTGCAATCATGGACCTTACCGAGCCTCTGGACCTCATCCGAGGGCTTGAAGAGAGAGGCGCAGATTTCATAATGGTTTCGGCAGGCAATCCCTCGCTGACCATTGCCCTGGCTCATCCGGACAAGCGAATCCCTGACTATGTCTACTTGCATCACTATTTCCAGCAGGAAGCCAAAAGAGTAGCCAAAAAAGCTGTGATTATAGGTTCGGCATATTCTCTGTTCAGAGACGGCAACAACTACCTGTCAGCCCTGGAAAAAGAAAAGGCGAGTCTCCGCTACTGGGGTAACAAAAACATCCAGGATGGAGTTACCGATATGATAGCCATAGGCCGCCAGTCCTTGGCTGACCCCTATCTCCCCCGCAAGATGATGGAGGGTAAAGAAGACACCATCCGCTGGTGCACGCTATGCGACACCTGCATGGAACTTTTAATTAGGCAGGAAAATACCGGTTGTGTGGTCTACGAAAAAGAGTATGCGGAAATATTGAGGAGAGTTCGCAAAGAAAAAGGCGTTTTGAAGTTCAAGCATACTTGAGGGAGTCTCTTTTCTGGTTTAAAATTTAAAGCATGGAGAAAAAAGACGTGGAAGAGATGGTAAAAACAGTACTGTTTTCTCTTCCACCGCTTATCAGGTCCCGACTGGAGAATGTGGAGTTCGTGGTCGAGGAGAGGCCCTCACGACTTGATGGACGTTCTCCCTTTTTGCTGGGTCTTTATCAGGGAGTGCCCCTACCCCGGCGGGGTAGGGGATATAGTTTTGTTATGCCGGACCGAATTGTGCTTTTTACAGGCAATATTCTACGAGTCGCTCCCACCCGGGAAGCTTTTTATGAAAAGCTCAGAGAAGTGGTGCTCCACGAGATAGGGCATTATCTGGGATTCAGCGAAGAAGAACTCCGGGACCTCGAGAAAAGGGGTTGATGTGTTTTGTATCAAGAAGTGTGGCAGCGACTTGAAGAGGTTTTTCGGGAGGATCCCTCCATGCTTGAGCATACCCGGCAGGTTTTCGATTTTGCCCATGATATAGCTCAGGCGCTTAAGCTTGACGCTGTGACCCAGAGAACAGTTCACCTTGCTGCCCTGCTCCACGATGCAGGGATTGTGGAAGCCGAAAAGAAATTTGGCAGTCGGGAGGGAAAGTTCCAGCATATTACCGGGCCGCCGATTGCCCGCAAAATTCTTGAAGAGATTGGTGAGCAACCCCGAGTAGTGGAGCGGGTACTCTATCTGGTGGGCAACCATCACAACTTTGACAGGGTTGATGAGATAGACTTTCAGGTGCTTATCGAAGCGGATATGCTGGTCAACCTTGAAGAAGAAAAATTGGAAGGGGATAAGTTGCGTTCCTTTATCGAGAGCTTTTTCAAAACTGCTCCTGGCCTTGATATGGCGAAAAGAAAATATCTGGGAGGAGTTTGACACCAGAAATTTATGTTATAATTTCTCCTGGTTTAATTTCCTAAAAACAAGGGAGGAGATATGTAATGGCCTTAAAAGTGATTGCTGATGAATGCATTGGTTGCGAACTCTGTGTTAATGTGTGTCCGGACGTTTTTGAGATGAACGCAGAGGGAAAGAGCGTGGTCAAGCCCGGAGCAGATGAAAACGCTCCCTGTGTGGATGAGGCTATCGATTCCTGCCCCACCAGCGCTATTGTGAAGGAATAGCCGATAGCCAAAATTTTTTTGGAAAAACTCTTGCATTACTGGTGCCCTATCTTATAAAATAGGGCTCGTTCGCAGGGCAGATTCAGGGTAGGAATTAAAGGAAGAAGCGCCCCCATCGTCTAGCCCGGTTAGGACACCGCCCTTTCAAGGCGGCGGCAGCGGTTCAAATCCGCTTGGGGGCGCCATTTTTATTTAGAAAGTGGTTTTTGCGAGGCTTCAGTGTTCTCCTGTTTCCCCTTTTTCTCAACCCCCAAAGGTGGTGCTCATAAAAAGGGAGTCTTAGGGCAAAAAGAGTGCTTGAGCTCGTTAAAAACCCAAGACCTGGAGAGAGTTATTCTTTTCGGTTTCATTCGTACTTTCTCAAAAAGCAGATTTACATGCCAGATTTTTATTTTAAAAATTTAACTTTCCTGAATTTCAATTTTTCTGGTATTATTTCCCAAAACGTAACTTTGTAGAGCCCAGCTTACAGCTGGACACAAGGTTAAGGAGGGCAGGAAGAATGGGGGCAACTGTGTGGCGAGCAGGGCTCTTAGCAGTTCTTTTTGTAGTCGCCGTTCACAGCTACCTTACAACGAAATTCCTTATTCAGAGGAAGGTTTGGTATTTTACCTTTTATGCAGGGCTTGCTCTTGCTTCCTCTGGAATTCTGATTGCTCCCCCTGTGCCAGCACTTCTTTTGTTTGCAGGGCTTTTCCTTTTTCTTTTGGGCGTTGGAATGATTGTGCGTCATCTTAAATACTTTTCCACCCGGGATTACCTAACAGGACTTTACTTGCGGACGTATTTCTTCGAAGAGTGGCTACCTCGGGAAGTAAGCCGCCAGAGACGCATTGGTGGAAGCATTGCCTTTGCCATGCTGGACATAGATGACATGAAGAAAACAAATGATGAAAAGGGACATCGTGCTGGTGATGAGCTTCTCAAAGAAGTTGCTTCTGTCATTCTCCAAAACATCAGAAAGGCAGATGTAGCTGTCCGCTTTGGCGGGGATGAGCTTCTCCTTGCCTTCCCCGGAGAAAGAGAAGAAGGGGCCATAAAAGCTTTGGAGCGCATAAGAAAAGCCTTGCCAGGAGTCTCTTTCTCTTTCGGGGTAAGTGTATGGGATGATTCCCGGGATCCTGAAAAAGCCATAGAAGTGGCTGATCAACGCATGTATGAACTAAAGAAGGTTAAAAAGAGCAACAACACCAGTAAAGAGAATTCTGCAAAGTTTTTCTGCATCCTGTAAAAGTGGCCAAAGGAAATTTCCGCTGAGACTGAGACATTTAAAGCGCAAACAGGGGATTAGCCTCGGAGTTCTGTTCTTAAAGGGCAATATAACCAGAAAGATCTATTTCAAATTCTTTCACCTTCTCGATGTTTCAGCTCAAGCTTTGCCTTTTTAACGTTGGCAGGCTCCAGGATGGAGCTAGTCTTTGGGTTAAGAGGTTTCCAAATGGCAAGGGAAGCGGATAAGTGTAGAGGATATCACTACTATTTTCGGGGTTGTTCCAGAGCACTTAAATAAAATGTAAAGCTGGATTTTGGCCTTTCCAGTGGTTTTTGGCGCTGACCCTTTGCCTGAGCTCACGTGCGAAATATCTTGCCCTAAATTCTGGTTTCAGAAAAGAAAAAGGGGGATTGTCGATGCAGAAAGTCGCTTTCTTCGTTTTTCGAGACCAGGAGATGTGCTTCATTCACGTCCTTCTTAACGCTCTGGACATGTATGAAAAAGGTAATGTGGCCCGCATTGTTTTTGAGGGGAGTGCCACTCGCCTGGTGCCGTTGCTTGCTGAAGCATCTCACTCTTTGCACGGGCTTTATCGGGAAACGAAGGATAAGGGTCTGATTGCTGGGGCCTGCCGGGCCTGCTCAGCAAAGATGAAAGTTCTGGATGCGGTGGAAAAAGAGGGTCTTCCCCTGCTTGAGGACATGAAGGGACATCCCGGAATGCACCGTTTTCTTGCGGAAGGCTTTGTCATCATCACCATGTAGCAGGTGGGGACTATGGACTTTCTGCTGCGGGTTTTGCTCCTCCTTTTTGAGCGCCGGGAGCTGGTTTTGCAGAGCCTGTTCGAGCACGTTTACATCTCTTTTGTGGCCTGTTTGCTCATTGGTCTGGTAGGAATTCCACTGGGAATCCTTATCACCCGCTTTCGTTCCTGGGCTTCGGGAGTTCTGGCGGTGACTGGAGTTCTCTACACCATCCCCGCCCTGGCCCTTTTTGGGTTCATGATTCCTCTTCTGGGCATTGGTCTGAAGCCGACTCTCTTTGCACTTTTCATCTACGGGCTCTTGCCTTTGGTCCGTAACACCTATGTGGGGATTGTGAACGTCGACTCGGGGATTGTGGAAGCAGCGAAGGGAATGGGCAGCACTGATTGGCAGCTGCTTTTCAGAGTGCAACTGCCGCTTGCGCTTCCGTTCATCGTGGCGGGTTTCCGGACCGTGGTGGTGATGACCATTTCAGTTTCCACCATTGCTGCTTTCATAGGGGCTGGAGGGTTGGGCGTGCTTATCTTCCGCGGCATCACCTCCTACTATACCGAGCTCATCGTGGCGGGGAGCATCCTGGTGGCTGCGCTTTCCCTGGCAGCAGATACCCTGCTGGGGTTTTTGGAAAAAAGGCTTTTACGCCGAATTCAAATGTAAGGAGTGTTGCATATGAAAGCACTGCGTTTCCTGTTTCTGGTGGTTTTCCTGTTTGCGTTTTCTCTTGGTGTGGCCTGGGCACAAGGGGACAAAGTGGTGGTCAGCAATAAGCCATTTACCGAGTCCCATATTTTGGCCGAGATCATAGTCCAGATGCTTAAAGCGCATACTGACCTTGAGGTGGAGCGTCTGATTATTGAGGGAGGTACAACTTCCATTTTACATCCAGCCATCGTGCGGGGTGACATTGATATTTACCCGGAGTACACCGGGACATCCTGGCAGGAAGTGCTCAGAAAGGATGAAGTGGTGTCCGACCCGCTGGAACTCTATGAGCGGGTGAAGAAAGAGTATGAAGAAAAGTTTGGTCTCGTGTATCTACCGCTTTTTGGCTTTAACAACACCTTTACTCTGGCGGTGCGCCGGGAATCGGCCGAAAAGGACAACCTGAAGACTTTTTCGGACTTAGCCCGAGTTTCAGAGCGCTATGTTTTCGGTGCTGAGCCGGACTTTTTTGAACGCAAGGACGGTTACGAAAACCTGGTAAAAACCTACGGCTTCCGTTTCAAGGCCACCAGACAAATGGCTATTGCTCTGAAGTATCCAGCCATAGTGTCTCGGGAAGTTGACGTGATTGATGCTTTTTCAACTGATGGTCTTTTGAAAAAGTTCGACCTGGTGGTTCTTGAGGACGACAAGCACTATTTCCCCTCCTATTTCTGTGCTCCTGTGGTAAGGAAAGAAACACTGGATAAATATCCCGTCATCGCTGAGGTCCTGGGGAGACTCGAAGGACAGATAAGTAACGAAGAGATGACCGAGATGAACTATCTTGTGGATGAAAAGCTTATGGATCCCAGAGACGTAGCCCGGGAATTCCTGAAAAAGAAGGGACTTCTTTAGCTCTTATGCCGCCTGTGGTTGTCTTTCAGGAGGTAACTAAAACGTATCCGGGCAACATCCAAGCAGTGGATGGTGTTTCCTTTGAGCTCGAGGAAGGCGAGTTTCTCTGCCTGATTGGGCCTTCTGGCTGCGGCAAGACCACCATTTTAAAGATGGTCAACCGCCTTGTCGAGCCCTCCTCGGGCTCCGTTTATGTGGAGGGAAAAGAAGTCATGGAATGGGACCCCATAAAGCTACGTAGGCACATCGGCTACGTTATTCAGCAAATTGGCCTTTTTCCTCATCTCAATGTGGAGGAAAACATAACCTATGTTCTCTCCATCATGGGAGTTCCTCACCCGGTGCGTAGGAGAAAGGCGAGAGAATTGCTGGACGTCATCGGGCTTGAAGAATCCTATTTGCGCCGCTTCCCCCGCGAGCTCAGCGGGGGAGAAAAGCAGAGGGTGGGGGTAGCCAGAGCTTTGGCTTCGGACCCCAAAATTGTCCTCATGGACGAGCCTTTTGGTGCGCTGGACCAAATCAGCAAGGAACAGCTCCAGAATGAACTTTTGCGCCTCCATAGGCGCCTGGGAAAAACCATCCTCTTTGTGACCCATGACCTGCAGGAAGCGATAAAGCTTTCCACCCGCATCGGAATTATGAAAAAAGGACGCATCCTTCAGGTTGGCACTGTGCAGGAGCTTCTCTTTAGTCCTGCTGACCCCTTTGTAGAGGAATTTCTGGGAGCTAAAGGATTTTTCCATACTCTGCATCTGCTTACTGCTTCAGAAGTTCTGGAGGAAAACGTGCCTGTGGTCAGGGAGGGAAGAACTGGGAGTCCGGAGGGGGATTTTTCAAACCATCACCCTGACAGCCGGAACTTTGTGCTGGTCGTTGATGAAAAGCAGAGATTCCTGGGAGCCAAAAATGAGAAAGGCGAGGTACTGCAATGTGCAACAGTTGTTCCCTTCACGCCCCTTGAGGAAGTGCTGCGGGCTATGTTTGTTTCCGGGCAAACCTGGGCAGCTGTGGTTGACCCTGAGGGGGGAAAGCTCCTGGGCGTTGTGGATTTTCACTCTATTTGTTCTCGTCTTAAGGGATACTGTGGGAGGGAAAACGAAAAAATGCCTTCCTGAAGACAGAAAACGTCCTATTGAAAAAGGCCTCCCCGCCGAGTGACGCCTGGCGCTTTCTTTTTAAGTAACTCTCTTTGCATACCGGTTGATTAAGCTTCCACAAATCCTTACAATAAAACCATAAGATTTTCTCTGGTGGGCAGAGTGATTTACTATCTGAGCAAAGCCATAGCCTTATTTTTATTGCTGGTTTTTTTCCGGTTTCGGGTGAGAGGAAGGGAGCACTTTCCACGTTCTGGCCCCTGCCTCATTGTTGCCAATCACTCCAGTTATCTCGACCCCATCGTTGTGGGTTGCGCCTGCCCCAGGAGAGTCTATTTTGTTGCTAAGGAAGAGCTCTTTCGTAACCCTGTAGCTGCCTTTTTTTTGCGGCAGCTTGGTGCATTTCCCTTGCGGAGGGGGGAGAAAGACGTGTCAGCAATCAAGCGGGTGCTTTCTCTTTTGCGAGAGGGGAAAGTGGTTTGCCTGTTTCCGGAAGGGACCCGCAACCAGGGTGAGGTATCGGATTTCAAGCCCGGGGTGGTGAAACTCCTGATTAAAGCTGGAGTACCGGTGGTGGTGGCTGGCATACGGGGCACCTTTGAGAGCTTCCCCCGCGGAAGGTCTTTCCCGAAACCCTTTCCCATTACTGTTGCTTTTTCTCCTCCCCTTTTCTTGACTTCTGGGGAACCGGAAGCAGTTGAGAATGAAGTGAAAAGCAAAATGAAGGAGTTGATTCAGATTGTTTCGTGAGGGGAACTGGCATCGCGTTTTGATTTTCCTTGTGGGACTGTGTCTTTTAGTTGCAGGTTATACTCTTGCCGCGGCCCAGGAGTTCACTCTGGAGCGGGTCGTGGATAGCTTTGAGGATGAAACCCCTTTTTTTGGGTATCCAGCCTATGTGGCAGTGAATCCCCTTTCAGGGGAGATTCTGGTCAGTGACTGGGAAAAGGACCGACTGCTGGTCTTTGACTCTGCGTGGAAGCTAATAAAAGTGGTCAACGGCTTGGAGGGGCCGGTTGGTATTGCCTTCTCTGGAGATGGAAGCAGAATTTACGTGGTTGAGCAGAAGGCAAACCAGATACGGGTGCTTGATGGAAGGAACTACGAGGTAAAATTAACCATTAAACCAGAAGGGCTTTCTCTCAAGGGTCCGCGGGGTATTTGGGCAAGCGGAGGTCGCCTTTACCTTACGGATACCGATAACTCCAGGATAGTAGTTCTTGATGAAACCGGGAAGCTCCTTTTTACCTTTGGCAAAGAGGGTATGGGAAAAGACGAATTTTACTATCCCCGGGGTATTGCAGTTGATGCTCAGGGAAGAATTTGGGTTGCCGATACGGTGCATCACCTGGTCAAAGTGTTCGCTCCTGATGGCAGCTTCCTGTTTGAGTTTGGTGGTGAGGGAAGCGAGAGAGAACGCTTTAACCGCTCCCGTTACTTATTTATAAAGGGAGAATGGGTGTTTATCACTGATTACAACAACCACCGGGTAAAGGTGTATGACTTGAAGGGGACACTGCATTACATCTTGGGTCAAGGCGGGGATACAGCGTTCAGTTTTTCTCATCCTGAAGGGCTGTGGGTGGACGACGAGGGACATCTCCTGGTTGCTGACGCTGGAAGGATGAGGATTGTGGTCATAGGGGTGTTTTCCTTAATCAAGCCTGAGGTGCATCTGGTTGAACTCCTTGAAGAAGGTAAGATTAAAGAATTTTTCCAGTATATAGAGCGTCTTCCCCTTGAAGAGCGCGAGAAGCCGGAAACGCTCCAGGCACTTTTTGAGGCCTACCAAATGGTTGGCGACCTGGAAGGGATGATTGCCCAGGCTGAACAGCTTTTCCTCAAAGACCCTGACAACCGCCCCGCCTGGAAAGATAAGCTGGGAGAGCTTTACTTTCAGAAGGCTGCTTCACTTAGAGAAGCAGGAAGAGCCAGGGAGGCACTGAGCTTTTACAAAAAGTCCTACCAGTATGGCTATCGCAGTGCACTGTTTCCCTATCTCTGGCTTTCTTTTGCCCTGTTGGGGGGCGCAAATAGCCTCCTGATTATACTGGCTCTGGTATTTATTTTGCTTTTACTGATTTTTATCCGTTTGCGAATTCGAAGGTACCGGGAGTGGTGAGCAATGGTTAGAAAACCCGCGGTGGCCGGTTATTTTTATCCTGGTAGCGCCCAGGAAGTCAAATCTCTCATTGAGAGGCTTCAACAATCACCCCTGGGGCCAGGTAGAAATCTTGAAGAGGTGCCCTTTTTCGAGCAGGTGAACGGTGTGGTTAGCCCTCATGCTGGTTACCTGTACTCTGGAGCGGTGGCCTGCTGGTCCTTTGCTGCTCTTTCTCGTATTGACCGGGAGACCACCTTCTGCATCATTGGTCCCAATCATCGGGGATATGGCGCTTCGGTTGCTCTTAGCGAGGAAGAGGAATGGCTGACCCCATTGGGAAAAGTGGTGCTGGACCTTGAAGCGGCCAGTTTTCTGGTAGAGAAGTTTCCGGTCTTTGCTTTTGACGAGCAGGCTCATTTTGCAGAGCATTCCATTGAAGTCCAAATACCCTTTTTGCAGTATTTTGTATCCTGTCCTTTCAAGATACTTCCCATAGCGCTCCTTGACCAGCGAAAGGGAGTAGCCCGGCAGGTGGCCGAAGCTCTGTATGCGCTTTCTGCAGAGAAAAATTTGGTCATCGTGGCCAGCAGCGATTTCAGTCACTACGAACCAGCAGAGGTTGCCGAGAGAAAAGACCATCAGGCGATATCGCACATACTGAACCTGGACGTGGACGGCTTTTACGCTTTCTTGCACCAGGCTTCAGTCAGTGTATGCGGTCCAGGGGCGATTGCCATTTTAATGCTCTACCAGAAGCTTAAAAATGCTCCCCAACCCCGTTTTCTCAAGTACGCCCACAGTGGAGAGGTGAGCGGAGACTTTTCTCAGGTGGTGGGGTATGCTTCCTTGGTCTTCCCCGGTTGATGCATTCTGGTTTCTCATCGTCGTTGACAATTGGCGCGTCTTATGTTAAGAAAGGCAAAAACCTTAGAGAGGGTTGGGACAATGCTGGGTAAAAAGGAGATAAACGAACACGGCCATCTGGTAATTGGGGGATGTGATGTTGTCCAGCTGGCCCAGGAATTTGGGACTCCCCTTTACCTCTTTGACGAAACCTTGCTCCGAGAGAACATGCGCTTTTACCGGCAGTCCTTTGAGCGTCTTTATCCTGACTATGCTGTTGCTTATGCCAGCAAGGCTTTCATCTGTTCTGCCATGTGCCGCATGGTGGCTGAGGAAGGGCTCTTCCTGGATGTCGTCTCTGGGGGAGAGTATTATATTGCCCGTTCAAGCGGTTTTCCTGCAGACAGGATTATTTTTCACGGCAACAACAAGACCGCTCAGGAACGGGAGCTGGTCCTGCGGGAAGGAATAGGGCGCTGGGTGGTGGACAGCGAAGCAGAACTTGAAGTTCTGATTGAAGAAGCGAAGAACTACCGTAATGGAAAACTGCCCCTCCTTTTCAGACTAACCCCGGGCATTGACCCCCATACCCACCAGTACATCACCACTGGGAAAATCGATAGCAAGTTTGGGTTGCCCATTGTGGGAGGAGTCGCCAGAGAAGTAATGAAAAAGGCCCTTGCTTTCCCTCAGTTTGAACTCAGAGGTGTTCACTGTCATATTGGTTCGCAGATTGACAGCCTGGAACCCTTTTTGAAAGCCTGTGAGGTTATGCTTGAATTTATGTTCCAGTTCTGGAAGGAGACAGATTTTCTTCTGGAAGAACTGGACCTGGGAGGAGGGCTTGGTGTCCCGTATCTTGATGAGCAGAAAGACCAGTTTCCCTCCATTAGCGAGTACGTTGAGGCTATAACTGGGAAAGTACGTGCGTGGTGTGAAGAGCACTCTTTTCCGCTTCCCCGGCTCATTGTTGAGCCAGGACGCTCCATTGTGAACACAGCAGGCAACACGGTTTACAGGGTGGGAACCGTCAAAGAGATTCCAGGCATTAAAAAGTACGTCGCCGTTGATGGGGGAATGACCGACAACCCCCGCCCTGTGCTTTATGGTGCTCGCTATCAGGCTCTGGTAGCCAACCGGATGCATGACCGGAGCCGGGAAAGGGTGTCAGTGGTGGGAAAGTGCTGTGAGTCTGGAGACGTGATTATTCCTGAAATTGAGCTTCCCCGGGTGTTGCCGGGGGACATCCTGGTGGTGGAGGGAACCGGTGCCTACAACCACACTATGGCTTCCAATTACAACATGATTCCCCGTCCTGGCGTGGTGTTCGTGAAAGATGGTAAAGCTAAGCTTGTAGTGAGGCCGGAAAGTTTGAGTGACCTGATAAGACGGGACGTTCTCCCTGGAGATTAAAGAAAGCAGGGGTGAAAGACGTATGTCATCAATAAGAGTTTTGGTGACCGGTGCAGCGGGCAAGATGGGGAAAGAGATAGTTAAAGCGGTAACCAGGGATGAGCAGCTTTCCCTGGTTGGTGCTTGTGACGTTGCCGAAGTAGGCAGGGATGCTGGAGAGGTTGCTGGAGTGGGAAAGATAGGTGTGGTGATAGAAAGTAAGCTCAAAAAGGTCCTGGCTGATACTTCGCCAGAGGTGGTAATCGATTTTACCCACGCCCAGGCTTTTCGCGAAAATTTAGAGGTTTATCTAGAAAGCTTGCAGAAAGGAATCTCACTGGTTGTGGGAACGACTGGCCTCAAGGAAGAGGAAGTCGAACGCTTACGCCAGGCCAGTGAAGCAGGACATGCAGGTTGTGTGGTGGCTCCCAACTTTGCCATTGGCGCGGTTTTAATGATGTATTTTGCTCGCATTGCCTCGAAGTTCATGCGTGGGGTAGAAATCATTGAAATGCATCACCCCCAGAAGAAAGATGTTCCTTCGGGAACAGCCGTAAAGACGGCGCTTTCAATCCCAAAAGTTGAGGGTGAAGCGCTTTCCCAAAGTGAGGAACTCTATCCCGGGGCAAGGGGTGCTCTGGTAAACGGAATTCGGGTGCACAGTATTCGCCTGCCCGGGCTGGTCGCACATCAGGAAGTTATTTTTGGCGATGAAGGGCAAACTCTGACCATAAGACATGATTCGCTGTCCAGAGCTTCCTTCATGCCGGGAGTAATCATGGCTGTAAAAGAAGCGGTGAGTAAAAAGCGTTTTATTTTCGGTCTGGAGCCAATACTGGGCCTTGAGGGTGAATGAAATGCGCTTTGTCAAAATGCACGGTCTGGGCAATGACTTTGTGATTTTTGAGTGGAAAGAATTGCAAGGTGTGAAGGATATAGCTTCTTTTTCGAAAAGAGTGTGCGACCGCCATTTCGGAGTTGGTGCCGATGGTGTGATTTTGGTAGCTCCCTCTGACCGGGCTCCCTTTGCAATGCGCATTTTCAATGCGGATGGCAGTGAGGCTGAAATGTGTGGAAACGGCATCCGCTGTTTTGCTGTATATCTTTGGAAGCGGGGCAGGGTGGCGGATAGAGAATTTCCTGTGGATACGAAGGCGGGCATTATTGTTCCCCGGGTTACCGAACGCAATGGAAAGCTTGCGGTGAAGGTGAACATGGGCAAGCCCAGACTCAGGGCTTCGTTCATTCCCATAGATGTTGATGCTGAGCAAGTAGTGGATTATCCACTCCAGGTAGATGGGAAAACCTTCGCATTGACTGCAGTTTCTATGGGCAACCCTCACGCGGTTATTTTTGACCTGCCTGGGGATTGGGAAAAAGTAGGCGAGAGCATCGAGAAACACCCCCTTTTTCCTCACAAGACCAACGTGGAATTTGTAAAGGTTCAAAACAGGAAAGAAGCACTGGTTAAGGTATGGGAAAGAGGGGTAGGCCCCACCCTTGCTTGCGGAACTGGAGCCTGTGCAGTTCTGGTGGCCGGTGTTTTAAAAGGAGTGCTTGACAGGGAAGCACAAATTCATCTTCCTGGAGGCACTCTGCTTGTATCCTGGCCCGATAATCAGAGCGATGTCTTTATGGAAGGACCTGCGGAAGAAGTTTTTGAAGGAAAGCTAAGCGAGGAGGTTCTCAAAGTATGGAAGTAGCCACCCGTATCAAGAAGCTCCCACCTTATCTCTTTGCGCAAATTGAGCAGAAAATAGCCGAGGAAAAGCAGAAAGGGCGTGAAATACTGGATCTGGGCATTGGTGACCCTGACTTACCAACGCCATCTTTCATCATCGAGAAGCTTTGTGAGGAGGCGCAAAAGCCCCAGAACCACCGTTACCCTTCCTATCGGGGTCTTTACAGGTTCAGGGAAGCGGTGGCTGAGTGGTATCTGCGCCGTTTTGGGGTAAAACTGGACCCGGAGCGGGAAGTGGTTTCCTTAATCGGTTCCAAAGAAGGTATAGCCCATTTTGCCTGGTGTGTGGTGGACCCCGGCGATATAGTTCTGGCCAGTGACCCTGGTTATCCGGTTTACAAGATAGGTACTATGCTGGCCGGGGGAATTCCACTGGAATTGCCCTTGCTTCCGGAAAACGACTTTCTGCCCGATTTCAGCCGTTTCCCGCAGGAAGTTCTGGAGAAAACCCGGCTGATTTTCATTAATTATCCTAATAACCCGACTTCTCAAGTTGCTTCTCTCGATTTTTTCAAGGAAGTGGTGGAGCTTGCTCGGCGTTATAACTTCATAATTGCTCACGACCTCGCTTACTCGGAAATCAGCTTTGATGGGTACCGAGCTCCTTCCATACTGGAAGTTGAGGGAGCCAGGGAGGTGGCCATTGAGTTTCATTCACTCTCCAAAACCTTCAACATGACCGGTTGGCGGATAGGATTTGCGGTAGGCAACGCAAAGCTTGTAGAAGCACTGGGTAGGATTAAGACCAATGTGGATTCGGGCATTTTCAACGCTATCCAGTGGGCTGGAGTAGAAGCCCTTGCCCGCACGGAGGAGGTGTTGAAGTGGCTGCTGCCCGTTTATCAGAAAAGGAGAGACCTGGTGGTGAGCGCTCTTTCCAGAGTGGGTATAGAAGTAAAGCCACCCAGGGCTACTTTTTATGTGTGGATTCCTGTTCCTTCAGGCTTTGACTCTCTGGGTTTTGCAAACTTTTTACTCGATAAAGCTGGTGTGGTGGTTACCCCGGGTACCGGCTTTGGAAGGTACGGTGAGGGTTTTGTCAGGGTTTCTTTAACCACTCCTGACGCGGTTCTTGAAAGGGCTATGAGCAGGATAGAGGAGGCATTGAATCAATGAGGATTGTGGTGCAAAAATTTGGAGGTACTTCGGTGCACACCCGTGAGCTTCGTGAAAGAGCGGTTCAGAAAATAAAGCAAGCACTTGATGAAGGTTTTTCTCCCGTGGTTGTGGTTTCGGCCATGGGTAGAAAAGGCTCTCCCTATGCTACGGACACGCTCATTAGTCTTGCCAGAGAGGAATTTTCACAGGTAGAACCAAGGGAGCTGGACCTTTTGATGTCCTGCGGAGAAATCATTTCTACTGTGGTCATGGCTCAGGCTTTGAGGAGAGAGGGGTTGCGGTCGATTGCGCTTACTGGTGGACAGGCTGGGATAATTACTGATTCTAACTTTGGAGACGCCAGAATTCTTCGGGTAGAACCAGAACGCATCAGAAAACACCTTGAGGAAGGTTATGTGGTTGTGGTAGCAGGTTTCCAGGGCGTCACTGAAGGAGGAGATATAACTACTCTGGGACGGGGTGGAAGCGACACTACTGCTGTGGTTCTGGGTGCAGCACTTGAGGCAGAGTTTGTGGATATTTTCACCGATGTGGAAGGGGTAATGACTGCTGACCCTCGCATCGTTCCCGACGCTCAAATAATCAGGGGTCTTACCTACACCGAGGCTGCGGAAATCGTGCAGCAGGGTGCTAAGGTAATCCATCACAAGGCTATGAGTGTGGCCAGAGAATACCGGGTGCCGCTCAGGGTGCGCAGCCTTACCAACGAAGGTGAAGGAACCATCATTTGCGACATAAAATACCTTGTAGAGCGAGGTATACGGGGTGCGGGTTTGCGTCCCCTTTACAGCATTGCCTATCGTGCCGGATTGGCCCAGGTGGTGATACCGCTGGGTGAGAAGCCTGAAAACAAGCTTCTCGCTTTCAGCTCTCTGGCTCAAAAAGGTATCAGCATAGACCTTATTAATCTTTTTCCTGACAACACCGCTTTCGTGGTCGAGGAACAACGTGCTTCTCTGGTAAAAGAGATTCTGGAGAAAGCAGGATTTACGGTGACTATTAACGCACCCTGTGCCAAGGTATCGCTGGTAGGCTTTGAAATGGCTGACCGTCCCGGAGTGATGGCACAGCTTGTTGAGGCCATGCAGGAGTCAGGAATTGAAATCCTGCAGACCGGTGATTCTCACGTGACCATTTCCTGTTTGGTGTGGGAAAAAGACATGGAGCGGGCTATTCAAGCCCTGCACCGCAAGTTTCAGCTCGATGAACTGTGCTGAGGGGGTTTTACAATGAGAGAATGGGGTAGTCTCCTGACTGCAGTTATAACTCCGTTTAAGGAAGACCTGGAAATTGATTACCAGGCTTTTCGCCAGCTACTGGACTTTCTAATGCGTAACGGCTCAGACGGTGTGGTGGTTTCAGGTACTACCGGAGAATCACCTACGCTTACTCATGAAGAGAAACTGCGCCTTTTTGAGGTGGCCCTTGAAGAAGTGGGTGATCGTGGAGCGGTAATAGCTGGGACCTGCAGCTACAACACCCGGGAATCGGTAAAACTCAGCAAAGAAGCCGAGAAACTTGGAGTGCATGGCATTCTGGCTGTAGCACCCTACTATAACAAACCCCCGCAGGAAGGCCTTTACCAGCATTTTAGAGCCATAGCCGAAGCGGTGAACATACCCATTATGCTTTACAACATCCCTTCAAGGACGGGAATCAACATCAATCCTGAAACTGTAGCCCGTCTTGCTGAAATACCTAACATTGTGGCTATCAAAGAGGCTTCGGGAAGCGTAGACCAGCTTTCTCTGGTGAGGCGAATGACTCCTCAGGAATTTGCTATCTACAGTGGTGATGATAACATGACTCTCACTGTCCTTGCTCATGGTGGGAAGGGAGTAGTCAGTGTTGCCGCTCACCTGGCTGGAAAAAGAATAAAAGAAATGATTGACGCTTTTCGGAACGGAGATGTTGATAGGGCAACGAAGATTCACCTTGAGCTATACCCCCTTTTCAAGGGTATTTTCATAGCCACCAATCCCATTCCCGTAAAATTTGCGCTCAGCCTTACTGGAAAAAGTGGCGAGTGGGTGCGTCCGCCTCTGTGCATCATGAATTCTGAACAGAAAGAAAAGCTTAAAAACATTCTCAGAGAAGTCGGCTGTCTTTCTTGATTTTTATCCGAGTTGATGTTTTAATGTAATATACGCTGAAGTGAATAGTGAGGAAAGGCAAAGAAGGGGAATGCATCTTCTGAGGGGCACAGCGAGGGAACATAGTGGTGGACAGGTTCCCCCCTGAGGGAGAAGGCTTTAGAGCCCCAGAGCTGGTTCCGAAGAAAGGGATATTCAGTCCCAAGTAGGGTTACCCGGGTTTTCCCGTTAGCCGATATGAGTGAAGCAGGGTGGCACCGTGCACTGCTTTATGCAGTGTACTCCTGCCGCTGAATAGGCCTCGTCCTGAGCGACGAGGCTTTTTGTTTGAATAGGGGGAATAACAGGATGGACAGAATAAAAGTGGGAATAGTTGGTGGAAGTGGTTATACCGGGCTTGAGCTTTTGCGTATTTTGCGTTCTCATCCTCTGGTAGAAGTGACCTGGATCTCCAGTGAGAGCTTTGCTGAAAAGAGTTTAGAGGAATACTGTCCCGCCTGGACAAAGAGAACCTTGCTGGAGTTTTCGAGTCTTAGCAAGCAGGGAGTGCCTTCTCCAGTCGATGCAGTTTTTCTGGCTCTACCTCATGGAGAGTCCATGAGTCATCTAAAGCTCTTTAGTCCTGAAGTGAAAGTAATCGACTTGAGC
>JARRBX010000082.1 GCA_029982245.1 Candidatus Atribacteria bacterium | reverse complement strand
CTCCTCTTCCGGGCTAACCCATACGTGTTTGACCGCTATTTCTGGATGTTGACTGAGTTCTTCCACAAGCGGACCCGGGTCGCGAACGGCAACGCGCATGACCACGTAGCGGAATTGAGGATGTTCCTCATCATAAAAAGTAGCCAGGCTCAGTATGTTAACATCGTGTTTTTTCACGATACCCGTTACTTCGTGCAGGATGCCTGGTTTTTGAGGAAGTTCCAGAGTAATTCTGCTTCCACCCTCTTCAACGCCCAACGTTTCCACAAGAGCCTCAAAGATATCTGATTCCGTGATAATACCCACCACCTTTGAATCTTCAACTACAGGTACACCACCGATTTCATTTTGCTTCATAATCAGCGCCACTTCCTCAAGGGGGGTATCAGGAGAAACGGTAATAACCATTTTTTTCATAATTTCAGCCACGGTCATCTTGCTCAGAAGATAAGTCAGTTCAAAACGACTCAAGGTAGTAACTTTGGAAGGTGTTGCCTCAAGGAGGTCATTATAGGTTACAATACCTACCAGCTTCTGATTATCAACCACTGGCAACCTACGTATTTTTTTATCCTTCATGATTTTCTGGGCTTCCAGAATAGGAGTATGACTGTTAATGGTGATGACTTCCCGGGTCATCCGGTCTCTAACCAACATGTATCTCGCCCCCCTTGATGACAAAATCTCGGCCTACCCGAAGAGCTACCAGGTTGGCCTCCAATAGGTCTTCTTTCCCCTGCAAAATGTTTTGCAGCGCTTTTTCAGCGCTTGCAAACTTTACCAGCTCTCTTTTGGCTAACAATCCCCCAAGCATCACCATATTGATCACCCGAGGATTGCCCACCATTTTTGCCAGCTCGTTTGCAGGTATCTCTAAAACTTCCACCGCGCTGGATTGATAACTCGTGGAGACCAGAGAAGAGTTAACCAGCAAAAGCCCTCCCTTGCGCACCGAACTGGCGAACCTTCTCAAGGACGGTTCATTCATGACCACACAAATATCAGGATGAGCGGTAACCGTGGCTCCAATTTCTTCTTCAGAAATTATCACCGTACAGTTGGCTGTTCCCCCTCGCATCTCAGGTCCATAGGATGGGAACCAGGTGACTTCGTATCCCTCAATCATTCCTGCTTCAGCAAGGACTCGTCCCAAAAAGAGAATTCCCTGTCCTCCAAACCCAGCGATAACCACTTCAGCATGCATTGAACACGTCCTCCCTAACCTTGATTTCACCAATTTCGAAATAGGCAAGCATTTCCTTTTCCAGCCATTCCACTGCTTCCACAGGATTCATACCCCAGTTGGTAGGACAGGGAGAAAGAAATTCCACCATAGAAAAACCTTTTCCTTCTATCTGGGTAAGAAACGCTTTGCGTACCATTTCCTTAGCCTTGCGAATAAAACGGGGATTGGTGAGAGCGGCTCTTGCTATGTAGGCACTACCCTCACAGGTAGCCAGCACTTCGCTAAGACGCATGGGAAAACCGTGCATTCTGGCATCTCTGCCTTCTGGAGACGTTTTGGTCTTCTGGCCCAGGAGGGTGGTGGGCGCCATTTGCCCTCCTGTCATACCAAAAACAGCGTTATTGACAAAAAAAGAAGTTATCAGTTCTCCCCGGTTGGCTGCGTGGACAATTTCTGCAGTTCCTATGGCTGCAATGTCACCATCTCCCTGATAAGAAAAAACCACTCGGTCTGGAAGCGAACGCTTGATACCAGTGGCTACCGCAGGAGCTCTGCCGTGAGCACCCATTACAAAATCTATATCCAGGAACTCGTAGATATATACTGAACAACCCACCGGTCCAACCCCAATGGTTTTATCAGCAATGTTGAGCTCATCTATCACTTCGGCTATAATCCTTTGGGCCAGACCGTGGTGGCAGCCTGGGCAGTACGTGAAAGGTTTCTTTATCAAAGTGCGGGGTCTTTCAAATATTGCTTTCATGGATTATCACCCCTTTCTCAGTGCAAAGACCCGTTCCAGTATCTCATCAACGGTGGGAATCATCCCTCCTGTTCTCCCATAAAAATGCACCTGAGCTTTGCCGGATACAGCCAGCAGCACATCTTCAAGCATTTGCCCCAGGTTCATTTCCACAACCAACACCTGGCCTGCCTTTTGTGCCCACTCGCTGACGGCCTGCTTAGGGAAAGGATAGAGAGTGATGGGGCGCAAAAGACCAAGGTGCAAACCAACTCTTTCCCCTTCTCTCACCACGCTCTTTAAAATTCTACCCACGGTTCCAAAACCCACGAGAAGCATTTCCGGAGTCGGAGAACCAAAATACTCAAAGCGAACCTCGTCCTGTTCAATGCGCAGGTATTTTTCCTGCAATTTCAGATTAAGCTTTTCCAGCTCTCGGGGGTCCAGAGCAAAACAGAGAATGTACTTTCGTTCCCCTCTCCCCTTCCCCTTGATTGCCCAATCTTTATCCGGCAGAGGGGGTAGCGAAGGTTCCTGGAACACTACTGGCTCCATCATCTGGCCCAGCATGCCATCACCCAGTATTTCGACTGGATTACGATACCTGTCAGCAAGGTAAAAAGCGAGATAGGTCAGGTCCACGAGTTCTTGCACCGAAGAGGGAGCAAGGGTAAGCACCCGATAATCTCCATGTCCTCCCCCACGGGTGGCTTGGAAATAGTCGCTCTGGGCAGGTTGAATATTGCCCAAGCCCGGTCCTCCTCGAACCATGTTTACCACCACACAGGGCAGCTCTGCTGAAGCAAGGTAAGAAAGTCCTTCCTGTTTCAAGCTCAGACCTGGCCCTGAAGAAGAAGTCAGCACCCGCATGCCTGTGGCTGCTGCACCGTAGACCATGTTTATGGCTGCCACCTCGCTCTCTGCCTGGAGAAAAACACCTCCCACTTCAGGAAGACGTTTGGAAAGGTATTCGCTGATTTCTGTCTGGGGAGTGATGGGGTAGCCAAAGTAAACGCGGCAGCCAGCTCGAACTGCGGCTTCAGCAACCGCTTCGTTGCCTTTCATCAAAATTCTTTCCACCGTACTCACTCCTTATAAACGGCAATCGCCACTTCAGGGCAAACTTCGGCACAGAAACCGCAACCAATGCACTTTTCCTGTGCACAAACTTTAGCTGGAAAGTATCCTCGGGAATTAAAGTCTTCAGAAATACCCAGCACGTTGCGGGGGCATACCCGCACGCACAGACCGCACCCCTTGCAGAATTCGAAATCAATTATCACCTGATTGGTTTTTTTGGAAACCACCATTGGCCTCATCGCCTCCCACGTTCCAGGCTAAGTTAAGATAACGACGTATACCCAAAACTGCACAGTCCAAAGAGTCCAGAAAAGAAAAAGGCAACCCCAGCTCTTCCCAAACTGCCACAAACCAGATTGGTAAAGCAAGCTTTTGAGAAAGCAGAGTCGCTTTTTCAAAGGCTTGCTTTACCAGTGTTTCATCGGTGTGGTGGCCGAGATGATCGTTTAAAATCAGCGAATGGAAGCGAATTCCCACTCGCTTCTCTGTCTGGTACACAAAAGAGGAGTAGCTTTCCACTGACTCAAAAAAAGGGCGATGAAAATTGACCACCAAGCTGCAGTAGACTCGCTTTTTTTGCCAAAATGGAGCCAGACTTCTGAAAATACGCAGGCCGCGCTCATCGCCACCCAGGTCAATTATGAGTGGACTTTCCAGTGAAGCATCACTGAACAGCTTCAGAACATCTTTCTCCCAGACTGGATACTCTGAAAAGCGAGCAACCGAGAAGCTCTGGCGGAGGGGAACTTCGAGACGATAGCGCCCACTGCGCAGAGTAAAGTCGCTCTTCACAAAATCAAGATCCAGAAGCTCACATCCTCGAACCAGAGTCTTTCGTAAATAGGTAGCCAGGTTAAGGGTCAGCTCTGTTTTTCCAGTGCCACTTGGTCCACCAAGGACTATAATTTCGCTATCCTGCCAGCTTTCGGTGAAAAAACCACCTGCTTTAAGTATCCGCACCACTGACTCTCTCCAGTAAGGTTCGTGCGTACTCCACCCCAAAGTGGTCTCCTTCTTCTGCTCCAAGCATCCGGGCCAGCTCCTCGATACGTTCCTCAGGCTTTTGAAGGGGTTGTACTTCGACTTCGACCCTTTCCTCGGCGAAACGCTTTCTCACCCTGAGGTGGTGATTGGCAAAACAGGCTATCTGGGGCAGATGGGTTACACATATCACCTGATGATTTTCAGCCAGCTTTTTCAGCCGCTCACCGACCCAAAAAGCGGTCTTGCCTCCCACTCCCTGGTCTATCTCATCAAAAATCAGAACCGGTAGACTTTCCAGGCCAGAGATCAGAGACTTAATAGCCAACACGATGCGAGAAATTTCTCCTCCCGAAGCGACTTCAAGCACTTTACCCATTTTTTGACCCGGGTTGACGGAGATGAGAAACTCAACCACATCGGTCCCTTCCTCAGTAAAAGCTCGTTCCCTGCCAAAATCCACTTTGAAGCGTGCCTTTTCAAGTCCCAGTTGAGCAAGCTCTTTTTCAATTAGTTCGCTAAAGCTCTGCGCCGCTTTCTTTCTTGCCAACGAGAGCTTTTCGGAAAGCTTACCCAGTTCTTCTTCCAGAAGCACTTTTTGTTCTTGCAAACTTTCCACCAGCGAACGGGTGTTTTCAAGCTCCACCAGCTTTCTTCTGCTTTCTTTCTGGAAAGTGACGAAACTCGCTGTGGTTAAGCAACGATATTTTCTTTTCAGGCGCTCAAGGAGCGCTATTTTCTCCTCAAGTTCTCTAATCTCCTCTTCGGAAAAACAGAAACTCTCCCTGAGTTTGCCCAGGAGATAGGAAACCTCCTGTAAACCTGCATAAACTCCATTCATGTTCTGAATGGCAAGTTCAAGCTCCTCAAGTCTTGCGTTTTCCTGAGGCAAAGAGCGTAAATCTTCTTCGAGCTGGCTCAGCCTTTTCAAAATACCCTCCTCAAAATCATCACCTTCGATTTCGCGCAATGCCTTTCCCAAAACCTCCAGAAAACGCTGTGCATGGGCCATACGGTTGAAATCACTCTCCAGCTGAAATACCTCCTCTTCCGCAAGGCCCAGCGAATCTAGCTCTTCAACAACTCGTTGCAGCTCGGAAAGTTTTTCCTCTACATCTTTTCCCAAGGTACTCAGCTTATCAGTAACTGCTTTCCACTCTCTAAACAATTTGCGGTATTCCTTTTTCCAAGATAAAGCTTCCCCCTCAAGCAGCGCGTCCACAATACGAAGTTTATTGCGTGGCTCAAAAAAACTCACCTGTTCGCCCTGTCCATAAATGTCAAACAGTCTGGCGCTTAGCTTCTTGAGAAAAGCCAGAGGGACTAACCGGCCGTTGACCCTGCATTTGCTCTTACCCTGAGGAGAAATTTCCCGGGAAAGCACCACCTCATCGCCGTGCAACAGGTCGTTTTCTCGAAGTAGCTCTTGAACTTCCGGGTTGTTCTCGATACCAAAAAGAGCTTCCACCAGCGCACAGGGAGCTTGTGCTCTGACCAGGTCTTCTCGGGCTCTCACTCCAGAAAGCAGAGCCAGTGCGTCGACAACCAGAGATTTACCAGTACCGGTCTCACCCGTCAGGACATTGAGGCCTTTATCAAAAGCAATATTCTGATATTCCACAATAACCAGATTCTTAACTACCAGTTCCTTTAGCATTCTCCATCAACCCGCTTGCGGATATCCATACCCCAAGAAAGCTTTCTACGCAACAGGGAATAAAAGGGCTGCTCGTCAAAGGGATGCAGAACCAACAACTCAACGTTGGACTTTTTGACCACGATAAACTCTCCTTGGTGCAGGGCGTACCCTCTCTGACCGTCAAGGGTTACCATAGTGCCTTCCTTTTCAGACTCCAGAACCACCTTAACAGTTGAGCTGGGAGCAGTTACCACCGACCGGGCATAAAGGGTATGGGCACAGATGGGGGTGATGATCAAAAGCTCGAGTTCCGGATACACCACTGGTCCCCCCGCTGAAAGCGAATAGGCGCTGGACCCAGTGGGAGTGGCCACAATCAAGCCATCAGCGGGAAAAGAAGCCAAAAAATCAGAGTCAACGTACGTGGAAAGCCTGATCATCTGAGCAAAAGCACCTCTGTAGATAACCACATCGTTAAGGGCAATGTCCTGCTGCACCTTGCCTCCTCGATAATGGACGAAGCAATCAAGCATCATCCTTTTGCTTTGACGGAAACGACCCTCCAGGACGGCCAGGGCCGCATCAAGCATGTTATCAACACTCACTGAAGCAAGAAAACCCAATCCTCCCATATCTATTCCCAGCAGGGGAACCCCAGAAGGTGCATACCAACGGGCAGCATTCAGAAAAGTACCGTCTCCTCCCAGAACGAAGACCAACGCGGGTTTTCCGACCAGATTAGTTGCAGAATCCAGAATCAAAGCTCTGTGGCCTCTACTTGCCAAGAAACTTTGCAACTTTCGTGCTTCTTTTAAAACTTCGGGGCTCTCTTTTTTGACAAAAATATGAATTTCATCTGTTCCGTTCAAGTTCCACCCACCCATTTTCCAAGCAGTACTCCCAGAAAGACACCCAGAATCAGCACCCAGAGACCTTTCCAACGGTTGCTCCTCAAAGCCAGTTCCGGAAAAAATACCTGGTGTATTTCCCTTTGCTCTCCATCCACCAGAATTACCCCATAAGGACGGTAGGCGACAAAGTACTCAAGGAGCTGCCTCCTTATTGAAGGTCGAAAAAGAAAGGCCGTTTCCTTGCCACTTTTAACTTCGCCAACATAAAGTCGCTTTCCTTTTTTAAGCAAGAAATCAGGGCGAATTTCAAATCCCACCACTTTTCCATCTACCATTATATTCACTCTCCGCAAGGGTTGTCGAGCCAGAATC
>JARRBX010000006.1 GCA_029982245.1 Candidatus Atribacteria bacterium | reverse complement strand
ACGTTTTATGAACACATCCTTGCTGACAATGATACTCGCGTTTAAATCCCACATAGTTCAGATAAAACTTTGAACAATATTCGTATATTGCGTTCAAGAAGCGAGTTTAAATCCCACATAGTTCAGATAAAACCCAGTCATTCTCTAAAAAAGAAAATAGACTTATGTTGTGCAACTCACAAGAGCTGCACAACCTCGCAAAAAGAATAAAAATGGAAGCTGAAAGCGATATTTTTGCATCGAAGCTGGAGTAGTGTTTGACGCTACATCCCAAAAATGCACTCAATCCTTTATAAGAAACTCGTTTTAAACACCTGGACAAGTAAGGCCCCCCGATGCAGTAACCAAAAATATTAAATAAGGTTAAAAGTGTTCTCCTTTTCGCAACCAACAACCCGTTTCCTACAATACTCCCTGATCTCGAAACAATACACATAAACCGAATCAGAATCTGCGTTGATAACACTCTTTAGTTCTTGCAAACATTTCTCAAGCTTTCCCTCACTAATTTCCCCCTCAAAAACCGAATTCTGAACCCAGTTAAGATAGCGCTTAAGCACTTTCCTAACCCGATTAACCCGCTCTTCTCCAATGTCATAAGTCACAATGCAGTAAGCCATCACCACCACGCCTTGAAAGGAGCGTATACTTCATCTCCCAAAAGATGCCGGATAAGTTTGTAACACTCAAGCCTCAAAATAGTACGGTAGGAAACCTTTCTTTTAAGGCGGCGGTGTTTAATGGTAGTTTTAAGCTTCTGGTCAAAAGCCTTAAGAAACTTTTCCTTCCCCCTGTCGTTCAAGTAGCAACCATTGAGGTCTTGGTCAAAGTCATCCTTGGTAATCAAACCGGTATTAATCAAGCGAAAAACCAGTGGGTCAGCGATTAAAGGTTTAAATATTTCGGCAAGGTCGAGACACAAAGAAAAACGCCTTTCTCGTGGTTCATGGAGATAGCTTATGGTAGGATTAAGCTGGGTCCGATAACACTCAGAAAGAATGGTGGTATAAATGAGTGAATTACCAAATGAGATAAGCGCATTTACCGGGTTGGAGGGTGGACGTTTTTCTCTTTTCTCAAAATAAAATTCCTCTTTTAAAAAGAGATTAAAAGCCTGATAATAAATCTCCTTAGCTCTACCTTCACAACCCATCAGTTCGGCAATAGAAGTTGCAGAGTAAGCCTTATCAAGCTCTTCCTCAATTTTTTGAATGAAAGGTTCAGTCCCGGAATACTCTCGAAGATTACGCTTGGCGTGAAACATGGCCCCCTCAACAAACGCCAGGGCCAAAAAGAAGCGTTTTTGGGGGTCAAGATAATGTTCAACCTGGCGCACCAGAAGCTCTCCGGAAACATTTTTGTCTCTGGGCAAAAAGGTGCCACTATAGTTACCGTAATAATTATAAATATGCAGGGGCTTACCTTCCCGGGCCAGAAACACTAGAAGTTCTTTATTAAAGTTCATCTGGCCAAAAACATGGATAGAATCAATATTCTCGATGGGAATCACTTTCTTTTCCCCATCGCTCTTTTCAACCAAAAGAGTGTTTTCGTTCCTCTTCAGAGTACCACTACATAAAAGGTAATAAGACTGCATGGGTTCATCCAAAGCAAAACTCGAAATAAGCACACTTCCTACAATAGGGCTTTTTCTCCGCAACCGGTGGAGAGGGCATTGTCAAAACCTCTTCGATACCCTTCATAGCCTCTTTGAGTTCGCTTATCATTTCATCGGTAAGAACCACTTCCTTACTCTTTCGTAGCCTCGGATAGGAAATGATGCCTTTTTTGTTAATACCCAGGCCCTTTAAATAAAAAAGATAGTACCCAATCTGCATGATGCTTGCTTTTTCGAAAACCTTACTGTATTTGACTTCCCTTACAGTATCCCCCTCAACCAGGTCGATAGCTATAAGGTCATCAATGGTGACTCTCCGGCGTTTCTTTCTGGGATAACTGTACTCATCAAGGAGTTTTCCCAGCAAAACCCGCTCCGACTCCTGTTCCATCTGTATACCACGGTCAAACAGCCAGAGTTTTCGCTTGCAAATAAAAAAGTAGTTTATTTTAACGCCAGTAATGCGTAGAGAATCAAAGGATGTTTCCATCATCCGCCATTGCTTTCTGCTCCTTTGCTTTCACTTTTGTGAAACCCAAATCGCTATAATCGCCAGGAACAACAAAAACATTGTCCAGCCAGCTCTGGAGAGGATACTTACCGAAAAGTTCCTGTTCGTAGCTTGAAGCCAAGTTGAAAAGCCTGTGAAAAGCTTTAGCACCCTTCGTCACCGCTTCCTTAGCCACCGCCCAGGAAACGGAAACCACGTATTTCGACAGGATATCCCTCTTAAAGGCCGCAAAGCTTTTCCTTTCTTCACAAAGGTCATCACTTACGAAAGCAACAACATCCCTATAAAAAGCCTGTAGGAGATTCTCTGGCACAACTGATACGTCGGTAATTCTCCTGAAAACCTTTTGTGCCTCGCTTTTTCTTGAAGATACATATCCAGCATCCAAAATCGAAAGCGTATTAAAGAAGGTCTTAATGTACTCTGTATTTGTTTCTTCCATTGCCTGATAGAAAAACCAAACCAGGCGATATTTATCGTACTCAGAGAGCAAAATTTCACCCTCTTCAATTTCCAGAGAATTTTTACCTTGCTCGTTCACAGCGTTTACAATCTCTTCTTTGATTTCCTCTTCACTTTTACCCGCAAAGAGCCCGTTGAAAATAAGGATGCTACCTGCAAGCAATTCCCAGGGGTAGGGAGAACTTTTGATGGTTTCTTCTGTGGAAAAAAGGTATACGTTGGGCACATTTAAAGTAATCCTGTATTCTTTCCCGCTTGGAGCGCGATATACCCCTTCTCCAGGGCTATCAAACTGAGGGCCGATGCGTCTCAAAACCCTGCCCATCCTCTGCACCAGAGAGTCCAAAGGAGCAAGCTCTGTAAACAGAATATCGGCATCCATATCAAGAGAAGCCTCTACCACCTGAGTGGCAACAAGTATTTTAGCACCATCGGGAACCTCCTTGGGATTCCTGAAACTCCTCTCTACTTCCTCCTCCAGGCTCTGGCGATCCGAAACGGTAAAACGCGAATGAAGAAGCAAAAGCTCTATATCCTGACTCTTTAAGTTGCGCAGTTCTTTATAAAGCTCCTGGGCTCTGGGAACGGTGTTTACAACCACCAGCACTCGTTGTCCACCGTCGCGCCTTGCTTCTTCAAGAATTCTTTCCGTAAGAAAAGAAGGGTTTTCAGCCCTAAAAGCCTTAACCCGGTGCTTCCTAATACGTTCAAACCTGGCTCGTTCTTTCTCATATAAGTTGATGAAAGAAGCTTCTGGAACACCAGTGCGCTGCATGATTTCTCTTTTTACAAACTCTGGAAGTGTAGCAGTCATGAGGAGAAATTTACCACCCATCTTTGTCAAATCCTCGGTGAATTTCACAACTATAGCAGCAGCCTCCGGTGAATAAGCCTGCACTTCATCAATGACCAGACGCGCGTAAGAGAAAGTGGCATAAATTTTTTCGTATCCAGGCGGACGCAAAGCATAAGGGAAAAACTGGTCACCAGTAGATATACAGGCTGGAAAGGCCAGCTGCCGAGACAAGTGATAAGCGGTGTAGTTATCCTCGTACTCAGAACCGGTTTTTCCTAATGCTTCCTCCAGAAAAACCAGGTCGGCATCGGAGTGAAGCAATCCTAAGCTATCGCCCCACAGCATCTTGCCTCTTCTGTACATCTGGTTAACGGCAGCGCGCAGGGGTAAGGTATAAAAAAGCTTACTACCTCCCGCCCACAGAAAAGCAAATTCAGTCTTTCCACAACCTGTCGGAGCAATCAGGATAAAGTTCTGCTCACGTTTCCCTTCCAATATCTCTTCCTGCCACAGCTTGCTAACCCCGGCTTTTTCTCTTAGAGAACTGGTCAGCTTATTCCACACCTCTTCACCGGTCAAGCCTTTTTCTTCAGGATTAAAAAATCGCCCTTCTTCTTCACAAAAAGAGGCAAAATGATCGCAGCGCTGGAGAAAACCGCTCAAAAGCACAAAAAAGCGCTCCCGTTCCCCCTTAAACCCCAACCTCGCTGGTAAGCCCTCAGCACGATAAGGAAGGAATACAAAATCGAGCAATGTCAGGCCATTTGCCAGAGCCTCTGCCAGCTTGCGGTTAAAGCTTAAAAGCCCGGGATGCTCTGCAAGGGTTGTTATTCCCTCCATCTCCTGCTTGAGATTCTGCAAAAGACCTTCTCGCCACTCTTCATCCTGTAGCAATTTTTTACAAAAGGCAACCAGCTGGTCGTTTCTTCCTCCCAGATACTCAAAGAAATTCTCTCGGAAGTGGTGAAAAGCCACTGTGGTCAAAAGAAAATCTGCTCTTTCCCTTCCAACTTCTTTTTCCAAAAACGTCGGGTCAACAAAAAATAGCGAAGCCAGAGAGTGTGGAATGTTAAAATGAATATCGAACGGCTGATACCCCTCATTCCCCAAGACCTTAAGCTGAAAAGAAGGTAAAACCTTTCCAAGGTCATGGCACAAAATCGCAAGGCGCAAGGTTTGCTCAATTTCAGCCCAGAAGGCGCTTTCTGCAAGCTTCTCCCTGAAGCTCTCAAACACCATATTTAAATCCTGAATATGGTCTCTCAAACGTACCTGATTGGATTTAGCAAGCACCATATTCATTGCAATCTCTCCTCACACACCCGGATTTAGCAAAAACACCGGGAGACCCTTTCGGCCAAAAGAGCTGTCAAACAAAAAGCTGATATTCTTGATGCGACCATCGCTGAGCTTGGCAAGAACATACCGAAAGTCCCGACTCCCCTCTCGCAATTCCCAGAAGAAGGGTACCCGGTAAAAAATCCCCTCTACCTGAGTGAAGTCAAAACTACCACCAGGCGGCAGAAACAATTTCTCGGGCACCCAAAAAAAGTGCTCAAAATCAGCATCCTTTGCCTTAAACTCAAGTGAAACATCTTTGTTTACATCCTCCACAACTACCCAGTCTTCAGAGCGTCCAAGATAGAGAGGATAAAAACGCTCTGAAGGGTTTTGAATCTTCTCGCAAAGGCGCTCCAAAAAAGCATAGTCTTCGTGCACAAGATACACAACAATCCTGACTTCATTGAGCACATCAACCCAGACTGGCAATTGGCCCCCGGGGTGCTCTCCCACCCCCCACATTGTGCGTCCCTCTGCAGAACCAAAACGGCTAATGTGCTGCTTTTTGCCCAAATTGCGAAACCACATATATTCGGTGGTTTTGGTCTCAAACCGCCCAGCAATTCCTATTTTGGCCGCTTTGAGTCTTTGAAAATCCTCGTTTGCCTCGGGATCTCTCCCAAGAGTATGACCTCGAATGTTCAAAACATTGCACAGAAAACCACGCACCGTGGAATAAGGGGGAATAGGATAACTGTGCCTCCTGCGATAAGTAAAGGGAAGTCGGTAGTGAGCGTGAGGTTGATAAAGGACCACTCGCAAAGCTTTAACAGGTTCACCCTTCACGATTCCGCTTCCCCCTCTCTTGTATCACCAAAGCTAAAGAGTTCTTTTTTAAAGTCATTCCACTCCGCCTTAAGCCGGGCGTTCCACTTTTTCGAGGCTTCTTCCTTTTCTCTTCTGTCCCATCTGACCCTCTTGCTCTCAAAGACAAAGACAGGGCCTTCCACCCAGGAATTACTCAGTCCATCAAGAAGTCCAGAAACTTGAAAATCAGACCCTTCTCTGTCCTCATCCGAACCCAACACAAGATAAGAGTGAAAGACTGGAGAAGGAACTTTTACCCCGGAAGCAACCAAGAAAATTGGGATCAAGGTGTTAAGCTCGTTGCTCGATTGGGCATAAAGTCCATTCTTTATGGTCTCGAGAAGCTGCTCTATCCTTTTTTGCTTTATATCTGGTTCCAGCAGAAAGGTTACTTCCCATTTGCCTGAACTCAATTTTTGAACCCTAATCTCGCCCACCTTTTCGCCTTCACCGTTTAAGCACTCATAGCAGCCCTCAGTATCTTCCCGCTCTTTAACGGGGGTTATTTCTTTCGTGATACTTTTTTTGTTCCCACCTGATAAAGTGAGAGTCAAAGTACCATTTTGAAAACTCACCCCACTAACAATCCACACGTCTTGGCCCAAAATCTGAGTATCTATGGTGAAACTCGCTTTGTAAAAACTGCAATGTTCCTCTTTGTTATAGGGATTAGGTGTTACTGAAAGACCATTCTTTATTCCCCGGTTTACCAGGTCATGGTTAGCATAAAACGCCATGTCTCCCTGATAAGGGGAAAAGGACAAAGCTTTGGTTATTCCCACTGGAGCCCGACGAGTGATTGAAGCCTGCTCACCTATCGTGTACATATAGCCAAAAGCGTCGAGCTCGGCATAGGTCAGAATATCAGCCTGGAGAATGTCAAACTGCACCACCTCCCCCTGCCCGGTAACCGGAGCTGGGCACCAGTCGCTGGGATAAGCCCTCTGAAGAGCCGAAAAGAGATAGTGACGCAGAGCAGGTTTACCAATAAAACTCAAAGTTTCCTTTCCCCGAGTCAGCTTTTTGATAGAGAGAATATTACCTCCCAGCTTCTCATCACGATTCAAGGCCTGCGCTTCATAAATAACGGTAATGGTAATGTTTTTCATTTTTTCATCCCTCCTCACTCTGTCTATAGCCTTCTCCTAAAAGACCACTCAGAAAAGAATATATGAACACCTTGAAAAGGTCATCTGAATAAGCGGGATTGAAAACTTTGGCCAAGTCCGGATTAATCGGATGTCCCTGAAAAACATTGAGCAGCGAAAAGAAAACTTCATCTCTTTTACCCATTCTGGTCAGCTCAAGAATCCGATAAGCCAGACCCTTAGGCGATTTTTTCTCAGAATCGTAAATCCGTCCATGGACTTCAGTACCCCGCAAGCCGAAGCCATACCTGTGAAGCTTATCGCAAAGTGCCTTTGCGCTTTCCCTGGTTAAAGCATTGTAGAGCCTCTCAAGCGCTACCCTTTGAGAAGCATCGGCATTCTTTAGCGCATACTCCAAAGCGTCCTGCAACTGCAAGCTGAAATCAGAAAGCAAGTTCACAACCCTACTGAATTCTTCCGCCCCTGCTCCCGCCATGGATAGTGATTTAAGAATTTCTTCCCACACTCTCTCAAGTTCTGAAAACAACTGCTCTCTATCGCTCATTACCCTTCACCCCCTGTTTTTCCTGAATAAGGGCATAGAGAGAAAAAAGCCTGGAAGCAAAATTAACCAAGTTATCCGGTCGATCCTTGTTACGGGAAAGGCGAAGATGCTGATTGATGTATGCCTTTTCCTGTTTTCCCCACTCGTTTTTCCTTTTTATACCGATGGCCATAATCTTTTCTCCAAGTTCTACGATTTCATAAAAACGCTCCTCAAGCACCATCTTCAAAACCGAAAATTCACCAATATCTGAAAGGAGCGATGCCACTCGCCAATCAAGGAGAAGGTCAGCTACCTGATAAGGAAGGACGTAAAAATCGATCGTGCCATCCCTCTTCCAGCTCACCACCTCTATGTTCATTTTGGTCCACATTCCAAGTTGGGCATTGACGCGCATCGCAAACTCTATGAGGCTCACACCCAAAAGCTCCCGGACAAAAGAGATTTTCTCTCTGCTGTAAACCTCCTTGACCAGACGGTTAAGATACCACATCACCTTAAAAGAAGGAGCGTTTACAAAAACCGAGGTACTGGCCTTACCATCCGAATCGATAAGCTCCAAAAATGATAGGTGTTGATGAACAAGCAAAAAGGAGCAAAGAGGGCAAACGCAGCTACCACTCCTCAAGTTCCACAAGCTATTTGGAAATTCTCCTATAGAAGGGGCTAGCATCATATTAAGGCGAACATCGAAGGTGCTTACCCCAGATAAGAAAGTTTTCAGAAATGAAAACCTTTGTACCAGTGCCTGCAAATGAGGTTCAGGAATTTCAAAATTCCTCCCACATACGCTGCAAGAGTGCAAAGACGATTCCCGAAGGTTTTCAAGGGCAGCAACATAGGCTCCAAAAGCACTTTTATCCCAGGAGGGCTGCCAGTAATTTCTGTAAATTTTCGCCTGTCCTGTGATTGCTGCAAGTCTCGTTTCCGAAAAATATCTCAAATCCCAATTAAGTTGTGCAAAAAGGTTTGCAGGCAAAACTACTGTTCCATCTTCTTTTAAAAATCCTTCTACCTGGATTTTCTCTACTTCCTGCAGGGAATGCAAAAATCCCACCACTCCAGCGTTATACAACCAGTTACTCGGATAAAGGACAATTTCACTCAACCCAAACCACCTCCAGCATGCCGAAACCCTGAGAACGTCGTCTGCCTATACCCAGCGCCTGAATATATTCAAGATCAGCAGGATTCCCCCTGAGAACGAACTGACCGCTAAAGCAGGTAAAGGTATAAATTCGGGAAGTCTCTTCTCTTTCCCTTATGGCATGCTTGACGACTTCCTTTTTAATCCTGAAGGGCTGAAAAACCAGCTTCTCACGAAGGCCATTTCCCCGTATCCCCCAAAGCAGCGCATCTGCGTAGTAATTGAATTCTCTCGCAAATCTTTCCCCATCTCGATCAGGCAACAAAGGCTTACCCTGAGCGTCCTCGATAAGAACCGGAGAAAGAGTGCGAAACATAACGGTATTTCCCGTAATTCGTTTTTCCCGAAGGGGAACAACCACTTCAGGATACGGGATAGAAAACTCGCCTTTTTCAAAGGGATAAATTTGCTTTGAAATTACCCCGTTATAAAAATCCACCAGCAAGCTGGGATCAACAGTTGAGAAGTATAAACTCAACGGTGATTTAAGCACAAACCACTCTTTATTCTCCTGAAAACTTTTCAGGTCATGGACAAAACGCACCGCAAAGCAGAAAGGCTTGGGAGCTTTGTTGCTTCTTTTTTGATCAAAATGAAAGAGACGGAAAAAGCGATGACTTCCAGATGGAGTGGCCTTCAAAGCTTCCTTGAGGAAACTCATAAAGGCGTTGCGGTAAAGAAGGGGAACCCTCTCGATTGCAAACTGAACCCGTAAACGCAAATCTCCCCACCTCCTCGAATCCCCCTTTTAAAGCAAGCACTTTATAAGAAAAAATTTTCGGACTGTTGCTCCTTCAAAAATCACCTCCTTCTTAGAGAATAAAAGATGCAAATCTTTCTCCGAACCATCGCGGTAATCTACGAGGAAATAACTCGTTCACTTTAACAATTTTCTCTCCAAATTCATTTTACACCCTTACAGGGTCATTTTCTGTCGCTGTGATATATCTTTTGCAATTTTGCAATTTCTTCCTGGATTTCTTTCCGCAAATATTCGGGCTCCAGGACTTCAGCGTGAGCCCCATAGCCTATTACCCAGCGCTTGATTTCTTCCGGATTGGCGCAAACGGTGAAAACCACTCCCCCATCGGGTAACTCCTCTATCTTCTGGGTGGGATGCCAGATGCGCTCTTTAATCCAGGCTGCCTGATAGCTGTCAAAACGAACGCGCACTTCTACCAAGTCCCCACGGTACATACGGAAAGCCCGGTTGAAATAGTCCTGGGGCGAAAAGTCCTGAGGGCGTTCAAAGCTTTCTTCAAGCACTTTTACTTCCTCAATGCGGTCCAAAGCAAAATCCCGAACCTCATCCCGCAAATGGCAAAAACCGCAGAAATACCACACTCCTTCAAAATTGTAGAGGTGATAAGGGTCAACTTTCCGCTCGCTCACTTCTCTTGAAGAGAGGCTATGGTAGCGAATCAAAACCCTTTTTCGCTCGGTAACAGCCCTGAAAATCGCACTAAAAGTCTCACTTACGTCCACCCGCATAGCAAGGGGCATCAAAAAAGGAGAAAGAAGCATATCAAACTCTTCCCGGCTCATTTGCAGGTTATCAGGAAGAGCCAGACTCAACCTTTCTCCCAACCTGTTGAATGCCTCTTCGAGGGGGGTACCTCTAAAGCGTTCAGCAACGTTCAAAAAAATGAACAGAGCCAGAGCCTCTCCCTCGCTGAGTCCTGAAAAGGGCATAGACCAGGGATATTCAAAGTAATAACCCCGGCGCTTCCTATCGTAGGCAATGGGCGCTCCAAAATCGTCCCGCAGTGCCTCAATATAGCGGTCAATGGTACGCTCGCTTACTTCAAGAATGGATGCTAAATCCGAAATGCCGGGATAATTGCCAAGTTGAATTTCCTGAGTAATACGGTAAAGTCGAAAAAGCAAAGAGCGCCGGGAGAAAAGGCTACGGTAGTCCCTGCTTTTACTCTTTTCCGGCTTGCTCCTCTTCTCTTTTATCTTCCCACACCTCCCACATTCCAAATCCAGCTGAGTTTTTGTTGCCCAACCCGGTCTCATAGACCACTTCCAGAAGCTCCGGGTCTCCCTCCACCTTGAAAACCCCGGTCCAGCCCACAATCGGCGTTCCTTTGAAAAGCACCACCACTTTGTTGCGCTCCGGGGAAAAGTGGTAGGGATGAATGGCAAATTTTAACCCATTCGCGCTCTTCCCGGTTACCAGGAAATACTTTTTGCGGGCATTCTCAAGCAACAACTGATTAAACTCAGAATCGGCGGGGCTGAAAAAGTGAGTTCTTCTTTTACCTTCCGCCTGAGTGGTTCGGTAAACGGTAACCGGAGAAAGAAAGCGCAGAAACATTACTTCCCGCAGCTCCACTTCCGGGCACACCTCGACCCGCGACAAAAAAACTTCCTGACCCAGAAGGTCGGCTGAACGTCGAAGTAAGGCTTCCCGAATCAGGTTTTCCAGTATCTCATAGCGGGGAGTTGCAAAGCAAAAAGAAAAACCATGAGGAAAGAATAACCGTCTGCGCCCATCAACTTTCCGAAAATGCCCTTTCTGAAGAATTCTCGAAAAAGTGAACAACTTGAAGCGTCGCTTCCCATAGCGAAAGCCCTCTTCGTGAAGGTTTTCGGCAAAGTCCGGGGGTAAAAGGTGATAAATCAGGTGCTGAAGCAGGTGATTATAGTGAAGGGGCAGCAGAATGCCTTCTCCATCCCGAGCTGTAAAGGTTAATTTCGCTCTCAAGGTTTCACTCCTCTTTCGTAGTATTTACTGGTAATTGACTGACTTCACCGCCAGCCAGCCTAAGGGCCTGTCTTTCTGGTCTTTGTCTTGAATCACCCAGCGGGTGGTCGGGAAAACCAATTTGCCGTTTTTAAAACGCTTGGCATCCTTAATCAGGTGAGAAATCTCATCATTCTTAAGCAAAATCCCGATGGAGTTGAAAAAGTACGTCTTTCCAAATCCCAAACGGAACAAGGGAAAGTTGAAATTTGCCAGCTTCCTGTAAAAACCGAGTAAACCTTGATAAGAATTGCCAAGCATACTCAGAACCTGCATTTCCCGCTCTATGAGTGTCGAGGTATACTCTTTAAGCACCTCAATAAGGCTTCTTTCTTTCTTAAAAAACTCCTTCCAGTATTCAGGAATATCCGCTTTTTCAAAATTGGGGTCGATACGCACCTGAAAATTAAACTCAACCCCGGGAGGAATGGCCACCGCAAAAAGAGGTATGGGCCTGTTTCCGCGTCCTTGTCTTCCCAGGTGATAAACCCGTAATTTCTCAAGCGGGCAAAAATCAGAATCGCTGACCTGCAAAAACCGCAAAGCGTCGCCTTCAGCTCCTGGCTGTCTTCCCTCGTCTGCGTTGCTCCTCTTGCGGAAAACATTTTCACCAGTGTAGGCTTGCTTTTCAGTCTTGTTTTTATTACCAAGTATCTCATCGAGAGCTGCCCTACCCTTATCCCGGAGATAGTGAAACATCAAAGCGGTGCGTAGCATACCCTTTACAGAGCTTCCGGGAAGAAAAGCACCTTTTACAGAGAGAACCGAGAGCTTCAGGTTGCGGGAATGCCCCTGCAATTCTTTTGCCGAGCTGCAACTCCAGGATACGCGGGCAAAGTTAGCTGCATCAAGCTTACGAGATTCGAAAAAGTCAGCTATGTTTCCCGACTGACCAAGAGCCATCCTGGTTAGCTCGCCCAGCGCTTCCCGGTCGCCACTTTCCGCCAGCCAGCGTTGAAGTTTTTCGTAATCTATCATATGCAAACAATTCTTTTTAGCATCCAGTACAAAATCAACCACCGGAGAAAGTGTTTCTCCGCTACTGACACAAACCGGTGTTACAGTCTGAACTTTTAACTGCATCGCACATCACCTCAGGAAAACGCAAAACCCAGAGCTTTGCCGTAAGAAATCACCCTATAATCATCACGAGGAGCAACATCAATGTTACAGCCTGCAAAGGGCAGGCGGACGATTGAGCCTTCAACCAGCTTGAAAATTGGTTTTTTGTAAAAAGCGGTTGGACCACCGTGGTAAACGAAACCCCTCCGCAAAACCAGGTCGTAATAAATCAGATTGCCAGTTTCCTCCCGGTTGGGAAGAGCCACCGAAAAAAGCGCCAAGTAATTCCCCTGGTCAGGAAGTTCGATTTCCTCGCTTTCCCACCGATCAAAAATTCCCTTTCCCTGATGGCGCTCTCCGCCAATGCCTTCCTCAACCAGCAGATTTAGCGCCGGCTGCAAGACTTCTTCAAACCGCTCGTAGTGCACCAGGAAGTACAGGAAAGGAGTTGTGTTTTCCGTACCCGTGGTCAGCACCAGGTTTTCTTGAAAATAAAAGCCTCCCTCCTCAAAAGCGGTGTTGCTCACACGGTCTATGGCAACGTGAGGTTCCACTCCGCTTAAAAAACCAAAGCCCTGCAAAGCCCCCAGCATTTCTTTTTCCTCAGAAAGCAAGGCAAACCTTCCTTCCAAGGCAAAAATTTCTTCATTAAGTAAATTGCAGTCAAATCGCAATTGCTTCGCGTTAAATCTGGAAATTACCTTTGCAAAAGCCTTCCAGGAAAACCAGCTCACTTTTTTTTCTTTCTTGCGCCGTAAAAGATCCGTATCAGAGGTGGAAAATGGAGCTACCGGGCGAGGCAGAAAAAGCAGGTCTTTCCCGTCTTCGCTGCGCAAGCCCGGAAAGAGTGAGGAAAGCACTACTCTTTCTGCAAATTGTAAAAGCACTCCTTCATCATAGAGCTTCAACAAGGCGTTACACAATGCTGAGAAAAGCGTATCAGCGTGAATCATACTCTCTGTCCGGTCCATGCGTCCCGCCCCGGGACGCAGGCAGACTACGTTTTTCGAGAAAAGTTTGACCACCCGGCACTTCATTAGTGTTCACCTGCTCCATAAAGAGCCTGGCTTACCTTTTCGCAAAGCTCGTCCAGTTTGTGGTCAGCATCCTCGAAATTGGAAAAGGGAATATCGGAAAACCAATGAGCCTGATTTTTGGTCTGATAATCCTTGCGGGTTTTCCAGGAAAAAGCGAGATTTCGAAAAGTAACTTTTCCGTAACCCCGGGTACCACTGCCACCCAAATAATCATCCACAAGCAAACGCAGGCCCTCCCAGAACTTACGAATAAGCTTTTTCACGTCATCCCCTTCGTAAAAGTTGACCACAACCTCGCCATCAAACACCGCTCCTGCAGGAACTCGCTCCATGGGTCGGGGATGCTGCGCTGTCCCCTTCAGGCGGTCAATGATATTCTCCATTTTTTCCTCGGTGAGTGGGATTTCATCATCAAGCAGTTTGCTGCCCTTGAGAGACTCTCGATATTTTTCAAGATTCAAAAAAGCATCGCGGAAGCAAAGTCGAGTCAGGGTTTTGTTCTCGTGGGAGGTTTCTTTCTCGAGGGGGTGAGCACCAAAGAGCTGGCAAACCTCGCACTGACCACAACCACAGGGGTCACCCTCTCTCCGAGCGACTTTCACACCATCTTTGCGCTCCAGGAGGCAGCGGATCTTTCCTTTGAGCGAAGAAGCAGGAATATAGGGCTTGCCATCTACAGTCTTTATGACCGGGTTATCCAAGCCTCCTATCTCAGCGCTATCTCGTGCACCCCCAATGCGCAAACCGGTGAGCGCCTCGATTTCAAAGTAGATAAACAGCTTGCCCAGAAAACGGTTCATCTTGTCATCCCTCCTTCTTGCGTCGATACTCATTTATCCCCATAAAATTTGTGGTAGGCAACCAGGGCTTCAGCAAAGCGCTGGATGCTGCGCAGGTCTTCCTGGGTTTTGACACCCGCTGCACAGTCGTTAAACACTATGAAAATAGCGCCTATAAGCTTTTTTTCCCAAGGATTATCCTCTCTACCCACCATGTAAGCCAAACGGGGTATACTCAAAAGAAATTCTTGGGGACTTCTGGCTCGATGAATAATTTCGTATATCTTGCGCATACGGGTGGAATTGATTTTACTACGTTTTTGGACAAAACTCTTGACCTTCTCGTTAAACTGCTTGAACTGCTCGATATCCAGCCGGTCGAAGTTAAGTACTTTTTTTACATAGTCCGGGCCAAGGTCCTCACGTACCTCCCTTCTCCACTGTTCTTCCTGAGGGACACCTGAAGCGCCACTTCTCCCTGGATTAGTTCTTGCCTGAGGCATTTTCCTCCCTCCTCATGCTTTTTGTTTATCCTGTACTTTCCTGGTGGCCAGGGCAGCTAACCTTCCTGCCACCAGCACCAGGCGTGGATTGCGAATTTTGACCTTCTCGAAAAGGTTGTTAAGCACTACGCGCTCGATTTCTTGAGCAATCTGAGGATAATCTCGCAAGTAATAGAGAAAGCGCCAGATGCGGGGTGGATGAATTTTGCCCTGCAGAGACTCTTCAATAATGGGGGTAAGCCCGGAAAGAGAGCGCTCTATCTTCTTGAAAATCGCCCGCGACACTTTCCCCTCTTTAACCCCTGCAGCCAGCTCTTCGTAAAGTCCCTTCATTAACTGATACTCCTTCCAGCTCAACACCTCCCCCAGAATGCCTACTTTATCTTTGTAAATCCAAGAGGGGTCTTCCCGGTCTTCGGGGTAAAAACGGTTTTTAGCCTGTTCCAACCCTTCTTCCACCATATGGGAAGCCCGGATTACCGGAAAGTTGTAAGGGAAAAGCGCAATTCCGCCTGAGAGGGTAACTCGCTTTGAGTGGTTAGTGTATTCTGCAAACTTATTTCGTATTTCCCCAGCCAGGTTAACGATGTTGTCCCACTTGCCGATTACAAAAAGGTCGTCACCGCCACTGAAAACCGGATAAAAGAGGGTCCTACTTGATACATCGTTTGATTTGTTTTTATTATCGGTTAACAAGTTCACCACATAGCCACCGAAGAAAAGTTCTATTCTTCTACTCAAAGCACGGTATCTGGACAGAGCAGTCGTTCTGCGTCTTTCGCTCCTCTCTTTTTCCCTCTGGGCCAGTTCAGCGAAAAGTCGCCCCAGGTTGTCCACGTCCATCTTGAGATACCCAAGACGCGCGTCGCCAACCTTTTCTGCCTCATCACTGGAGTCGCTTTCGGTTTCGTTTTCTTTCCCTGCCAGTTTTCGGAAGTCCCCAACCGGAATCCGGAAGCTACCTAGAAGAAAACCATCGGCAAGCCGTTCTTTCTCTCCCTCAATATTCAGAGAAACGTCCTCAAGAATATACACCCTGGTATCGTGTGTGAAACTCCTGGCAAATTTAACGTCAAACCCCAGACACCTGAAAATATCGAAAACTGTCCGCGGAAGAGCATCAGAGGGTCCAACCTCTCGCTCAAGCAAATATTTTGCTTCCCTAACCTGGTCAGTAAGGTCCACAAAGGATTGGCAAACCTCGCAACGACGTTCTTCTTCGGAAACAATTTCCTTTCTCCTGCGATGGCAAACCGAACAGCTCTCCCCTTCACCCAGCCCTTCGCCTTGAGGAACAAAAAGCTGTTGATAGAGCTTCTCCTCTCCCAGCTCCATAAAGCGCTTTCTCTTGCGGATATCTAAACGTTCGTGAAGCTCTTCCCGCTTTTCGATGAAGTTTAAAAGGCCTTTAAGGGTCAGCGGCAACCACTCCATAGCCAGGTAGATTTCCCCACGATGAAGCTCCCACAGAATTTCGCTTACTCTCTGGCGCACCTCTTCAAGCAGGCTTTCCTCAACCAAAGGTAGCAGAAGCTCAGCGTTGCCTCCACCAAGGTAAACAATGTTCACCGAGCTAACCCCTGCCTTTTTCAGGAGGTGTTTGACTACGTAACGAACCAGGAGATCCAGATAAACTGAGCGGCCTTTGAGCATCCGGGCTGCCTGTTTGGACGTAACGTTGAATATAAACCTTTGAATCCCGGAAAGGTCCAGCTTTACAAACCAGAAAAGCTCTTTATCAACCACTGCAGGGCGCCAGGGATCGTCAATATCTTTCTTCAACCATTCTTTACCATCGTCAAGATCCTTTTCTCGCAACAAACCCCTCTGATAATCCCGGTAAAGGCAGTGCGCCAGGGCAGCGGTCAACCGGGAATGGTCAAAAAGTGAAATATCACTCTCGTAGCCTACAGTCTGAGCAGGCACTTGAGAAAGGTAAATTTCGCAAACGTTGACCAACTGCTCAAAATCTCTCACCGAGCGAAGCTTGGCCAGAAATTGCGCAGCGAGCTTCTGGTATTCCTGGCTACCCTTCTTTGCTTTCTCCTTTTGTGTGGGCAAGAAACTGTTGCTTTTTAGCGCAAGCGGGGCTATGGAATAAAAAAGAGGCTCAATATTCCGATCCACCCAGACAAAAGGGAAAACCAGGGGCACATCGAGGTAATGTTCTTTTCCCTCCTCTTTTTCCTCCTTTTCCTCCCGTTCTGAGGACTGAAGCCAGTCAGCAAGCTGGATTATCTTTTCTTCCACCGTCTGGGGACGATGATGGGAAAGCACTGCTTTTTCCACTTCTTCCGAGCACACTCTACCCAGGTAGGTGGAAGAAAGGTCATATTCACCCTTGGCTCCTTCACTACCACTGCGCACGCTTCTTATCAGCTGTGCAGAATATTTAGCGTGTCCGTAGGTATTGGCTGCTGCAATGTCTTCGGAAAGTTTCAGCGATTTGGAGCGCTCCAGCAATTTTCCCAAATCATGAATAAAAGCAGCAAAAAGAAATTGCTCTTCAGTCATAGGCATGGAATTCCCCCCTTAAAAAAACAAATCGCACGAAGGGCTGGCGCCCAAAAGTGGCACAAAGAGGAACGAAGCTGTATGTATAATAGCACTTTTACAACCCTGAAACAAGCCCATTCACCACAAAACCTTGAATTCCTGCTCATCAGGACAGGTAATTTTTCGCTTCAGGTATCGCTCATAACTCCGGTCGCTGTGACGTAGCAGGGCACAAACCCTGATTTTGCCTTGTTGGTCCTCGCAAAAAATAATTCGCTCATCGCAATGGCCCCGAGGGAAAACCCGGCAACCCAAAGGCACACGGGTGAGGTCAGAACCCTTGAGGCGGATTACCGGCACCTTTAGCTTTCGCAGGTAACGTTCAAAAGCCCGGCGCACATCAATTGGAAAATCCTGATAAGCCTTCCAAGCAGAAGTAGAAAGAAGAAGGGGTACAGTATCCGCCTGTTGCAATCTCTCGAGATAAGCCTTGAAAAAGGCTTCACCAGCTGGCGAAAGAAATACATAACCTTCTTCTTCAAGGAGCAAAAGGCGAATTTCCTGAGGCAGGGTTTTAATTACGGATTCAGCTTCTTTTTTGGGTCTCAGGTCCTCACTGAACCACTTCAAAGCTTCCTCGTGTTCCACCAGCTGAGAATAGTCCCAATCAAGAGGCACGGGGGGCATCTCAATGATGTCCTGAAAAGCCTCGTGGATGTAATACACCCGCACATCAAAAAGGATGCCCACCAGCGTGGCATAGGCTATCTCAGCTTTAAAACCACCGGTTGCGTTGATATAAACTGTGTTGCCCTTTTCCCTCTCGCTGGATATGAGGTTCACCAGCTCATTCACCAAAGAGCGCAAACCCCGGAACTTGAAGTGGCTCTCCCGGTAGTTAAGGTACTGAATCTCTCGACATTCCACCTCAAAACCCCGGCCAGAGTAATAACTCTGCAAGACTTCAGCGCAAAGGCGCCCTTCATCGGTTTGCGAGTGCAGAAAAACCAACTTGCTTTCTCCATTCTGTAAGCGGTGAAGGATTCTTTGCAACGAATTCGTCTCTGCTGAAGCTTCAGTATCATTGTTTACCAACCTCAGGAAGTTGGTCACATCAAGCACGGAAACTTCGCTTTTTCCATAATAGTTCCTGGCTTTCCCAAGCAGTGACGTGCCTACAGTACTTATTATGGTATTCACGAGAGCTCTACCCCCAATTTTTGCAAGCCGTCATCAATTTCCCGATACTTGGGAAATTGACCTTCTCCCATGATCTTCTCTAAATCCCTACGCAGCAGAAAAGCCAGGCTCAAAACTTTATCCTGTAAAGAGAGGCATTCCTGCTTAGCAACTGGGCTCAATCCATGAGCCAGGATGGAGTTGTTCCGACGCTCAAGAAGGTTGCGAAGCTCATGATCCTCAAAAAAGTTCTTACCCAATTCATCACCCAAGTCTCCAAGCAGTTCATAGCTTCGATAAAGGGGAAGCTGAACCTTGCCGCGCTCGTTGCGCAGGACAGCATATTTTTCTCTTATGCCCTCTGGAAGGCGTTCAATTTCAACATCAGAAGTTTCTATACCATAGGAGTGAAGTTTAATCTGAGCAATCATTTCCACCGCCCGGTAAAGCCGAGCTACCGCATCGTCAAACTTTCCTTCTTGAATGCGCCGTTCGGCATTGTTGAGAAGATCAGCAAGGAAATAGACCTCACGGTAGCGAAAAGTCGGGTTTCCAAGCTTGCCCAGGAAAGCCTTATTGTACTCAGGCACACCGGGTGTCCCTTTCACCTTCTCAAAAGGATGCGCAAAGAGGTCCCAGGAGAGGTAAAAGTTGACGATTTCCCGCCAGTGCTCGACAAACCGAAGTACATCGGAAGCATTGCTTATTTCTTCCATGTTTTTCAGGATCTCCAGCGCTGACAAAAAAGCATAGTGGTCGAAGCTGAACATAAAAAGCTTTTTCAGTTCTTCAATGCGGTATTCGGAAATTTCAGGAAACGATTTCAAGCTCTCGCTGCCCTTTACAGGTTTTCCATCCTCTATCTTGGTTTGAACATAGGAAAAATCTTCCGCACCCACCACGCAACCGCTCAGGACCACACCTGCACTCATCGGTTTGGTGCCAGCAGTGAAATCCACCTCTATTTTTGCTTTCTGATCCTCTCGCTTAAGTTTTGCAAGATAGTCTTTAACTTCCGAAAAGACTTCCCGGCAGTCATACTCACTGCCTGCTTTCAAGCGCAGCACCCTTACCTCAGCCTCTACTTCCTCTTCTTCCATCAACCTCTTTACAATCGGCAACGTCTCCTGCTCACTTTTTTCAGTAACCACAAAATGCACCACATCCGGCCTATGCCTGTTGATTGAATAAACTATGGCTCCAGCCAGTGATTCTGACCCTCCGCTTGTGCCCAATCCCACGTTGATGATCAGGTGCCTCATCGTAATCTTTCCTCCATTTCCCGGCCTCTCGAGGTGAGACAAATCTCCAGAGAGGCATCGCCATCACCCTCTCTGAAGGCTACAAATCCCAGACATTCCAGATTGGTTATCTCTTCAGCATACGCTGTCCACAGCTTTTCCAGGTCATGGGGAGTAACTTGTTCTTCTTCCTTTTGCTTCAAGAAACGCAAGACTTCCAGCTCTCTTGGAGTTGGAAAGTAAAGCAAGGGCGGCAGGATAATCAGGTCATCAAATTCCTCATTCAGATAGTACACCGAAGAGGAAGTCAAAAATCCAGCCACCGCATAAGCCATAATGTGAGCCTTGAAACCACCAGTTGCATTGAAATATACCACATAGCCTTCTTCTCTTTTTCTGCGCACCAGGGTCAGGAGATGCTCAAGGAGTTCAGAAATTCCCCGGGCAAAGCTTTCCGCGCGGTTCTCACCGGGGTGTATTTTCAAAAAATACCCGGGAAACTCCCGAGGCATGTATACTGAATACCCTTCTTCCAGAAAAAAGCGCTCCAGCAACCTGGCACAGATTTCGTTAACCGGAGTTCTGGTAGCAGTAAGGTACACTTCCACTTCCTCAGGTGATAAATGCTGAGTCTTTTTAAGAAAAGCGTTCAACTCCGCACTGATTTGCATAGGATGCTCGCGCAGGACACCGAAAGCACGGTTTAAAAAGGAAGGGTTATCAAGAAGACTCTGCCAGTACTCATTGTCAGAAAGCCTGTGCTCTCTCAAGTTTTCGCCAACTTCATAGCACCCATTACCCAGATTACTGACGATGGAAACCCCAACGTTAATGAAATGAAACTCTTTCATTCAGGTCCTCCTCTTCCCAAAAAGCAGGAAGCTAAGAAAAATTAGGATAGCAAAATCGGCATATCTCGGAGTAGTCACATCGTTTACAGCTCTCCCCTCCTAAAACTTTATCAAACTGACCGCTCTTAATTTTCAACAACACCTCCTTAAGCTTTTCACCTACATCTTGCAAGCCTCTTTCATCAATCACTATCTCCTCTAACAAGGAATCGCCGAGATTCGCAAAAAATGCACGGGGCAAGGAAGAAGTGGAGTCCAACCCCGAAGCTTTGATAAAAACACCCAACTGGAAAGCCACTTCCTCAGGAGTAATCGCACCCCAAGAAACCCTGCAAATCCAGAGCGTCAGCCTCTCGCCCTCTCTGATAACGGCATCAACGCCTCCCCTGAGCACCACACCATCGAAAGATACCTCCACCTGAGTGGTGGTGTTTTCTATCTTGAGCAGTTCTTCAAGGTATTTCTGAGCGAACTCGCGCAGGGATGAAAAGGCTTCTTTCCTCAAAACCGTAAAGGTATGCTGGTCAGCAAAGGGCAGGAAAAACTTTTCCTCAATAGCACGCTCAACTGCATTAACAAGTTTTTCTTCGCCTTCTCTCAAAAGCTCCAGCAATCGGAAAAGACAATTGCGTAGACTTCTTCCATAACCAAGTTCTTCTGCAAGTCCTGGAGGGTACTTCCACACATTGCGCAAGCGGTAAAAGTGAGGGCAACGTAAAGCAACGTAAATAATCAGCAACCTCACGAACCGACAGCACCCGCGGTTCTTTTTGTTCGTCGTTTTGGGGAATCTCTGGAAACGGAATTTTTTGGTTTTCTCCTAAAACCGGCACCACTTCTCTCAAGCATTCGAAAAAAGCGCTGGGAGAACGCCTGCAGTACAAAGAACCCCTGTAGTAACCCTCAAAAGCAGTAACACAAAGCACCTCTTTTGCTCGGGTGATAGCTACATAAAATAAATTTTGCTCTTCCTCCAGACTTCCCTCATAACGCTCAGCATCGAAAAGCTCTCTGGAAATAAGCCATGGCCTCGGTTTTCCAGCTCTTATTGAAGGGAACCGATGGCCAACCACTGAAGAAACAAAAACCACTGGCCATTCAAGCCCTTTGGCCTGATGTACTGTACCGACAAAAACTGCATCAATATCTGGAAGATCTTCAGCCAACTGTTCTTCATAGACACGTTCGGCATACCAGAAAACGTATAGACGCAAATACTTGATTATTTCTGGCCACTCTGGCTTCTTTCCTCCCAGACGCATTGCAGTTTCAAAATCAACCAGCATAGAGCTAAAGCGCCCCAGGTTAGCCATCACGACCGCCTGCAGGGGAAAATCGGGATTCAGCTGGCGATAACCAAGAATCACCAACAAGCGATGAAAAGCCCGGGTCAGATTTGAGTATTTACCCTCTAAAACCTTTTTACTCCAATGTTGCAACTTTTGTAACGTTGCCTGTTTATCAAGCTCTATCCCCGCGGCTTGGACCCAGGAATCCAAAGAAGCTTGAAGCCTTGAAATATCCTCAACCTCGTCCTCTTCATTTGGCGTCTGACCTTCGTCTTTCACTTTTAAGAGCAGAAAAAAGATATCCTTTAAAGCCTTTATCTCTTCCCTGCTGAAAAGTCCTGATTTGCCTCCCAAAAAATAGGGAATTTTTCTTGAACGTAGCTCCCTTATAAACGGCCCAGCATTACTGATTACACTTCGAAGCAAGATAGCACAGTCTTTAAAACGGCATTTTCCTTCCTCAACCGCTCTGGTGATTTCCTCTACCACCCAGCGAGCTTCACTCTCAGCTGTTGGAAGTGATGCGAGAAGTGCAACTCCCTTTGAACTTTTCTCGGCACGTATTAACTCATATTTCTGGTGAAATTTCTGGTAAAAATGGTTGGCTACGTTAACAATTTCAGGAGTGCTTCTTCGATTTCGCACCATGTAAAAAGTTTTTGCTCCTGGAAAAATTTGCTCGAATTCTTCAAAAAAGCGGTTATCCGAACCCCGCCACTGATAAATACTCTGTCGGGGATCCCCTACCACAAAAACGTTTGCTCCCTCACCCAGAATTTGAATTAGCTCCTGCTGTGCTTTATTAATGTCCTGGTATTCGTCGACCATCAGGTAACGCACGTGATTAATCTTTTCTCTATCGCAGTAAAGTTTCCGAACAGTCAGACTTATCATCCTGCCAAAAGTAAGCAAGCGATTTTCATCGAGAAAGTCCTCATATTCGCGAAAATCTTCATAAAACTCAGGGCTTTTTTCTTGAAGTTTCTGTTCATCAATCAGCTCGTTGTGCACCACATTCACCGAATCGATAAAGTTAACACATTGTCGGTAATAATATTTGTCTATTTCCGTTGCCCCTTTCGGGAAATTAAACCTGTTGGCAATGCGGAAAACGAGGGCAAATTCCTGGTTTTCATCAAGCACGTTAAAATCGGAATAACCAAACTCCTGACGCAAAAGATGCAAACAATAAGAGTGAATGGTGCCAATGTACATGGAACCCAAATTCTGAATATGCTCATCGAGACCCCACTCGTGAAGACGGTAGTACACCCTGTTTTTCATGCTCTGTGCGGCTTTTTCGGTAAAAGTAAAGGCAATAATATTTTCTGGTGACACGTCTTCACACAGAAGGAGATAAAGCAGCCTGCGAACGAGGGTTTCCGTCTTGCCAGTACCCGGACCAGCGATGACCTTTATGTACCGCTCGCGTGCGGTGACTATTTGAGCTTGCTCCTCGCTCAAGGGAAAGGGCTCACTGATTATCCTGGTCAAAAGATCGCCACTGCTTAAGTCAGATTCCCCAAGCGACCGACCTCCCCGTCTCTGGAAGCGAGCTCTGCCTCTTCAGTATTTCCGACGTTTCCATTTTACAACGCCAGAAGAGGATTTGTGAAGAGTTTCACCCACTTAATCGAGCAATAATTGACGCTATAAAAATATTCATAGTAGAATGAGCTAAACACCCTGTAAAAACCCGGCAATGTTGTACCGCAAAAGGAGGGCAAAGCACAAGCACCAATGGCGGGCACTGAAAATGATGGAGAAAGCACCCGAAAGCTTCATCGCCAGAAAAAAAAGCAAGAGAAACCCACCGCAAACCTTGCCCAAGCTCCTGGCAACAGCGAGCCAAAATTAAACTCAGAAAGCGCTTTGATTGCTGAATTTCTTCAAGCGCTGTCAGAAGAAATAGAAGCTGTCAAGAAAAAAAGGAGCCACTCCAAAATAGAAGTAAAAGAAGGAAAGTTGATTTCCAGCGAGAATAACGTTTATCTCTACGTCTTCGATGTCGATTCCTCTTTCGTTCCCCAGGAAGATATTCCAGTAGAAATTGAGGTCAAGGGAGAAATCTACGGTGCAGAAATCGTCAGCGTTGCCGGTGACGAGATAACCATCTTAACCGAAGTAAATTTGGGTAAGCATGTCGAAGAGGCGCTGATTATCATTAATCCCTGGTATCTCCTTGAAATGCTCAAGAAGCGCTACCATGAATTCCTGGAAGGAAAAGTTAGCCTCAACACCCATCTGAGCAAAAAACTCTTCAACTTTACCCCCGCCAGCAGCGGATTTTACCATGGCGATCTCAAGCTCCCTCCTTCAGAGAACAATCTAAATGATGACCAGATTGCTGCAATTCGCGCCGCCTGTGGCAGCGACGTGCATTTCATCTGGGGGCCGCCCGGAACGGGAAAAACCAGAACCATTGGGGCGCTGGTTGCTGCGTTGCTCAAACAGGGTTTACGGGTTCTCATCCTCTCTCACACCAACATCGCAACTGACCAGGCCATAGCCAGTGCAGTAAAGTTTCTTGAAGATTCAGCGGAATACCAAAGCGGCAAAATCATTCGCTACGGGAATATCCACCCTGCCTCAAAACTCCCCGACCTGGTTATTCCTCAAAAACTGATTGAGTCTCGAGTCAAAAAACATCAGGAACACATTGAAGAACTCAAGGCGGAGCAAAAAAGAAAACAAGATGAACTCAAAAAACTTGAAAACATAGAAAAAATGTCAAGTGTCTGTGACCATGCAATGCAGGAACTTCACAAGCTGGAAGAAACGCTTAAGCAAGCCGAACAAAAGATTCAAGTACTGAACCTTCAGGAACAGGATTTGCGCACAAAACTCGAGCAAATGCAGCACAGATTACAACAAATACATCTTGCCGGGAAGCTGAAGAGGCTTTTCCTCAGCCTAAGCTCTGAACGCTTTCAAAAAGAAGCAGCACAGCTTGAACAAGCGCTCCAAAACATTGCTCAGGAACGCACAAAACTTTTAGCAAGTATGGACTCGCTTCAAGTTGCTTATAAACAGGCAGAAACAGAGGCCACCCAGCAAGTGGAAAAACTGGGAAAAGCTTTGAAAAAGCACGGCCTGAACCTGGTAACCATACACACCCGGAAAGAAGAACTTGTAAAGCAAATTAAAGAAATAGAAAACGAAATTCGCCGGGCGAAAAGAAATTCTGGAACTAGGCGCAAGAAAGAAGACTCCTTGCCGACAGAAATCATCAAGAATGCAAAAGTAATCGCTACCACGTTGACCAAAGCAACCCTCAACAGAATACTGGCGGATGAAAAATTTGATGTCGTCATAGTCGATGAAGCGAGCATGGCCCCTCTACCAAGCCTTTATTTCACCGCTGGGCTTAGCCAGAAAAAAGCAATTATGGTAGGTGATTTTCGCCAACTTCCCCCCATCGTTACCGCTTCTTCAAAAATGGCGCAAAAATGGTTAGGAAGAGACATATTTGAACAGGCGGGAATTCAACAAGCCATAGACGAGGGGAAAAAAGAACCCAGGCTGACCATGTTGCGTCATCAGTATCGCATGCACCCGGAGATTGCCAGCATACCCAATGAAATTTTCTACCATGGCCAGCTTGTCAGCGCGCTTGCCCCGCAAGGGTTAAAAAAAATCACCCGCGTTATTAAGCGATCGCCGCTTGCCCAAGCGCCTCTTATCCTCTGCGACCTGTCATCCATAAACCCCCGAAGCAATCGCTCGCACCTCATGAGTGGACGCTACAATCTCTACAGTGCAGTAGTCTCTGCGGAGCTGGCCAAAAGGTTAGCAAAGGCAGGTATCAAGCAAATCGGCGTCATCTCACCTTATTACCTGCAAGCTCGGCTCATCAAGAAAATAATCGCCGAGTCTGATAAAAAAACTGCTTCTGCAATAAAAACTTCAACTGTTCACAGCTTCCAGGGCATGGAAGAAGAAGTTATTATATTTGACATAGCAGAAGGACCCTTACCCTACCATGGGCCATCACCTCTTGTAAATGGGTTTGAATTGACCAGCCAGGCAGCCAAGCTCATCAACGTTGCCATAACCCGCACCAAAGCACAACTGGTTATTGTTGCCAACAGAGACTACCTCGCTTCCAAGCTGAGTCCAGATTCCATTTTGATGAGGGTTATTGAAAACGTGTATCCAAAAGCGCAAACAGTGGACCCCCGGGAAATTGTCGAAACATACCACTGCACCGATTTTGAGCGCTGGCTCAGCATGCTGAATACACAAGATGCAACAGCTCACATTGAAGATACAAAGCTGGATAACGAATCCAACTTTTATGCAGTCTTCTTCAGAGACCTTCTCGAAAGCAAAGAGGAAATCATTATTACTTCACCACTACTTGCCCCCAACTGTACCTGGCCACTACTCGATTTTTTCACTGCAAAAGTCAAAGCAGGTGTTACGGTACGAATTTTCATCAAAAACCTTACGCAAGAAGATAATAGCATCCTCAAAGCACTAAAAGAAAGAAAAGTGCGGGTTATAGAAAGGAAGAACCTGAGTCAGAAGTTCGCCTTTATTGACCGTAAAATTATTTGGGAAGGAACCCTGAACATACTTGCGGGAATAAGCCACGACGGAGCATTAATGCACCGCTTTCCCTATCCCAAGGCTTGTGAAGAAATCATTGCAATACACCAGTTCGCCGTTGATTACGAACTCGAATCTGGAATTCCAACTGAACAAGAGTGCGAACAATGTGGAGCAAAGATGCTGCTCATCAAAGAATTCGAAAGCCTTTTTATGCGTTGTGAAAATTATCCTCAATGCTCAAACTACCGTAAGTTTGAAGATGGAGAGCGAGTCAAGACATACATTACCTGTCCCGGGCGCGATAACGAATCTTGCAGAAAACCTATGATAGCAATTCGCGGGCGGTCAAATCTCTATTTGCAATGCACTGACCCACAATGCAACACACGAAAAGTTTTGTGCTGAGAAATCCACCATACCGTAACTGAGTTTTCTTCCCTGTGAAAGCATTACCCCTCGGACACCTCAAGGATAGAAAAACTTAATTTTTTAGTATCTCATTATTTTCACGATTTCTGGGGTTTTTCTCTTTCTGGAAGGTGCTTCATCAGAGTTTTCCAGTACATCGACAGAAAATCGTTCTCGATTTGGGTTTTGAATGGTTTCTGATTAAGTTTTGATGCGGGTTTGAGGGTATTTTTGCTTTCTGTGTGGCTTTTTATGGGGGTTCTGGGGTATTTTGAGGGTCGATGAGGGGTGTTTTTTCTGTCGATGTCCGGTAACCCGAAAACCCCCGGGGATCGACAGAAAATTGAAAATGGGTTCTTTCGCTCTTGACATGGGGATTAGTTCATGTTCTAATAGTTTCAAATACGCACCTTGACAAGTGAATAGCGATTTTAAAAAGCCTTTATTTATAATCCTTTTACGGGTTTGTAGCGTCCCTATAAGGGATTGAAACTGTGGCTTGTGAGGAAAGCGCAACAATACATTGTGCGCAAGTTTGTAGCGTCCCTATAAGGGATTGAAACAAAATTTTTGAGAGAGGGGGTTGACAGAGCAATGACAGTTT
>JARRBX010000081.1 GCA_029982245.1 Candidatus Atribacteria bacterium | reverse complement strand
GAAGAATGAAGAAAGTGCTCTTGCAGGTTGCTCTGGATTTTGTCTCTTTTGAGGAGGCACAAGAGCTTTGTACTCCCATTGGAGAACTGGCAGACATTCTGGAAGTAGGGACGCCCTTTATCTTAAAATATGGTCTTTCTTCACTACCTTCTTTGCAAGCATGTTTGAAGAAGCCAATTCCCATATTTGCTGACCTGAAAATCGCTGACGGGGGATTTCTGGAAGCGGAAATGGCAGTGGAATACGGTGCTTCTTTAGTTTCGGTTCTTGCTGGTGCAAGGACGGAAACTCTGGAAGAAGTTTACAGAGCCTGCCAGGAAAAAGGAGCCAAAGTAGTTGTAGATACTGTTGATCTTTTGCCTTCTGACCAGGAAAAAATCCAGTACTTGCTCACCCATCCTCCCCATTACCTTTGCCTCCATGTTCCCCATGATGTGGTAGAGAAGGGAGTAGCATTTCTTGATGAATTGCAAGAATTATTGATTTTTAAAGAATACAACCTTTCTCTTATGGTTGCTGGTGGTCTGAGCCCTCGTATTTTGCCTCGGGTTCTCGAGGCGCTTTCTCCTGAAGTGGTGGTGGTTGGCTCTGCGGTGACCAGGAGTTCTGCTCCGGAGGAAACCTTGAAACTTTTGAGGAGGCTGCTCGATGAGTACGAATCTACCTGATTTCTCTTCGGTTTTAAAAGTAGTGCTGGATGAGGCTTATGCATTGCTTAAAACTTTGGACCAAAAGGCACTATCTGGACTTTTCAAGGACGTTGCATCGGAGTGGAAAAGTAAACGCCTTTTTTTCTGGGCCCGGGGAAGAAGTTTTTTGATTTTGAAGGCTTTTGCTATGCGACTCATGCACCTTGGATACAGGGTGTATATTGTGGGAGAGGTAGATTGTCCTGCAATCGGTGATGGTGATGTGCTGGTGGTAGCCAGTGGTTCAGGTTCTACTTCCTCAGTTTTGCTTTTCAGTGAAAAGGCTAAGAACTTTGGTGCTCAAGTGGTTGCGTTCACTGGCAAGGCCGATACACCACTTGCTAAAATTGCTGACGTGGTAGTTTCTTTTAAGAGCGAGAAAGCACCACCCAGCATTCAGCTTTTTGCAAATGGCAGTGGAACTCGTTTTGAAGACGCGCTTTTTCTCTTTTTTGACGCTTGCATACTCTATCTTATCTGGGATAGGAGAGAAAAAGCGTATCAGGAAATGATGCTACGACACGCCAACCTGGAATGACTATGTTCATTCACGGACAAAAGCTAACTCTCTTTCCAGTTTGGAGTTAATCTCCTTTGCCCAAGCTTTGAGGGTTTCTATCGGGTAAGGGGCAACCTTTTGTGCCTCTGGAGATAGAGTTTTCTGGTTTTGAAAATTTTGCCAGTACCAAAGGGGAGCTTCTCGAAGGTATTGAGCCATTTCTTCCAAAATTTTCGAGTTGTGAAAAGGAGGGTAAATGGTAGTTCGAAACTCTACTTTGTGGAGAGGAAAATTCAAGGCCATTTCCAGGGTTTCGAGGACCTTCTTCTTTAAATCCGGTGGAGCAACCAGTGAATAGTTTTCTGGCAGGAGTTTAAAATCGATTGCCCAGTAATCCACAAGCCCTTCTTTTTCAAGATCTTCTACTCTGGCAGGAAAACTCCCATTGGTGTCCACCTTGACCAGAAAACCTTCCTTTTTGACCCATCTCAAAAAGGGTAGTAATTCCTCAAAGTGAAGCAGCGGCTCTCCACCGCTTATGCATACTGCATCGATAAAGGTTTTACGATTCAAGAGGAACTCACGAACCGCATTTTCCTCAATAAGAGGTAGTCCTTGCCACTCCCTAACCAGTTCTGGATTCTGGCAGTAGGGGCAACGAAAGTTGCAACCGCCTACAAATAGCAAGGTAGCGATTCTGGCCGGGTAGTCGATGTAACTTACTTTTTGCCATCCCCGAAAGATGCTCATGATGCCCTCTGGGAGCCTGATTTATCAGGCTCCCAAAACTTTCGCTTTTTCAAGCTGGTACTCTTTGCGTTCTCTAAATTCTTCCTGCTTGCCCCGGTTCCAGCGCCTTACCGGGCGGTAGTAACCCACCACTCGGGAATACACTTCGGTTTCCTGATTGCAGTGGGGACAAATAAAGGTTTTGCCAGACAAATACCCGTGATTGGGACAAACTGAAAAAGTAGGGGTAATGGTCAAATACGGTATGGGGTAGTTTTCGAAAGCCCTTTTAATGAAGAGTTTCACGGCCTGGGGGTGAGGAGTTTCGGGCAGGAAAAGATGGAAGACAGTGCCCCCAGTGTAAAGTGTTTGCAAGTCTTTCTGGTGTTCCAGAGCTTCAAAGGGATCTTCAGTATAGTTAACCGGGAGGTAGGTGCTGTTTGTGTAGTAGGGTTCGTTTTCACCGGCAGTTATAATGTCCGGGAATCTCTTTTTGTCGTGGCGTGCCAGACGGTAACTGGCACCTTCTGCCGGAGTTGCTTCCAGGTTGTAAAGATTGCCCGTTTCTTCCTGGAAATCAGCAAGTAACTCCCTCATGAAGTTCAAAACTTTGATTGCGAAGGATTTACCTTCAGGATGCGCTATGGATACTCCCAGAAAATTAAGGCAAGCTTCATTCATGCCCACAAGACCTATGGTTGAGAAATGATTGCGAAAAGTGCCCAGATATCTTCGTGTATAGGGAAGAAGGCCATTTTTCATATTGCGCTCGATGACTTTGCGCTTGATTTCCAGGGCGGTTTTTGCTATGTACATGGCTCGTTTGAGACGTGCAAAGAACTCTTCTTCGGATTTGCTCAGATAGCCAATGCGGGGTAGGTTGATGGTGACCACACCAATGGAGCCGGTTTTGTCTGCCGAGCCAAACAGGCCCCCAAAACGGTTGCGCAGAGTGCGTAAATCCAGTTGCAGTCGACAACACATGGAGCGAACGTCTCCCGGGTGCATGTCAGTAGAAATAAAATTTTGAAAGTACGGCACACCGTACTTTGCGGTAAGTTTCCACAAAAGTTGGGCGTTTTCTGACTCCCAAGGGAAGTCAGGGGTTATGTTGTAAGTAGGTATGGGGAAGGAAAAGACTCTCCCTTCGTAATCTCCCTCGAGCATGACTTCGAGAAAGGCTTTATTAATCATGTCCATTTCTTCTTGGTAGTCACCGTAAGTACCCAGGTCTGGTCGTTCTTCTCCACCAATGATGACCGGGCGCTCGCGCATGTCTTCAGGGACAATCCAGTCGAAGGAAAAATTAATGAATGGTGCTTGACTTCCCCAACGGGAAGGCACATTCATGGCAAAGACCATCTGCTGAATGAGTTGTTTAACCATCCGATAATTAAGCCGATCGAAACGTACAAAAGGAGCAAGGTAGGTATCGACTGAGTTAAAGGCCTGGGCTCCTGCAAATTCCATTTGCATAGTGCCCAGGAAGTTCACCATTTGCCCGGTCAAGGCAGAGAGGTGCTTGGCTGGTCCAGCAGCGATTTTGTCTTTTACCCCTCCAAACCCTTCACGGATTAACTGCTCCAGTGACCATCCCGCACAATACGCCGTTAATCCGTAAGAGAGGTCGTGAATGTGAATATCAGCGTTAGTGTGTGCTTCCCGGACTTCATCGGGATAAATGCGGTTTAAAGTGTAGTTGGCCATTACCGAACCCGCAACGTGCAACACCAGCCCCGGGTAAGAGTAGGTAGTGTTGGAGTTTTCCTGGGTACGCCAGTCAGCTTGCAGAAGATATTCCTGAACGATTTTTTCTATATCCACCCTTGCCTGAAGAGCTTCTCTTAGCTCCTGACGTTTGCGACGGTAGAGAATGTAGGCCTTGGCTACTTTGGAAAAACCATTTTCGATTAATGTTTCCTCAACAAAGTCCTGGATGGTTTCGATGTTCACCGTTGCATCTGGACCGAACTTTTCAAACAATTTAGTGGTTACAATTTTGCTCAGCTCTTCAGGAACACTTGCTGTTTCTTCTCCCACAGCCTGAAAAGCTTTGTAAATAGCTCGCTCGATGCGATACCTATCAAAAGGCACGATTCTCCCGTCCCTCTTTTGAACTTTTCGGGGAGCGAGTAGATCATAAGTTTCTTCCATTTTTTAAACCCCCTTTTCCTTTTCCTTAACCAGAGAGCCTAAGATTTCTATGAACTGGTCTACATCGCGAAACTCACGGTAGACCGAAGCAAAGCGTACGTAAGCTACCTGGTCAATTTTTTTCAATTTTTCCATAACCTTTTCCCCAATATATGAAGAAGGTACCTCTTCAAAGCCCTCTTCCTGGAGCTCTTTCTCGACTTCGCTGGCTACGGCCTCTAAAGTTTCCGTGGACACGGGTCTTTTCTCACAGGCTTTTAAAAGCCCGTTGAGAATTTTTTTACGGTCGAACAACTGCCGGTTGCCGCTTTTTTTAATCACTACTAAAGGTTCCCGTTCACAACGCTCATAGGTTGTGAAACGACGGTGGCAACTCTGGCACTCTCTACGTCTGCGCACGCCATATCCGTTTTCAACAACTCTGGTATCGATTACCCGTGAATCTGGCTCACCACAGTAAGGACAATGCATGATAACCCCAATATGTAGGATTAATGCAATTTAAAACATCCATATATAGTATAACTCCACATTTTGGAAAGTCAATCGCTGATGGAGAAAATTTTTTTGCGAAATAATTTGTTTTTTCGAATTCAAGGAGTATGAGTCGTCAAGGGTGTTTGCGATTTTTCAAGTTCGATAAAGTTCAGGGCGGCGCAAGTCCTGGAAGAGGATATGTTGCATAGAGTTTTCAGCTTTGGGATGATGATAGCGTTTGATTTCTGCTTTCGAAAATTCGAAAACCGCTAACTGATTTCCTGGAAGATACAGTTCCCTTAACACATCGCCTCGGGGATTAATGGCTATCAAGCCTCCACCAGATTTCTCTTTTTTGGGGAACCACAGGTTGCAACAGGCTATGAATACCCGATAGTCATAAGCGCGGGCTGGCAAGTATTTATTCCAGAGATTGTTTCGCGGGAAAGGTGTGGCATGAGGTCCAAATATTATTTCTGCGCCCTTGCTTTTCAGGGTAGCTATAACTTCTGGCAGGTGCCATTCCACGCACAAAGCGATGCCAAAACAAACTTCGGGGTGTTCGAAAACGGGGAGTTCATTGCCCGGATGGAAAAGGCGTTTTTCTTTCGCGCTTAAGTGGGTTTTTCGGTAAACTTTTCTTTCGCCCCAGGGGAAAAAGATGCCGTGGGCTATGAAGAGGTTTCCAGATTTATCCTGTTCGATGAAGCCAGCCAGGACGGTAATCCCGGTTTCCCGGGATAGCTTCTGAACTGACTGCAGCAGAGGGCTGTTCGGGCCACAGGGTCGAATGGTGACTGGATTCAAGGAGTATCCATGTAGGGAAAGCTCTGGGAAGCAGAGAATTTCCACACCAGCTGCTTGAGCTCCGTAAACCATTTGGCGGTGCAAGTTCAGAGCGGCTTCGTCGTTTAGTAAATTTTCAATTTGAGCTATTCCTATCCGAATATTTTGCATGTCCTATTGTTTTAGAAACCAACTTTGCTATAATATAGCGGAAAATTTTAAAAGTGAATAGTAGCGATTTTCTCAGGTGTTCGGGAAACCGGTGCAAATCCGGTGCGGACCCGCCGCTGTGAGAGGGAACGAAAGGTGCACAAAGCCACTGGCTGAAAAGCTGGGAAGGCGCACCGAGTAGGCTGAAGCCCTCAAGCCAGAAGACCGGCCTGAGAAACGAAGTTTTTTCGGCCTCTGCGAGGTTCAGAGGGCGAATTTTCGTTTTTTCAAAAACCATGAAAGGGGGAATTGGTATGTTCAGAAGGTCTCTGGTGATTGTTTTAAGTATTGTGCTGGTTTTGTGTTTGTTGGTTGGGGTAAGCTCTGGAATGTCCAGAGAAGATAAGAAAGCGTTGTTACTTGTTGCTTTTGGCACTTCTTATGAGGACGCTTCTTCCGCTATTAAGAATGTTTTTGAGCTTGCCAGGAAGGAGTTTCCAGGGCTGGAAGTGCGCCTTGCTTATGCTTCCTCTATGGTACGTAAAGCTCTTGAGAAAAAGGGACAGAAAATTGACAGTCCCGTTACCGCGCTGGCTAAACTTGCAGACGAAGGATTTAACAAAGTTGCGGTACAGCCTCTTTTCGTAATTCCAGGGATTACTTACGACTATGTAGCAAGCGTTTGCCAAGCTTTTTCTGCGATGAAAGATATATATGGGAGACCGGTTTTTGAAGAGCTTTATTTAGGAAGACCTCTACTGGAGCATCCCTCTGATTATGAAGAGGTTGTCCAGGCTTTGCGGGAAATATTTGCTCCAACCCTCTCTAAGGAAGGAACGGCGTTGGTTCTGATGGGTCATGGAAGCGAACATTCTGGAGGGGCTGCTTATTCTATGTTGTATCTCATGTTGCAGAAGGAATTCGGAGAAAATGTTTTCCTGGGTACAGTAGAGGGTTTCCCCTCTTTCGAAGATGTGGTAACGGAACTTGAAGCACAAAAGGTAAAGAAAGTAGTTCTTGCGCCTTTTATGCTGGTTGCTGGCGATCATGCTCTGAATGATTTGGCTGGAGAGCATAGCGATTCCTGGAAAGTGCAGCTTAAGCAGCGAGGTTTTTTGGTGTCAACCGTTTTAAAGGGATTGGGAGAATATGATGCTTTTGCCAGGATTTTTGTGGAACGCGCGAAAGAAGTCGTCGAAAAGCTCTAAAGCTTTATGTCTTACGTAGCAGGGCGTAGAAGACAATTGCCAGGCAGGACCAGGCGAGAGACTCTCGCCTGGTCCTGCATCCTCATTCTCGGAGCGGTTTTACTCTTTTGTGTCCTTTATTTTGTAGGCAAAGGCTTTGTGGAGGTTCCCTTAGTGGAGGTTTGGAAGATTATTTTGGGGAGAGATACCACTCAGGAAGTGTGGCATGATGTGGTGCTCTATATACGTTTGCCCCGTATTTTAGGTGCTCTTTTGATTGGATTGATTCTGGGTTGTGCAGGTTGTATCTTCCAGGCTTTACTTTTGAATCCCCTGGCCAGCCCCTACACTCTTGGGGTTTCTGGGGGAGCTGCTTTTGG
>JARRBX010000080.1 GCA_029982245.1 Candidatus Atribacteria bacterium | reverse complement strand
TTTACGGTTTTAAAGCCTAAAAATACAGTGGCTTCAGAAACGGTGCTGATGCGGCGAGGAATCCCGTAGAAAGCGGAGTTGGCAAGCCGCAGGACTTCGGCGGTCAGGCCCTGGTCTTTTTTGAGCACCGCTTCAATATCCTGCGCCGAAGAGCGAGGGTCTTCCACAAGCTCCATAACCTTCTGAACCACTGCAGGAAGCGCGGGAAGCTCTTTGACTTTTTGTGCCAGTTCTTCAAGAGTAATTTTGCCCACCAAGATAAAACCTCCTGTTTTTCCATTATACCCGATTTGAAAGAGCGCACCAGAACTCTGGCTGGCAAAAGGCATTCAGTTTTTGGAGGATGAAAAACTTTGCCCGAAGAGGAGGCGGGCTAACTATCAGATTTTTCAACGCTTTCTGGGTGCACTACAAGACAGGCGTTCTACGAGAACTGGCTTGATACGGTGAAGCTTATCTTGAAGCGCGAAAGACTCGCGCCTTTCTATTAGCTGGAGCAAAAACTCAGTGCCTTTTTTACTCATTTCGTATTTGGGCTGGCGTATGGTAGTCAGCGAAGGATGGACGTAGGAACTAAAGATAATATCGTCAAAACCCACGATGGACATGTCATCGGGTATTTTTAGCCCACTTTCCAGAAAAGCTTTCATGGCTCCAATGGCTACCAGGTCGGAGCTGGTAACCACAGCGGTGGGCAGGTTTTTCCCAGAGAGCAATTTCTTACCCAGCGCATAGCCTATCTCCACCCGATTGGCCTGCTTTTTCTCAACCAGAATCCATTCTTTGTTAAGAGGTAACTTCAAGTGCTTGATGCTATCGATAAAAGCTTGCTGACGTTTGACCAGGGGTAGAATATAGGGTGGTTCACTCAGGTAGGCTATTTCACGATGTCCCAGATTAAAGAGATATTGAACAGCAAGCTGAATACCGGTTTCGCTGTCTACCACAACTGAAGGCCAGCGGTTGTTTACTGGGTATACGTCTACCAGAACAAGAGGTATGTCTGCTCTCTCGAGCTTAGACCATAGATTCTCGTCTATAAGGCTGTAACTTACAATGACTCCATCTACCTGCCACTGGGTGACCAGCCTTACAAAGTCGTATTCGCGGTCCTTCTGGTAGCTGGTGGCGTATAGAATCACGTTGTACTTTTTCTCTCTCGCTGCGTCGGCAACTCCTTTGTAGATTTCGGCGTAAAAGGGGTTGGCAATGTCAGGAACAAAAACCCCAATGGTGTTGGTCTTTCTCTTTTTGAGGTTGCGCGCAGTAAGATTAGGTCGGTAGTTGAGCTTCTCGATCGCTTTTTTTATCTTTTGCCTGGTTTCTTCTGAAAGAGGTGCGCTCTGGTTCAGGAAATGGGAAACTGTTGATAAAGCTACTCCTGCTTCTCTGGCTACGTCCTTCATAGTTACGCTTTTCCTTTGCGACAAAGCCTGGCTCACTCCTTTTCGGGAAGTTTGCTTTATTATATTTTGGTTGTTCTGGAGTTGGTTATTCCATCGGCTTTTGCCTGGGCTCAGGTTGGATTATGCAGAATGCAAACAGATATTGGGAGTTTTTTGATCCGGTGGCAGAAACCGTCCGGGGGTAGCCTGAGACTACCCCCACAATCATTTTTGCGGTCACTCACAAGGCCTTCCACCCAGGAACTCATCAACGTTTTCTGGAGTTACCAGGGCTACCGGGACATATACCACTTCGGGTAGCTTTTCTCCTTGCAAGACCTTTAGTGCGTAATCCACACCCATCCTGCCCATTTCATAAGGCTGTTGAGCTACTGTAGCAGCAAGCCCTCCGTTTTTGATGGAGCAGAGGGCATCAGGAATGGCGTCGAAACCAACCACTATGATCTGGTCCTCCAGGCCTGCAGCCTTTACCGCTTCCAGTGCGCCAAGGGCCATTTCGTCATTTTCACAGAATACAGCGTTGAGGTCAGGGTGGGCCTGGATAAAGTTTTCCATGACGGTCATGCCTTTGGCCCTTTGGGAATCAGCGGGCTGTTTAGCCACTATTTCAATTCCATATTTCTGCATGACTTTGGTGAAACCTTCACCTCTTAAGGCAGGAATGACATAACCCAACTGGCACTGGATGTGAGCTACCTTGCCTTTGTATCCAATTTTTTCGGCTATGAATTCTCCCGCCATTTCTCCGCCTTTGAGATTATCGGAGACTATAAAGGTTTCTATCTTGCCAGAATTCACTCCCACGTCAAGCACAATGACTGGTATACCTGCTTCATTAGCTGCCTCTACACAGCTTCCACCTGGATCTGGATCCCACGGTGAAAGAAGAATAACATCAACTTTTTGCTGAATCAGGTCTTCCACCTGAGCTAACTGTTTGGCGGGGTCAGTACGTGCATCCAGTACGATTACGTCAATGTTACCAATTTCAGCTGCACGGTCCTTAATGCCCTGAGCCACCATCTGCCAGTACTGGTTACCAAGGTCCTGAACTGAGTAACCTATGACCACTTTGTTTTCGGCTGCGAAAGCTACAGCTCCGAACAAAAGTAGTGCAGCAACAACAAACCACACAAACTTGCTCATAAATTTACCTCTCATTTTTGTTCCTCCTTCCTGTTTACAAAATTTCATTTTTCACCTTTCGGTTATTAGTGGATCGCGACTTGTCCTTCAGCCATTGCCTGAAACTTTTTTGTTTTTTTATTTGTTTTCTCACCTCCCTCTACCCATTTTGGCCCTGCTGTCGGCAAGTACTGCAGCGATAATTACAATACCTATTACTACTTGCTGCCAAAACGGGTCTACATTGATTAAATTGAGCCCGTTCCTTATAACTCCCATGATTAGGGCTCCTACCAGAGTTCCCAGTATTGACCCCTCTCCTCCAGAGAGGCTGGTGCCTCCTATGACCACTGCTGCAATGGCGTCCAGCTCGTAATTCTGACCAGCCAAAGGGTGTCCTGAATTGATACGCGCAGTGAGAATAACAGCTCCTAATCCTGCCATAAAGCCACTTATGGTGTAAACCATGGTTTTGTAATAATCTGTCTTAATTCCGGAAAGTCGAGTGGCTGTTTCGTTGCTACCTATGGAATAAACATATCTTCCAAAGACGGTTTGCTTCAGTATGATGAAGACTAGAAGATACACCAGGAAAGCAATGATCACTGGCATGGGGATAAAGCCCAGATATCCTGTACCCAGGAAACGAAAAGATTTTTCAAAGCTGCTTATGGGCCTGCCCTGGGTGTATACAAAAGCTAAACCTCTTGCTACGGCCATCATACCCAGGGTAGCACAAAAAGGCGGCAACCCACCTTTGCTGACCAGCATTCCATTAGTGAAACCGAGCAAAGATCCCAGTCCCAAACCGACCAGGATGCCCATCAAGGTACTACCAGTGGTCTTGAGAACACTGGCTAAAATGACTCCACAAAAACCCAGCACTGAACCTACCGATAAGTCTATGCCACCGGTGAGAATTACAAAAGTTTCTCCAGCGGCCAGGATGGAGATGTCGGACACCTGACGCAGAATGTTGAGAATGTTGCTTCCCTTGTAGAAAGTGGGTGTGATGATGGACAGTATCACACAGAGGCCCACCAATCCGATAACCGAACCCAAACCACGCAAAACGTTCAAGGTGCTTTTCTGGTTATTGAGGCTCTTCATCGATTTTTGTTCCTCCTGCTGCTGCCATAATTATCTTTTGAGGAGTGGCTTCTTCTCTTGTTAGTTCAGCCACGATTTTCCCTTCTCTCATCACCAGTATTCGATCACTTATTCCCAGGATTTCGGGAAGTTCCGAGGAAATCATGATAACACCAACTCCTCTCTGAGATAGCTTGTCTATCAGGTTGTAAATTTCGGCTTTTGCACCAACATCGATACCCCGAGTGGGTTCATCAAGAATAAGAACGCGAGGATTCTTTTCCAGCCACTTTGCCACCACTACTTTTTGCTGGTTTCCTCCTGAAAGATACAGAACTTTTTGTTCTAAGGAAGGCGTTTTTATGGAAAGTTTGTTGACTTGGTCGGCAGCCATTTCTCTTTCTTTAGAGCTATTAATCCACCCTCGTGAAGCCACCTTTTCCAAGTTGGGTAGCGCAATGTTCTCCCTGACGCTCATTCTAAGCAAAAGACCATGTTGGGAACGGTCTTCAGGTACCAGACCAATTCCTATTCTTACTGCGTCTTTGGGATGTTTGATAACTACTGGTTCGTTTTCAATCAACACCTCACCTTCATCGATAGGATCCTCTCCAAAGATGCTCCTTGCTACTTGGGTTCTTCCCGAGCCTACCAGGCCGTAGATGCCAAGCACTTCTCCTTTTTTGAGAGAAAAAGAAATGTTTTCAAAAATTCCTTTTCTGGTTAATCCCTTTACAGTCAGGACCACTTCCTTTCTGGATAAATTTTGAGTTTTGGGAAACATGGTTTCGATTCTTCTGCCCACCATCATAGCTGCTATGTCCGCTTGAGATACATCGGCGTTGTTTACAGTGGCTACTTTGTGGCCATCTCTCAGAACAGTTATTCTGTCGGCGATTTCTTTTATTTCCTCTAAATGGTGTCCAATAAAAATAACTGCTACCCCTTGTGATGTCAGTTTTCTGATTTGTTTAAACAAGATTTCAACCTCGTTTCTGGTCAGGGCGGAAGTTGGTTCGTCCATGATTAATATGCGAGCATTTTTAGAAAGGGCTTTGGCTATTTCAACCATTTGCATTTCTGAGACAGTGAGGTTTTTAACCAGGGCTTTGGGCTCTATGGGGATTTCTAATTCTCTGAGGATGAACTCGGATTTAGCCCAGAGTTCTTTCCAGTTAACTTTTCCGAGCCGGTTATGGGGAAGCGCGGAAAAAAAGATATTCTCAGCTACTGTGAGATGAGGAATTAGGTTGAATTCCTGGAAAATCATGCTTATCCCTAATTTTTCTGCTTCTAAAGGGTTGCTGATGCTGACTTCTTTTTGATTGAGAAAAATTTTCCCTTCATCGGGCGGGTAAATGCCGATTAAGACTTTCATCAAAGTGGATTTGCCGGCGCCGTTTTCACCAACTAAAGCGTGCACTTCACCCTCTTTAGCTTCGAAATCAACTTTTTCAAGAGCTTGCACGCCGGGGAATCTTTTGGAAATACTTTTCATGACCAGTAGAGTGTTTGTCATTTCAAGCACTCCTGTCTTTTGATGAGTTTGTATGCACGATTTTATAAAAACGTTTTCATGACTAAAATGGTAATAAAACACTTTAGAGAAGTCAACAGTGATGTTTCCAGTTTACCCCGAATTTTTAGAAAATTTTTGAAAAAGGCTATGCTACAATACTTACCATGGGAGGTGAGATTGTGGTATTCAAGCGCTTTTGGTTTTGGGGGTTAATTCTACTTGTGGTTTTGAGTTTTTCTGCGGTTTGGGCTGTGGAGGAGGTTCAGCCTCCCTATAGCTTTGATGTTACTGCTGAGGGCTACGCTCAAGTAATGTTTGACCAGGGTTATAACCTTTATCAGGAAGGGCGCAAGGAAGAAGCGATTCAGTTTTTCATTGAGGCAGTTTCCACCAAACCCAATTTTATCAAGGCCTGGAAGTGGCTGGCCCGCACCTACCAGGAGGAGGGAATGTATGACGAGGCCATCTGGGCCTGGGGCAAAGTGCTCGAACTTGCACCTGACGACAACCATGCAGCCTACTTCAGGGAAAAGTGCGAAAATTACAAAAAGTACGGAAAAGCAGCCTGGGACAGCTTTGAAGAGGGAATAGTGGCCTACCAGAGCGGTGATTATTTCTCTGCCATACCGCTTTTTGAAGAAGCGATTCGCAATAATCCAGAATTTGACAAGGCCTATTACTTCCTGGGTGCAGCCTTAATCAAGGTAGAGGACTATCATCGCGCGGTGTGGGCTTTTGAAAAATACCTTACCTTCCATCCCGATGATGAGAAAGCTCAGTACTTTCTAAAAGTGGCTCAGAAAGGAGCGGCTAATCTTCAATAATGGCTACTGCCCGCACTGGTGAGCCAGTAAGTCCCTGGAGTTTCAGGGGAAAAGCATAAAACCAGAAGCGTTTGCCAGCGACTGCTCCCAGGTTGGTAAGAGATTCGTAAATCAGTATATTCTTTTCAAGCAGCAGGCGGTGGGTTAGGTAAGGCTCAAAGTCAATGGATGGAGCGTCAGTGCCCACCGCTTTTATTTTGTGCTGGGCAAAAAATGCAGCCAGGTCTTCGCCAATTCCAACGGCTTTTCGAAAGTAATCTTCACCCGGGTAATATTTCTCTGCTTCAGTTTTAAAGAGCACGATTTCCACATCCTGGAGGCACTTTTCTATATCTGGCATCTTTTGAAAGAAGGATTCTAAATTGATGGTGCTTCCAGGTGGGAAGGTGCTTAAGTCTAAAGCTGTAGCCTTTCCAAAGAAACACTCAGGCGGGATTTCGTCGATGGTTTTGCCCTGGGGAAGGAAATGGGCTGGTGCATCAACGTGGGTGGCAGTGTGTTCCACCATGAAGAGAGCAAAGGTGGCGTAGCCGTGATTTTCGATACGCGTCCAGGGGAAAATCACTGGTTGGGGCTGTCCAGGAAAAACCCAGCTTTCTTTAGAGATGGGCTTTGTGAGGTCAACCACTTTTTTCATGTTGCATCTCCTCCCGTGTAGGCAAGCAAAAGGTAAAAACCAGCCAGCCTTCTCCAGGGTGAAAAGCACTCCATGAAGCGTTCGCTTTCTGCGGGCGAGGGCACTTTACCGTTAAAATAAAATTGACCCAGAGCTTTGCGCACTCCAAGGTCAGAGCAGGCAAAAACGTCTGGCGGACTCAGCCAGCGGGTGACTATGAACCGAGCGCTCCAGTTCCCAATACCTGGGAAGGTGGCAAGAAAAGCGATTAGCGACTGGGGGTCTTCTTTCTCGAGAGAGTGAGTATCCAGTTTCCCCTGTTGCAGCATCTGTGCAGCTTGAAGAATGGACCGGGCTTTGGCCCGGGACATACCTATCTGGCAAAGGTCGTCTACGCTGCAGGAGGCAATGTCTTCTGGATGGGGAAAGGCAGGGAGCTCTTTTTTGGCAAAGAATGCTTTTCTGGAGCTCCATTTTTGTATCAGGCGTTCCCGCAGCGTTGCAGCAGCTTTCATGGAAACTTGCTGTTCCAGGATGGTAGTGACCAGAGCTTCAAAGAA
>JARRBX010000079.1 GCA_029982245.1 Candidatus Atribacteria bacterium | reverse complement strand
GAGAATGTGGATTTCAGCAAGGGAATACCACTGCTTTTAGCTTCTCTGGCTACCAGCATTGATGCCCTGGCAGTGGGATTTTCCTTTGCGTTTATGGGAAATGCCATATACGTGCGTGCTCTGATTATAGGGGTGGTATGCGCATTGATGAGCTACCTTGCGGTGTCATTGGGGCATCGCTTCGGTAAGGCTTTCATCCCTCATCCCGAACTCCTGGGTGGAGTGGCTATCGTAGCAGTGGGAGTTAAAATTCTGCTGCAAGGGTAGTGGTAGTTACCCTTGCAGCAGCCCGGTGTGGCTTGTCCCTTTTATTTTTCTATTCAACTTCTTTTTGAAGCGGAATAGTCGTCAACTGTTTTTCGAATAGCTTTTATATGCTCAGCCGTGGTACCACAACAGCCTCCGATTATATTCACTGGCACTTTGATTAGTTCCTGAGTTACCTGGGCAAAGTCCTGAGGAGTTTCAGTATATAGAATTTTATCTCCCTCGACCCGAGGTATCCCTGCGTTAGGTTTGCAGGAAATAAAGCCCTCCTGGTAATGTTTGCGCAATTCTTGCACGAGAAAAAGCATTTCATGGATGCCGGTTCCGCAATTGGAACCAATGGCCGCTACGGGTAAATCCTGCAAGGTAAAGGATACTCTTTGGGGGGTTTCACCCATCAACGTGGTGAAGGTGCCATCTCCTCGCTTTTGAAAGGTTAAACTGACTATGATTTCAGCCTTCAACTCCAGAGCCACTTCCGCAGCGATTAAAGCTTCCTGTAAAGAAGAAAAAGTTTCCAAGTGAAAAATTGTAATACCTTCTTCTCTCAAAATTTCCATCTGCTCCCTGAAAGTATCCCTGGCTTTTTCTTTGGTCAGGTCACCAAAAGGCTCCAAAAACTCTCCCAAGGGACCTATTGAGGAAGCAAGTAGAACGTTTTCTCTAAGAGCTTCTTTTGCAATTTGCACTGCTTTTTGGTTAATAATCTTTATCCTATCTTCGAGTCCGTGCCTTTTAAGCTGCAAGCGGTTCGAACCAAAAGTATTGGTTTGAATCATATCTGACCCAGCTTCTACATAACTTATGTGTACAGCCAGAACCTCTTCAGGATGCGAAATGTTCCACTCATCTGGTGGATGTCCAGCTTTAAGACCCCTTTCCTGGAGGCGAGTGCCCATCGCACCATCGAAAACAACAATTCCTTTTTCCAACCTTTCGCACAGCATATTTTTCCTCCTTATTGTCTTAGTTGCCCTTTCAATAATGATACAATAAAAAGAAAAATATTCTTGGGGAGAGGTGTAAAATGTACCTTTTGGGAACAGACATTGGAACTCAGGGAACCAAAACAGTAATGGTTGATGAGAAGGGTAACTTTATTACCGATGCCTTTCGTGAGTATCAGGTGATAACCCCCCGCCCTTCCTGGGCAGAACAGTGGCCCGACGTATGGCTTGAAGCAGTGGTGGAGACTATCGCTGAATGTGTAAAGAAATCGGGAGTTAAACCTCAAGAAATTGCTGGGCTGGCTTTGAGTGGGCTTTACGGAGGGTCCGGAATCCCGGTAGATGATAAAGTACAACCCCTTTATCCCTGTCTCATCTGGATGGACCGGAGAGCCCGCAAAGAAACGCAATGGGTTAAAGATAATGTGCCTCTGGAAAAGATTTTTGGTATAACTGGCAATTATGTGGATTCCTATTATGGTTTTACCAAAATGATGTGGATACGCAACAATCTTCCTGAGATATGGAACAAAATCTACCAGTTTGTTACTCCTAAGGATTACGTCATATATCGTTTTACAGGAAATTTGATTACCGATTTTTCTTCAGCCGGCAATATTGGAGGAGTTTTTGATATTCACAAGCGCACCTGGTCAGATGAAATGTGTGAAATCCTGGGTATTCCTCGCAGGATGCTACCTGAAGTAATCCTTAAATCTTCGGACGTAGCTGGCAAGCTCAACAAGGAGTTTGCTCAAGCTATGGGACTTCTGGAGGGGACACCAGTAGTAGCAGGTGGTGTGGACGCTCCCGTGGCGCAACTCTGTGCAGGAGTTCTTGAGCCGGGAGAGCATGTTGCCATGGCAGGCACCTCCATGTGTTGGGGAACTGTACATGGTGGAGAGTATTTGACCCCGGGTTTGGTCAGTTTTCCGTACGTTGTTTATGATGATAAACTCATTTATACTTTTGGTGGTAGTGCCACCTCTGGCGCTCTTGCCCGCTGGTTTAGAGACCAGTTTGGTCGTTACGAAAAAGAAGTGGAGCAGAACACTGGCATATCAGCTTATACGTTGCTTGAGTTGCAGGCAAAAGACATTGCTCCTGGCAGTGCGGGCATTCTGGTTCTACCATACTTCATGGGCGAACGTTCCCCCATCTGGGATCCTGACGCGAGAGGAACCATTCTGGGTCTTTCGCTCTATCACAACCGTGCCCATGTCTATCGGGCCATGCTTGAAGCAGCTGCCTATTCACTGCGTCATAACATGGAAGAAGCCCTTAAGACTGGAATGAAGCTCAATCCCGAGTGCTGGATCGTGGGAGGTGTTGCTCGCTCCAGTTTCTGGGTACAAATATTTGCTGATGTAACCGGCTTTAACATGAAGCGCCTTTCCAAAGATGTCGAAGCACCTTTCGGAGATGCTTTTCTCGCCGGTCTTGGTACTGGAGTGATCGACAAGCCAGAGAGAATAAAAGATTGGGTAAGCTTTAGACCGGTCATTGAAGTCGATGTTGAACGTCACCAGATTTACACTCGCTACTACGAACTGTTTAAAGAGCTTTATCGGTCAACCCGGGAAGTAATGCAGAAACTAGCTGAGCTTTCAGGTAGCGTTTGATTGTTTTCAGAAAGTGAACCTAAAAAGGTCCGCTGAGGAACTCCTCAGCGGACCTTTGAGAAGGAGGAAAAAAATACCAAGATGAATCTTGATGCGCTTTTTTCGGTCAATTGTGGAATGTACGTTATTTCTTCCGCCCTCGAAGAGAAAAGAGGCGGTTGCATTGTTAACGCTGTGGTTCAGGTCACTGCCTTTCCCCCTCAAATCGTAGCCAGTGTAAACAAGGAGAGTTACACTCAAGAACTTATCAAGGAAAGTGGTTATTTTGGAATTTCGGTGCTGGAAAAGGACACACCTCTTCAGGTCATTGGTCTTTTTGGGTTTAAAAGCTGCAGGAATATTGATAAGTTTGCCGAAGTAAAACATTTCAAAGGCAAGACAGGAGTACCCTTGCTTTCTGAGTACAGCGTAGCTTACATAGAGGCCAAAGTGATCAAAGTTCTGGACGCAGGCACTCATTTTATATTCCTGGGTGAAGTAGTCGAAACGGATTTTCTGGATTCTTCTAAGGAAGTCATGACCTATGGTTATTACCGCGATGTGAAAGGGGGCAAGGTACCACGTACTGCGGCCACCTACCACGAAGGAGAGGAAGCCGCAGCTATTTCAGAGCGCTATCGCTGCAAAATATGTGGCTATATCTACGATTCCCGCTTTGGCGACCCTGACTCAGGTGTCAGCCCCAACACCCCATTTGCAGAGTTGCCCGAAGATTGGGTCTGTCCTATATGTGGAGCTGGCAAAGACCAGTTTGAGAAACTATGAGTCCTAACAGGACCTCCAGTGAACTTCCGCAAGCGGAGCGAATTAAGGATTACGTTTAAGGAACTGAAACCCATAGCTATTTCGGCAATTACCGGATGCAAAACTCCCAGGAAAGCAAGAGGCAGGGCAATAAGGTTATAGAAAAAGGCCCAGAAAAGATTTTGCTTGATTTTTTTGAAAATAGCTTCGGATAAGAGGAACGCTTCTTCTAAGGAACGCAGGTCATTGCGCACAAGAATTATATCGCCGCTTTCCTGGGCTATGTTGGTGCCAGCTCCCATGGCAATCCCTACATCGGCTTTCTTGAGAGCAGGAGCATCGTTAATGCCATCGCCAACCATGGCCACTTTTTTACCTTTCTTTTGATGCTCTTCGATGATCCTCATTTTATCCTGAGGTAGGAGCCTGGAGGCTATCTCTTCTATGCCAAGGTTTTTAGCCACCTCGAGAGCAGCTTCTTCGCTGTCGCCAGTGAGGAGCACAACCTTTTTGCCCATGTTTTTCAGACGGTTGATGCTTTCTTTGCTCCCTTCTTTGATGGTATCTCTAAACTTGAAAGCTCCCCAGAATTCCTTACGAGTAAAAATGATCACTGTAGTACCCGCTCTAGCAAGAAATTCTATAAAAGAGAGGTCGAAGTTCTCAGGCTGGTTCTCTTCAAAGAAGCGATGATTGCCTATAAATATTCTTTCGCCGTTTACAAGACCCGTAACGCCCCTTCCCGGTTCTACCCTGAACTCTTCTACCTTTGGAAAGGTGTCGGACTTCAGCCCCTTTTTCTTCATGTACTCAACGATTGCTTTACTCAAAGGGTGTTCTGAACGCTCTTCGAGTGCGTAAACTGCCTCCCAAAAGCGGTTTGGAGAGAGTGCGGGGTTTAAAACGAACTCCGTCACCTCTGGTTTTCCCAGGGTTAGAGTTCCTGTTTTGTCAAGAAACACAGTTTTTATTTCTCTAAGGAGCTGGATAGCGCGACCATCCCTAAAAAGGATACCACGTCTTGCGCCAACTCCGCTTCCCACCAGTAAGGCCATTGGTGTTGCCAGTCCCAGGGCACAGGGACAGGCAATAACCAGGGTGGAAATGCTTGCAAAGAGAGCTCTCGAAAAAGGATCAAGATCTGGAGGTACCCAGGGCAACAGCTTGCTCCAAGTCAGAACAGCATTTTGCAATACTCCCGGTAAGAAATACCAAACCACAAAGGAAGCCAGTGCCAGGCTCAGAACCAGAGGAGTGAAAATGCCCACCACTTTATCGGCAAAAGCCTGTATTGGTACTTTAGTGCTCTGTGCTTCCTTAACCAGCTCGATAACCTGACTCAAAAAGCTTTCTCTTCCTATTCGGACGACCCTGGCTTCCACAAAGCCTTCCAGGTTAATGGTGCCGCCTATGATAAAATCGCCTTCCTGCTTAACAGCGGGAAGAGGTTCTCCAGTAACCATGGATTCGTCCACAGTGGTTCTACCCGAGATAATTATCCCATCCTGGGGAATTTTTTCGCCAGGTTTTATCACTACTCGATCGTCAACCTTGAGTTCTTCCGCAGCCACATCAATAACTTCTCCTTCGTCCTTTTTCAGGTGTGCTATTTGGGGTTTCATTTCAATCAGGGCAGCGATTTCCCGGGTAGCGCGGTGTCTGGAGGAGGTTTCGAGAAAGCGCCCAATGAGGTGAAAGGAAACGATCATTGCTCCGACACCGGCAAAGCTCTCCACTGGTTTTCCTAGTAGTCTGATTACGCCAGAAAGATAAGCGGCTAAAGAGCCAACAGCGATAAGAGTATCCATGTTTGTTTTGCCCTTTAAAATTAGCTTCCCGGCTCGGCGTATACTGTCATAGTTAACGACGAATATGACTGGAAAACTCAGGAGCAACTCCCAGCCAAGATAAAAAGCTACTTCAACTCCTGCCACCATTTTAAACAACATCAAAACTACCAGGGGCGCGGTGAAAACCCAGCTTAGGATTAATTTTTGTCTGGCCTTGGAGAGCTCTTTTTGATCACCCTCGGGCTGGTTGTTTTGATCCTCTTTAACGTGGTATCCAAGACTTTCGATAAAATCTCTTATGGTTGAATATTGAATTTTTTCTGGCTGAAAAACGATAGTTGCGGTACCTGGGAGAAGCTCTATGTGAACCTCTTTAATTCCTTCCAGATTCTTTAGCGAACTCTCAATTCCTTTGACACAACTCGGGCATTTCATACCCTCAATTCTCAGATGAATCTTGGTTAGCTCTGATTCATCTTCCACCTCATACCCAAGTTCTTTTATTTCCTGTTTGATGGAATCAAGGTTTGCGTTTTTTTTCACCTCAAGTGTTGCGGTCTGGGTCGTGAAGCTTACAGAAGCTTTCAATACGTCGCTTCTCCTGGCAAGGGTTTTTTCTATGCTGGCAGCACATCCTGAGCAATGCATCCCTTTAATCTTTATTTGCAATCTTCTGGCTTGCTGATTTTCATTTTTTCTCATTTTCAATCCCTCCCTATGGGGGTGTGTATTTAATTGTACACCCTCCCTACGGGGGTGTCAAGCCGGAGCGATGCTGGTTGAGAAAAACCAGCAATTTGGCTGAATGCTGTATAATATCAACAAAACGCTTTGACGCGGAGGGAAGAATTATGCTCAACTTCGAATATCAGAATCCTACCAGGGTAATCTTTGGGAAAGATGAAACGAAACGGGTGGGTAAGGAATGCAAAAAGTATGGCGAAAAGATTCTCTTCATTTATGGTCAAGGAAGTATCAAAAAAACTGGCCTCTATGATAAGATACTGTCCCTCCTTAAGGAGGAAGGGTTGCTGGTTTATGAGCTTGGTGGTGTCAAACCCAATCCCCTGATTTCCAAAGTTAGAGAGGGAGTTAAAATTTGCAAGCAAGAAAACATTGACCTGGTGCTCGCTGTAGGTGGAGGAAGTGTTCTGGATACTGGAAAAATAGTCGCTCTGGGGGCAAAGTACGATGGTGACCCCTGGGACTTTTTCACAGGCAAGGCCGAGCCTAAGGAAAAACTTCCTCTCGCCTGTGTACTCACGCTTGCTGCAACAGGTTCAGAGATGAATCGCAATGCAGTCATCTCTAATGAAGAGACCCAGGAAAAACTTGCGGTAAAGCACCCGGTCCTCTTTCCTGATTTTTCAATTCTAGACCCGGTTAACACGCTTACTGTGCCCCGAGAGCATACCGTGTATGGCATCGTGGATATCATTGCCCATGTTTTCGAACAGTATTTCCATCCAGTTCCCGAGACACCACTCCAGGATCGCTTTGCAGAAGGAATAATGCTTACGCTGATTGAAAATACACATAGGGTTCTGAAAAAACTTGATGACTATGATGCCAGAGCAAATATCATGTGGTGTAGCACTCTGGCTCTCAACCACCTCATTGAAGCAGGAGCCTGTGGTGATTTTGCAACACACCAGATAGAACACGAACTCAGCGCTCTTTATGATATTCCGCATGGAGCAGGGTTGGCAATTCTTTTTCCGCAGTGGATGAAGTATGTCATAGATGTAATACCCGAAAAGTTTGCACAATTCGCAGA
>JARRBX010000078.1 GCA_029982245.1 Candidatus Atribacteria bacterium | reverse complement strand
TCGGCCATTACAATCGAGAGGGGCAACTGCCTTTCTGTGTCCAGCCTTTCCAGCTCAACTTCAAAGTATAAGCGCGAAAAAAGATGTGTTAAGGGATCCCTTAAAAAGCTTCCGTCAGCCCTGGTGGACTCAGCCAGCTTTGCAAAGGTTTCTTCGCGAGTGTGCACGAATATCCAGATTTCCCCCTGATTTCCATTCTTCATTATTTCTGGACACCAAATTCATTTTTTGTTGATTCCATTGTAACACGAAAGAAAGAAAAACGAAAAATCGAGAAACCCAACTAAACGACTGTCACAGATGCTTTTGGAACACAAATACCACAGAATTTCAGATATGTTCGGCTTCCTTAACGAACACAACTGGGGCACTCTTCGGTTTTACTTTTACGGGATTCGGGTTTGCGTTTTTTCCAGAGGCCTTTTTGACTGTTTTTGGCTTCTTCTTCAAGGGAGAGCAAATGCGGCAACTGGTTTTCTCCGGCTGTTTCCACATCCACCTCAGCAAGACCCTCCTTGATAAGTTCTCCGTTTACCAGAATCCATTCTTCTCCTTCTTTACAGTGACACCTGAGGTATAAAAAGCCTACCCAGATTTCTTCTTCCTGGGTGTGACCAGTGGCAAAATCGAAATAGATTTCTTGATTCCGCACCAGTTCTCGCAGGAAAGCTTTGCCTTGCTCAAATATAGTGAAGTTCCCAAGTGGAGGCTTCACTCCAGCCAACTTAATTCTTACTTTTTGCATCTTACCGTTACAGCAGACTTCTGCAAGCACTATGTGGGGACGGGAAACCTTGAGTACAGTAACTGGCATGAGCTCTTCCTGAGCACTAACCGTTATTGTAAAAAATAGGGCAATCCAAAAAGCTACCAATATTAGAAAAGCAATCTTCACCTTACATCCCTCCCTGTCAGTATATAGCTCCCTCAAGAAGCAGGATACCAAGAACTATGAATAAAGCCGCAAGAGCAATTTTTGAAAAGAGGATATTTTTTCTTCCAAATTCAACGATTTTCTTGGAGCGGCTGCCAAAATACACACTCAGAAAAACAGCAAAGAGGGGAATAATGAAAAAAGCATTATAAAGCAAAAGGTAAAAAATAGCCCGGATTCGATAGACGGTTTCGGAATGGATAAGCATAATAATGGGGAAATAAATTTGTCCGGTGCAGCCTGCTTCCAGAAAGGAAACCACCACACCGCTTAAAAGAGCCGCTATAATCAAGCGTCGCTCGGCAAAACTCTGTTTTAAGTACTGGTTAATCTTCAAGCGCCAGCTCTTAGGAAGGCCCAGGGTAAAACCAGTTTCTCTTCGCTCTTTTTTATACTGGATTGCATCCTTGATGCTTAAGAAAGCAAAAAGAAAAAGCAGAGCAGCCATGACACCATAAGCCACTTGAGAGATGATTTGATATCTCCCAAGATGTTGCCAGATTTCGAAGAAAAAGAGCCCGAGCAAGAAGTAAGTTACATAAACAGATACGCTGTAGGTGATGCCGACTTCAAAGACCCTGCGCCGTTCGTGGCCCAGCAAAAAGAGGAGATTGACCATAAAAACTATGGTGGCAAAAGCGCAGGGATTTAAGCCGTCAAGGAGACCAGCTCCTGCGATGACCCAGAATGTAGCTCCCTTAAGGCGAGAAAAAAGATGTTCTTCCAGTTTACTGGTCCGGATGGACTGCCGTATAGGTTTTTCGTGCCCTGGAGGGAGGTGACCCTCCAGGGTTTTTTTAATAAACTCTTCCAGCTTTTGTGGATAGGTATCCAGGTCTTCAGAAGCCAGGTAACCAACTTCTGAAAATATTTCCACCGAAGTTTTGTCCTCTACTTGCCAGTATTCTTCGAGTTCAACCAGTTTGCGATAGTTGCTTTCTATGACATAATCAAGATACACTACCTTAATCTGGTCCTGATATTTGGCAAAAACCGGAGGTGTTATTTCATTTTTAATCTTGCGACACACTGGACAGCGTGAAGAATAGAAAAAGAGAAACACTGGCTTCTCTTTCACTTCCAAAGTATCAATCAGGGGTTGAGGGCTTTCCTCTCTTACCATCACAGAAGTCCGGGCTTTCCATTCAGAAAGCCCCTCCAGTAGCTTTTCGACAAGCACTTTATCACTTACAATCGCAATCTGGTCCGGGTTCTCTTTTTTGAGAAAGGCATTGAGCGCCTCCAAATCGGGTGGAGAACCATCTTCCCAGAAATTAAGCAAAACTATTTTGTGGTAGTTGTAAGTGATTGTATGCCAGGGCAAAAAGAAATCCTGCTTCATGTTTTCTGAAGGATTCGTGACCACAATCTTCAGATTTCTGGCGAGCTCTTTTAAAGCCTGGCTTTTCGCTTCCCAATCTTTTTGAGAGGGAAGAATAATTGATTCTATTTTCTGTTCAGAAAGCATCTGCAACCAGGCTTCCTCACTCATAGCATGATTGCCTATGTCTATGAGAAACATGCTATCCCGGGGCAGTTCTCCAGGCGCTTTGTCCAAATTCCCCAGGATAGTAATCTGATAGGCAACAGCAAACGATGCAGCAACAAAAACTACCAGAATAACCAAAACTGTAAACCAAAGAAATTTTCTCACTACCTAACCCCCTTTCTCTTGAGCCATATTCTTTTATGAACCATGATATACCATCTTATGGAGAATGAAAATGGCTTTCTGGAGCTCAAAACAAAGGACAGCGTTGACTTAAGAACCAATCAAATTGGCGGTACGCGAATGCATTCACTCGTACAAATCTTTTTCGTAATCGAATCCCATGGTATGATGCTCTGCATTTCTGATGTATATGTAGTAATATAGTACTGCTTTCAATCCTTTAAGGAGGTTTCTATCCTGGCTAGTAATTTGGCAGGAATGGTTCTGACCTCGCTTCTGATTTTTGGAGCCAGAATAACCGATGTGAGTATCGGGACTTTGAGGGTAATTCTGGTGGCCAGAGGAATGCGCCGTTTGGCTCCCGTTCTGGGTTTTTTCGAGGTGCTCATCTGGGTTGCTGCTATAACCCAGATTATGCGCAACCTGGACAATGTGTTGGCTTACTTCGCCTATGCTGCCGGGTTTGCAACCGGTACCTACCTGGGTATGTACTTTGAGGAAAAATTGGCAGTTGGGTTCTGCATGTTACGAGTCATAGTCTCAGGAAGTGCGAGCAGTCTCATTGAAAGTCTGAAACAGTCGGGATTTGGAATCACCATCCTGGATGGCTATGGCTCCCGGGGGCCGGTCAAAATCATCTATACGATTATCAATCGTAAAAACCTGGCGAGGGTAATGGCAATAATCCAAAACTGTACACCTTCTGCCTTTTACGCTGTAGAGGATGTAAGATTGGCCTCAAAGGGTGTATTCCCACCAATACAGGGTGGCTTAAGTGTTTTTTCGAGTTTGCGTTTCTGGCGCAAAGGGAAATAGCCTCTCCGAAAGCACTGTATAACTCTGGTATAATTTTGACAGTATCCTCAAAAGGAGGCAGGTAGAATGCCAGAATTTGTAAACCCCTTTTCGGGAATGGTTCCGGGAAGGAAAATGAGCAAAGAAGAGCTAATTCGGGCGATTCGTCTCAACATTGCTGCTGAACACGAAGCGGTCCACCTTTATCTTGCACATGCTGCTGCCTGTGACCATCCGCTGGCCAAAAAAGTGCTTGAAGACATTGCCAATGAAGAGAGAGTCCATATCGGTGAGTTCAGCCGCTTGCTTGAAATATTGGCAACTGATGAAGCACAGTTTCTGGAAGAGGGCAGAAAAGAAGTGGAAGAGATGATGGAAGAAACAGCGAATGAAGGCAACCAAGAACATGTTGATACTGATAAAAGACCAACCATTGGTTCTCTGGAGTGAGGAGGTTTAGCGATGGGAGATTATCTTTTTCAAAAGGATGTGCCCCTTCAGGAAGCTACCTGGCAAAAGCTTGAAGAGGTCATGATTCAAACTGCACGCAGTTTACTGGTGGGAAGAAGAATATTGCCCGTTGAGGGACCCTATGGTCTGGGTCTTTCGGCGGTACCGCTTGAAGAAAGCCTGCAGGAAGGAGTTCGCCTTGTAAAGACGGTTGGCATCCCCTCTTTCAGTGAGGTCTTCTCACTCTCCAAACGCATGTTAGCAGCTTTTGAAGAAAACGGAGTTTACCTTAATCTTCGTCCCTTGCAAGATGCCGTTTCAGCTTGCGCACGTAAAGAAGATTCACTAATCTTTCAGGGCATTTCTGGAGTTCCAGGACTTCTCAAAGCTGAGGGTTCAAAGAAGAGTCCTCTTTCTGCTTGGAACGAAACCGGGGAGGCGGTCGAGGACGTTATCAAAGCCATAAATGTGCTTGAAAAGCAAGGAGTGCCTGGCCCTTACCTTCTGGTTCTTGCTCCGGAGCGCTTCAACCTTCTTTTCCGTAGATATCCAAGCGGTAATCAATTGGAGATTGAACATATGCGTCTACTCTGTGAGGCCGGTGTTTTGAAATCACCAGTTCTCGAGGAAGGGGGAATACTCCTGGGTCGAGGTGGCAAGGTGGGCCGAATTATCCTGGCTCAGGATATGCAGATAGGGTTCATTGGTCCCACTGAAGATTCCCTCGAATTCTATGTGTCCGAAGCTCTTTTGCCGCTTGTGGAAATCCCAGAGGCAATCTGTGTCCTCAAGTAATTGATTTGAGGGAAGGATTTCGAATAACAAAAGAAGGCCCTATTCTGGGCTTTCTTTTGTGTTAAGGAGGAGGTGTGAACCTTGGACCTTGAATTGAAAGATAAAATCGCTGTAATCACTGGGGGAAGCAAGGGAATTGGGGAAGCAGTTGCCAGGGAACTGGCAAGAGAAGGTGTTCACCTTGCCCTGTGTGCTCGACACAAAGAGGAGGTCGAGAATACTGCCCGAAAAATTTCTGAAACATTTGGGGTACAAGCACTGGGCTTTGCCTGCGATGTTAGTAGGCTCAAAGACATTGAGCAATTTGTGGAAGCAGTGAAAAACACTTATCCTGAAGGTGTGGACATCCTGATCAACAATGCCGGAACCGGTAGTGCTGAGAAAATAATCGATGCTCCTGATTCGAGGTGGCAGTATTACTGGGACCTGCACGTCATGGCTGCAGTTCGCCTTTCCCGCTTGCTGGCGCCCCTTATGCAAAAGCGAGGCGGTGGAGTGATCATTAACAATGCGTCCATATGCGCCAGGCAACCGCTCGACTACGAACCAATTTACAACGTAACCAAGGCAGCTTTGGTGATGTTTTCCAAGTGCCTTGCCAACGAATTCATCACTTACAACATAAGGGTTAACTGTGTGAGTCCTGGCCTGATTCTTACTCCTGACTGGTACAAAACAGCAAACATTGTGGGTAAGGAAAAGGGCATGACACCCGAAGAATACCTAGAAAATATTGCTAAGGAAAATGCTCCCATTGGGAGGTTCGCAACGCCTGAGGAGCTTGCCCATTTTATGGTATTTTTGTGTTCGCCAAAAGCAAGTTATTGCGTAGGTTCGAACTACTACGTCGATGGGGGATGGTTGCGGGTTACTGTATAATAGCAAAAACTAAAAGCGTGGGAGAGGAATTTAAGCATGACGAAGGATCATGAACAGTTTAAGCTGGTGGGAAGAAAAGTTATTTTAAAAGTTCAGGACAGAATATGCGACACACCAGAGGAGCTGCTTTCCAGCAGGCTTTTCAGGGTTATTCTGAAAAAAGGCGTGGAGCGCTTGGTAGAACAGAAGTCGCCCCTTTTAAAGATTTTCGGCAAAGAAGAACCGGGGGAAGCAGACCTGGACCGCTTGTTGCAGGTTCTTCACTTTCTAGTGAAAATGCCATTGGACCTTGTGCCTAACCTGGTAGAAGGTAGCGAATCTTTTTTAAAGCATCGCCAGCTTTTTAACGACTTCATTGAATACCTCTACAACTTTTGGCGGGATTTTGAACGTTACTTGATTTGCACCTCTCCAGAAGGTACCCCGGCGCTCGACCGCAGGCCCTATCGTACCTTTAACAATACGGTAGAAACCTTGACCCACCTGGTGCGGAGTGTATATCGGGACCTTCAGGAAAACATTACTGGAGAGCATCCGTGGATATATCGCCAGGTTCGTGCAGGAACCAACGTTGCCGCTATAGCAGTGCCCAAAGATGTCCTTTTACCGGAAGGCGTGTATCGGGAGAAACTTTCCTCCATACCAATCATAAGACAAATCCTTCTTTACCCACCTTTAATTCTGGATCCACCAATGAATAAACGCACCGGTCAGTTTCGAAAGATTGTCAGCAATCCTCTGGAAGTGGTTGATGTAAAACCTGAAGAATGGCTTTGCTACCCTGCCAAAGTGGGGCCGCTTCTGGTTTTGATTTATTTCCATGAGAAGTTCTATGAGTTGGGTTTCTCTCTGTGCAACCTTTTCGAAATCGCCACCGATGAGGACCTGAAACGCAAACCGGACGCTGTGTATCTCTTTGGTGTTCCTGGAGATGTCCTGGACCAGCTTGCAGATTTTCCAACTGTATTTTATGACGACCAGGAAAACAACCTTCTAATTGCCGCCTGCCCCAACCGGGATATGTTTGGAGACTTTGGTTATCTTAAAAAAATGGTGCTCACGCTTCACAATGTAAAAGTTATGAAAATGGGCAGGCTTCCTTTCCATGGTGCAATGGTGAGAATTCTCCTTAAAAACGGTAAAAAGGCTACAATTTTAATGATTGGAGACACTGCTGCTGGAAAATCTGAAACTCTGGAAGCATTCCGTATTTTAGCTCAGGATAACCTCAGTGACATGACCATCATCGCTGATGATATGGGCTCCTTAGAGATAGATGCAGAAGGTAAAATCCGGGGTTATGGAACGGAAATTGGTGCTTTCTTGCGTCTTGATGACCTCCAGCCGGGGTATGCATTCGGACAGATAGACCGGGCAATAATTATGAGTCCCTCTCGAGTTAACGCGCGAGTGGTAATTCCGGTAACTACCTTCTCCAATGTTATTAAGGGTTGGGAAGTAGATTTTGTGCTCTATGCCAACAACTATGAAGAAGTTGATGAGGAACACCCTATTATTGAACGCTTCAGCAGCGCCCAGGAAGCGTTGAGGGTCTTTGCAGAAGGAGCAGTAATGAGTAAGGGGACTACTACTTCTACGGG
>JARRBX010000077.1 GCA_029982245.1 Candidatus Atribacteria bacterium | reverse complement strand
CGTTTTCTGAAAAAGAGGGAGCTTCTGTCTTTCAATCCTGCACAGGAAGTGGGTGGCATCAAAACCGAAAAGAAGTTACCAGCTTTTTTAACGCTTTCAGAAATCGATAAACTGTTATCGTTCTTGAAAAAGAAGTACCTCGAGAATAAATGTTTTCTTAATGCTCGTAACTGGGCAGTTTTCGAACTCTTTTATGCCAGCGGCCTTCGAGTCAGCGAACTGGCAGACTTAAAAAGAGAAAATGTTGACTTGCATAACCGCCTGGTGAGAGTACACGGGAAGGGCAAGCGAGAAAGGATTGTGCCTTTTAACGAAAGCGCTCGTCAGGCACTGCAGGAATACCAAGTGTTCAGAGGGCTTTTTGAAGATAAAGAAGGATACTTTTTTGTAAACCGCCGAGGAGGAAAATTGAGTACCCGAGGTATAAGAAAAATATTCGAGCGGGTTTTGAAAGAAGCCGGCATATTGGAGAAAAAAGTTTCTCCACATACTCTAAGACATACTTTTGCGACGCATTTCCTGGCTGGTGGTGGTGAGTTGAGAGTAGTGCAGGAAATGCTTGGCCATGCCAGTCTTTCCACCACACAAATTTATACCCACATAGATTGGGAGAGGATGCGTAGAGTGTATGATCTCACCCATCCTCATTCTGGGAGGCGAGGAAATTGAACCAAAATTTTCATGGGACTACGGTCATCGCTGTGTTGAAAGAGGGTAAAGGAGCCATGGGCTGTGACGGGCAGGTCACATTTAACGAGGCTGTGTTGAAGCATGGAGCTCGCAAAATTCGCCGCCTCCTGGAGGGCAAAGTTCTGGTAGGTTTTGCTGGTAGCGGGGCTGACTGCCTGGCTCTTCTGGAACGCTTTGAAGAAAAGTTGAACACCTATAGCGGCAATTTGCCCCGAGCGGCTATTGAGCTTGCCAAACTGTGGAGAACGGACAGGGTACTGCGGCATCTCGATGCATTGCTTCTGGCAATGGATAGTTCACATATTCTCATTATTTCTGGACGCGGCGATGTCATAGAACCTGACGAACCGGTTGCAGCAATTGGTTCAGGAGGCAATTATGCCCTTGCTGCTGCTAAGGCACTGCTCCGCAACACAGACCTTCCACCAGAAAAAGTAGTGGAAGAATCTCTAAAAATAGCTTCGGAAATATGCATTTACACCAACCAGCAGTTAACACTTGAGAAACTTTAAGGAGGCTATACGATGATAGACGAGTACCTGACTCCTGAAGAAATTGTTAAAGAGCTCGACAAGTACATTGTGGGTCAGGAAGCAGCGAAAAAGAGCGTGGCTATTGCTTTACGCAACCGAATAAGACGTCGCAAACTTCCTCCCGATATTGCTGAAGAAATCACACCCAAGAACATCATCATGATTGGACCAACTGGCGTTGGTAAAACCGAGATAGCTCGCCGTATTGCTCGGCTCACAGCAGCTCCCTTTATCAAGGTTGAAGCCACTAAGTTCACTGAGGTAGGATACGTGGGTAAGGATGTGGAGTCAATTATTCGGGACCTGACCGAGCTTGCAATTAGAATGGTTAAAAGTGAGCGGATTCAAAACCAGGAAAAAAGAATAAGGGAGTTGGTGGAAGAACGAATTCTTGATGCTCTGCTTTCCAAAAGCAGTAGTGAAATTTATTTTGATGAAGAAGCAACCTCTTCAGAATCACCGCATGTAGACGTGGTGTGGCCAACAGCTTCATCATCCTTGCAACGTACCAGAGAAAAGCTTAGAGACAAACTTCGCAAAGGTGAACTCGATGAAAGAATTATAGAAATAGAGGTGGAAGAAAGCTCTTCGCCGGTAGAGGTGATTGCCTCATCAGGAGTGGAAATGCTGGGTATAGATCTCAGAGATATGTTTGGCAGCATGTTTCCACCTCGCAAAAGAAGAAAGAGGGTGAAAGTCAAAGATGCCAGAGAAATTCTCTTTAACCAGGAGGCACAAAGACTGATTGATATGGAAGAGGTCACTGCAGAAGCAATACGCCGTGTGGAAGAAAGTGGTATTGTTTTTATCGATGAAATCGACAAGATTGCCTCTCCTGCAGGTCGTGATACGCACGGCCCCGATGTTTCACGAGGTGGAGTTCAGAGAGACCTTTTGCCTATTGTGGAAGGGTCAACGGTGCTCACCAAGCACGGTCCGGTCAGGACCAACCATATTTTGTTTATAGCGGCTGGTGCGTTTTCTCAGGCTAAACCTTCCGACCTTTTGCCCGAACTCCAGGGGCGATTTCCCATCAGAGTAGAACTTTCGCCTCTTTCTGAAGAAGACCTTTATCGCATTTTGATTGAACCCTACAATTCCCTGGTCAAACAGTACAAAGCCTTACTGGCTACCGAAGGGGTGGAACTCGAATTCACCGAAGAAGCCCTGCGTGAGATAGCAGCCATTTCTTATCGTTTAAACCAGAAAATGGAAAACATTGGCGCAAGACGATTACATACGGTCATGGAACGGGTACTACAGGAAGTCTCTTTCAACGCTCCTCGCCTTAAGGGACAGCGGTTAGTGATTGATAAAGACTATGTAATCGCACAACTTGAAGATGTGCTGAAGGACGAGGATGTAGCCCGCTACATACTTTAATCGATGCACTTGTTGCAAACTTTTCCCCAGCCGTGCTATACTTACCAAGGCTGTTTTTGAAACCAAAACGCTTGTGGAGTGTGAACCGGTGTTCTCCAGTTCCGGAGAATGAGTTTGCTCCACAGAGGAAAGAACCGGAAGGAGGTATATTCAGTGATTGTTACTATGAAACAACTTCTTGAAGCTGGTGTGCATTTTGGACACCAGACCCGCCGCTGGAACCCCAAAATGAAGCCTTACATTTTCACCGAGCGTAACAACATCTATATTATTGACCTTCAAAAAACAGTAGAGCTTACCGAAAAAGCCTATAACTTTGTGCGGGACTTGACCAAAGAGGGCGGCATAGTACTTTTTGTGGGCACCAAAAAGCAGGCCCAGGAATCCATCCAACAGGAAGCTACCCGTTGTGGCATGTTTTATGTTAACCAGCGCTGGCTGGGTGGAATGTTGACTAATTTTGCAACCATACGCCGCAGCATAGAAAAACTGAAGAGATTTGAAGCAATGGAAGAACAGGGCATTATGGAGCGTCTGCCTAAAAAGGAAGCCATGCACATCAGAAAGCGTAAAGCACGTCTTGAGAAGTACCTGAGTGGTATCAAAGATATGGAGAGGCTCCCTGACTGCGTTTTTATTGTCGATCCTCGCAGAGAAAGGAATGCGGTTCTCGAAGCCCGGAGAATAGGCATACCCACAGTTGCCATTGTGGATACCAATTGCGACCCTGACGAGATTGATTACGTAATTCCTGGCAACGACGATGCCATTCGAGCCATTCGCCTTTTTGCCTCCATCATCGCTGACGCAGTGCTTGAAGGTCGGCGTCTGGCTCAAGAGGGCAAAGAGGAAATTCCACCAGTAGGTGAGGTTGCGGAAGCTGAGGAAGTTGCTCAGGAAGGTGTTTCTGAGGAAGAGATTCCTGTCTCTGAAGAACCAGTGGATATCCTCGAAGAACTTCAGAAAGAAGAGTTCGAGGAAATTGGAGAGGATGAAGAAATAAACAGTGAGGAGGATAAGTGATGGTTGAGATAGGAGCAAAGGAAGTTTACGAGCTGCGTAAGCGCACCGGAGCCGGTGTAATGGATTGTAAAAAAGCTCTGCAGGAATCCGGTGGCGATCTGGAAAAAGCCTGTGAAATTCTACGCAAAAAGGGCATAGAAACTGCAGCCAAAAAACAGAGTCGTGTAGCCAAGGAAGGGCTGATTGGTTCCTACGTGCATACCGATGGAAAAATCGGTGTGCTGGTGGAAGTCAACTGTGAGACAGACTTTGTTGCTCGAACGGAAGAATTCCAGAAGCTGGTTAAGGAGCTTACTCTGCAGATTGCTGCCCAGGCACCCCGTTGGATTGCTCCTGAGGATGTTCCTGAGGAAATAAAACGTCAGGAAGAAAACATTTACTGGGAACAGCTCAAAGAAAGCAACAAACCAGATCATGTAAAACAGAAAATAGTGGAAGGCAAGATGAAGAAGTTTTATGAAGAAAACTGCTTGTTAGAGCAGGAATACATTAGAGACCCAGACAAAAAAATTAAAGACCTGGTAGTTGAAGCGATAGCCAAATTGGGCGAGAATATAGTAGTCAAGAGGTTTGTTCGCTTCAAGCTGGGTGAAGAGGATGAACAGTGATTCTTCATTACGCTTTAGGAGAATTCTTTTAAAGCTTTCTGGAGAAGCGCTGGCTGGCGCTCTCTCCTGGGGCATTGATGTCCGGTTTCTTGATTATCTCAGCGAAGAAGTAATCAAAGTAAGAAATCTGGGAGTAGAAGTTGCCATAGTGGTAGGTGGAGGCAACATCTTTAGAGGGCGTTCTGCAGATAAGGATGGCATCAGCAGAGTAACTGCCGATTATATGGGCATGCTGGCTACAGTAATCAACGCCCTTGCTTTTCAGGATTTTTTAGAAAGCAAGGGCGTTCCCACTCGTGTCCAGACGGCAATTGAGATGCGTGCCATCGCTGAACCCTATATTAGAAGGCGAGCTATTCGACACCTTGAAAAAGGCAGAATCGTTATTTTCGCAGCTGGCACTGGCAACCCATATTTTTCCACCGATACGGCCGCTGCCTTGCGAGCTGCTGAAATACGAGCAGAAGCCGTTTTAAAGGCTACCAAGGTGGATGGCATCTATGAGGCTGATCCCCTTTTGCACAAAAATGCGATTAAGTTTGAGAAATTGAAATATCTGGATCTCCTTAATAAGGGACTCAAGGTTATGGATTCTACCGCAGTTTCACTATGCATGGAAAATAATATTCCCATTATTGTGTTCAGTATTAGTGAACCGGATAGTCTGGTCAAAATAGTTACCGGACACCAAATTGGAACTTTTGTTGGGAGGGAGGAAGATGCTCGACAAGGTTAAAGAGTTATTGAAAGACATCAAAAAAAGGATGAAGCAAGCAGTGAGTGTGGCTCAGGAAGAACTCTCTCATGTGAAAACCGGTCGTGCTTCTCCAGCACTGGTGGAAAATGTCCAGGTCGAGTACTACGGCACGTTAGTAGAATTAAAGCAGATTGCATCCATTACCACCCCTGATGCCCGCACCATACTCATCCAGCCCTGGGACAAAGCTTCTCTGAAAGCCATTGAGAAAGCAATATGGAAATCAGAACTAGGTTTCAACCCGGCAGTGGATTCTGATGTGATAAGGGTTGCAGTTCCTCCACTCACTGAGGAGCGAAGGAGAGAAATAGCGAAAATGGCAAAAAAGATTGCCGAGGACGCGAAAGTGGCTATACGTAATTTGCGTAGAGAGGCCAATGAAGAAATACGTAAGCTCGAAAAAGCAGGCGAAATATCTGAGGACGAAAGCAAGCATGCCCAGGCTGAAGTTCAGAAGCTCACTGATGAACACATTAACGAAATAGAAGGATTATGGGAACGTAAAGAGAAGGAAATAATGGAACTATGAACCCTGAACTAAAGCACATTGCGATAATTATGGACGGAAACGGCAGGTGGGCGGAAAAAAGGGGGCTTCCTCGTATAGAGGGCCATCGTAAGGGTGTGGAGGTCATTCGGGACATCGTAGCGAAAAGTTCTGAAAAGAAGCTGGTTTCCCTAACACTTTATTCTTTTTCTACTGAAAATTGGAGAAGACCGCTTGGCGAAGTCCAGGCCCTGCTGAGGCTTTTTGAAGAAAGTATAGACCGATACGGTCCAGAGCTTAAGGAAAAGGGGGTTAAAGTCATTTTTATTGGTCGCAGAGAGGGTCTTCCAGAAAATCTGGTTGCCAGAATGGCACAGCTTGAAGAAGAAACTACCCACAATACTGGCCTAAAACTAAACATCGCCCTCAACTACGGAGGGCGTGACGAAATTTTACGAGCCTTTCAGAAATGGTTTGCAGTCTATAGGGGCGATTTTGAGTTTCTCAGAGAAGAAATTTTCTCCCGTTTTCTGGATACTGCTGGGCAACCAGATCCTGATTTGGTAATTCGCACTGGGGGAGAACAGAGGTTAAGCAATTTTTTGTTGTGGCAAACAGCTTATGCTGAGCTGTGGTTTACTTCCACTCTGTGGCCGGATTTCACCCCTGAAGAATTTGAGGTGGCCATAAGTGATTTTTCCAGGAGGAAAAGAAAATTTGGGGGAATTCGCTGAAAAGCACTGTTTCTATGGAAAGAAACGAACTCAGGCAAAGGACGTTAAGCATTGTAATTACAGTTCCTCTTTTTTTGATTCTGGTTCTTCTCAATAAATGGAGTTTTGTTTTTCTTTTCTGGACACTTTCACTCCTGGCTGTGCGAGAGTTTTCAAGGATGGTTTTTACGAGAGAAGAAAGAACTTTTGCTTTAACCCTTTTCGCTGTTGCATCTTTTTTGGTTTATGGAAAAGTCTTTTGGGAAACTGCAAACATTAATCATCTCTTACTTACTGGTTGGTATGGGCTATTCATAGCCTTGATTTGTTGGAGTATAAGTGATCTACCTCGGCTTTTGGAAAGGTTGGGGCTTTTTTTGTTTGGTGTTCTTTACTGCTTTCTCCTGCCACTTTCCTGGGTCAAAGTGGGCATAGAGTGGGGCAGACTGACAGTAATAGGTTTTGCTCTGGTGGTATGGTTGAACGACATTGGAGCATACCTTCTGGGTAAGCGATGGGGAAAACACAAAATAGTTCCCCGCTTGAGTCCGGGCAAAAGTTGGGAAGGATTTTGGGGAGGTCTGATTTGCGCTGCGCTGGGGGCTTATCTAGTCGGGGAGTTTTCACTGTGGCCTTTTTCAGAAAGTGCAAGCTGGTGGTTCGGCTTGGCTCTGGGAAGCGTAGCTTTTCTGGGAGACCTTTTGGAATCCGGCTTCAAGCGTCGCTCAAACCTCAAAGATTCAGGGTTTTTTTTGCCCGGCCACGGAGGTGTACTGGACCGTTTCGATTCCTTCTTCATGGTTGGGCCTTTAGCATACCTTTTCTGCACAATCTGGAGGTAGAGGACTTTGAAAGTTGCTATTCTGGGATCTACTGGATTTTTAGGTACTCAAATCTTGGAAGTACTTTCTGAATACTCCGATAGTTTTGAGATTTGTCTTCTAAGCGGCTTCAAAAATTACCGGAAGCTGAGAGAGCAAATCGATGCCTATCATCCCGATTACGCTTTCCTCAAAGAAGTGGAGGAAGAAAAAATCAATAATACGGT
>JARRBX010000076.1 GCA_029982245.1 Candidatus Atribacteria bacterium | reverse complement strand
TCCCAAGCTGTGATGCAGCATTAAGGATTTCGCCTCATCAGGATTTTTTTTCTATAAGCACTCCCAAACTGGAGATAATCTTTCCTGCTTCCTTAAGGAGCTATGTCCCTGAAATCGTGGAGATAGGGGAAACCACCATAGAAAAATTGGAAAACACATTTCATAGCACCCTTACTCCTAAACCTCAAATAGTCATTCTTGATTCTTCGGTGGCTTCGAATGCCTTTGCTTATCCGCTCTGGCAAAAAATAATCGTTCTAAGTGCTTACCCGGCTGACCACTTATCAGGAACTCATTTTGGGAACTGGTTCAAACTTGTGCTCACTCACGAACTGGCCCATCTCTTTCAGGGTGGGATAACACCTCAGGAGGAACTTTGGGGAAAAATGTTGGGAAAAGTCATCCCCCCAGGAGCACTACAGCCTGCCTGGTTCAAAGAAGGTTATGCAATATATATGGAATCAACGCTCAACAGCCAAGGGCGTCTCCAGGACCCACTGTTTGAAATGTACTGGAGAGAAGAAACTGCGAATGGACTTAAAAATCCTTTGTTCTTTGGCGGCTACAGCTACACTGATGAGTGGCCAGGAAGCCTTGGCTGCTACGTTTACGGTACAAGCCTTTGTGCTTATATTGCTGAGAGATTCGGAGCCGAAACTCTGCAAAAAATAGTGATTTATCAAAACAGTACAGCCAACCCATTTGACCTTGCCAGAGCAGTCAAAAAAGCAACTGGAATTACCCTAAAACAACTCTTCAGAGACTGGAAAAAATACATGTTGGGAAAAACTACCACCCAAAGTCCCGCAACACAAATCAAGTTTTTGACCAATAAAGGGTTTTACGCCCGAGGTTTAACTATCGCTCCCGATGGGATGTATCTTGCCTACACCCTCTCTCACCCCCACTTTCTCCCCGGACTACGAATGCTTACTCTCTCCTCAAACCAAGAAAAGTTACTGGTAACCGGTGAAATAAAAGGGAGAGCTTCTTTTTCAGATGATGGGCAGAAAATGATATACAGTAAGAGGGTAGAGGGCAAATACAGGGATTACGTTGATATCTTCATGTATGACCTCCAAAAAAAGCAAGAAAAACGCATGACACAGTACTTAAGGGCTTTTTCCCCTTTGTTTCTAAACAAGCATAAAATTCTGTTTCTAAGTAGGGAACCAGCGCAAGAAGGCGTTTTCGTACTGGATTTGGACAATCAGGAAATTGTTCCCGTATATTACTTTCCACCTTCCTTTCACCCCATAGAAATGGTCATTTCTCCAGATAAAAAACTTCTCGCTATCTCAGGATGGCACTGTGGTTACGCAGATATAGCCCTTTTAGAGTTAGAAGAGGGTTGTCTTCGTTTCCTTACCCAGGATCAGGCAGCAGATTTGTACCCCAGCTTCTCCGAGAACGGAAAATACCTCTGTTTCTCATCCGACCGAAACGGCAAGTACGACCTTTATGCTTACTCTCTCGAAAATGGTGCCTTTTTCCAACTGACTGACGTCGCCAGTGGAGTTTTCGAATCTATACTCTGTAAGGACGCAACATATACGATTGCTTACCACGCCGGAGGATATGAGATAGGGAAAATAAACAAATTGCTCTGGCAAAAAATAACACTTACTAAAGAACCGCTACCAGAAGTGAACGTTAAGTCTCCAATCAAACCTCTTCCAGCAGAAAAAGCATATCAACCATTAAAACATTTACGATTTAGAATCTTACCCCAAGCAGAAGGAGTAAAACTGGAATCCCAGGACCCTCTGGAGAAAATCTACTTTTCCCTCAACTATAACTTCAGCGATTTGGAAATCCAGTATATAAACCATGCTCAGCCTGTGGACTTTCATCTTTCGGTCCAATCTGGAAAGCAAGATGAATGGTCTTTCGGTGCAAGTTTGCCAGTCATCGCCCAAAACCGTCAAGGAGTACTGAAGCTATCGCTGATACAAAAACCTGTGGAAAGCAGTTCACCATCACACCACAAAAGAGGATTGTTAAGCGAATTCGCGACAAAACAATATGGAGGAAACGATACGTGGATCTACAGAGAAAGCTTTGAAGGCTCATGGTTTGTGGGATATTGTAACCAGGAACCGGGTTCTGAACTGGTACTACAATATACGAAAGATTATGTTGTCCCCACCAAAAACAGCATTCTCTCTTTTTCCCTGGCAGGAGGCCAAAGCTCTTTCAAGGATGCTTTTGCCATTGGAGATCAAAACATTCCTTTAAAAGGCTATCCTCAAATTAGAGGCAATAACTTCCTCCATGGAGAAGTCTCTCTATCTTTTCCGCTCAAGGTTCTTTACCTACCTCTGGGAAACACCTTTTTTATAAAAGACCTTAGAGGCAAGGTGTATTTTCAGGGAGCCAGCATTGCAAACGAAAACTTCGGAGAAGAGTTCTTTGCCATAGGAGGTGAGCTCAAAGCCCGTGCCTTTCTCGGCAACGACTCCATTCCGCTGCTTTTAACTGCTGGCTTGAGCTATCCTATAAGCAGGGAAGGCAAACCCGAATTTTACCTGTCCCTGGATACCAGCTTTTGAAACCAAAAAATGACCAGCTTTTTTTACAAAAAATTTTTTCGACCACGTAATTCTCTTTTAGCCTTACAAACACCGTGAATGAAGCTCCGATACCTCTACAGAATTTTTTCTACCACCCCTTGACAGAGGAAGCAGGGGGTGGTATTATTATTTATGCCACGGGTTCTGAGGAATCAGAAAACCGGAGGTTCGGGAAAAAGAGCTTTAGCCCGCAAGGGAGAAGCTCGAAGCTTTCCGAGAGGAAAGCAAAAGCCTGAACCTGAAGCGTCGAGGGTGTTTAGTGAAAGCTGGATTCCTCGACGAGAAAAGGTTGGAAGGTTCGTTGGAGCCCGTGGTTTTTTTATTGAGCCCGGTGCAAATTTAGAACTCCTAAAAACCAACAACCAAAACCTTCAGACCAACTTAGTGACCTTCAGCCAAAAGTGCATGGAGCACCTTTTTCACAGTTAAAAGGTTCTCAGCTCTCTCGAGTTGTATACCCAATACCTTTCTCCCTGCTTCCCGAAGTGCCTCCCGATCTCCCAGAGCCTGGGCTTTCTTAAGCACTGAAAAAGTAAGTCTGCTTACCGTAAGAGAGCGACTCTCAGTTTCCAGCTCAGGTATGACCAAATCATTTTGGTTTTCGGTTAAAAATTGCAAAAAAATACCCTTTCCAGCGTCTCCTTTGTGCAACTGACCAGTAGAGTGAAGAAAACGAGGCCCAAAACCAATAGTTACAGCAACTCCGCTTATTTTCTGAAGTAGAAAAGCAATTTCTTCTAATTCACGTTTTATGTTTTCAAATGGTGCTATGAAGGCTTGAACAGCAATATAACCACCAGTATTCACTTCTTTCACAAAGTTGCGCATAACTTCCTTACAACTCCTACCAGGCCAGTTTCCAAAAATACTCACTCCATCTTCTTCAAAAAGAGGTCTTTCCTGAGACAATTTTCCTTTCTTCATATAATCATTAATCAACGCCCGGGTAAAAGCCTTGGTGGACTCCACGTTGGGCTGGTCGAAAGGATTTATCTGAAGAATATGACCAGCCAAGGCAACAGCCATCTCCCACAGGAAAAAGAGGCCCCCTATATCGTAAAAATCCCCAATTCTTAAACTCAACACGGGATGACCGCTGTGCCTAAGGCTTTCTTTGAAATCCTGGAATAAAGAACCTTCTGCACCTTCAATAAAGATAAAGGCCCGGTCACTACCATAGTCCTCTGGTTTAAGAGCTTTTTCGGTAACCACAGGAAGGATTCCTTTACCTTCCTTCCCCGTACTTTCCGCAATGAGCTGCTCAATCCAATCTCCAAAACTCGACAGAGAAGGAGGATCAAAAAAGAATGTTGCTTTGTCTCTACCCAAAAGAGCGAGCTCTCCCAGATACGTGGCAAGCACAACAGCTGGATTGCGCTCCGAATTATCGCTACTGCAAAACCCCCGCATTAAAGTAGCTCTATCGAGCAGCTTTCCAAGATCTATACCTAAAAGGCTGGCTGATACTAAGCCGAAAAAAGAGAGTGCTGAATAACGGCCTCCTATATCTGGATTATTCAGGAAGACTTTCCTAAAAAGATACCTGGAAGCAACTTCTTCCAGAGGACTGCCTGGGTCGGTTATAGCCACAAAATGCTTTCCTGCTTCTTTGCCTTTTAACTGCAAAAGTTTATGGAAAAAGTATCTGAAAAAGGCAAGAGTCTCTGCCGTAGTACCTGATTTAGTGGACACAATGAACACGGTATTCTCGCAGGGCAGCTTGTTTTCCAGATACGCTATCCAATCAGGGTCAGTACTATCCAGAACCAGCAAATCCAAAAACCCCCCGGCCTTACCAAAAACCTTGCTAAACATCTCGGGAGCAAGGCTGGATCCACCCATACCTAAAAGACAGGCAACCTTAAAACCTTCTTTTTGCAGTTCCTCTGCAAATGCTTTTAGTGTTTTGATTTCCTTTTTCATTTGCTCTGGCGAATCAAGCCAGCCCAGGCGGTTAGTAATCTCCTCTGGTGAAGGTTTCCAAAGGGTATAATCCTTTGCAAACAACCGTGAAACCACTCGTTCCTGCTGCATTTTTTGAAACCTGTTTTTAACCTGCTGCTCAAAATTACCCCAATAGATTTCAGAAAAAGGATAAGGCCACATCGCAACCACCACTTTTTGGCTCTGATTATACAACATATTCCCTCGACCCGAAAAGAAAAACACTTTATCCCCACACTTGCCCGGAAAGTCTCTTTCTGGTATCTAATTTAAGTCTAACAACTCTTAAAAGGGGAGGAGAAAAAATGAACCCTCAAGTGGGAATTATTATGGGGAGCGATTCAGACCTGCCAGTTATGAAAGAAGCAGCCCTGGTTCTTGAGGAGTTCGGTATAACCTTTGAAATAACCATTGTTTCAGCCCATAGAACTCCAGAAAGAATGTTCAATTACGCCCGTGAAGCTGCTGAACGAGGTATTGAAGTCATCATCGCTGGAGCTGGTGGAGCAGCGCATCTTCCGGGTATGGTTGCTTCCATTACTCACCTTCCAGTAATCGGAGTTCCAGTAAAAACTTCCTCTCTTTCTGGCATTGATTCTCTTTTCTCCATTGTTCAGATGCCCCGAGGCGTACCCGTAGCTACAGTAGCTATCAACAATGCTCGCAATGCCGGCTTGCTTGCAGTAAGGATTCTTTCCATAAAGTATCCCAAATTACAGGAAAAGTTAAAAGAATATCAGGAATCCATGCGCGAAAAAATTGAAGAGAAAGCAGCACTCCTTGAGCAATTAGGATACGAAGGCTATCTGGACAGTGTCCTTTCTCCCCACAACCAAAAACTTGATTGACAAAGTGCTCCGAAAAGATTATATTTCAGAACAGGTGGTGCGCCTGTAGCTCAACAGGACAGAGCGGCGGACTTCGGATCCGTAGGTTGGGGGTTCGACTCCCTCCAGGCGCGCCAGGAAGGTTTAAGAGCCCCTTTTTATTTAGCGCTTATCTGCAAGGTACTGAAGCAGTTGTTCGGAAAGCTTTGAAGGATAACATTTATTATTAGGGAAGTATTCTGACTATCAGCTCTAACATGCTGAAGTTGAGTATCCAATCCATGTTTTCCATACTTCTTATTAATGGTTCTTTCATTTCGTACCACCCAGGTCCATCGGTGACCCATAGAAAATCAATGCCTTTTTCTTTGGCCACTCTGTTCATTTCGACATAGCTTTCTGCAATAGATATAGGTTTACTGCCAGTTGTGTTGTAAAAATTACATTCAACTATGAGCATAGGTTGGTGATTTTTGTAAACGACAATATCATGAGTTTTACCTTTACTCTTTTTAGATACTGAGGAGTATAGTGAAAAATTGGGATCATTAAATATTGGCATATATTCCGTTCTCAGCAAAGTTGCCATTTTATTCTGACACATTTTTTCAAAGATCTCTCCACTTCTATTTTTTCGAGCGTTAGTATCTATACCTACTTCTACGCCAAGGAGATAATCATGAACATCTTTCGTTTGTTGAAATAGGTTCATAATGCCCGTCTTATTACAGAATTCTACAATTTTTGCTGCTATTTCCCTGCTTATTTTTTCCTTTTTAAATTCGAAAACTACGATTTGTTCTAACTCCGGGTCAAAAATGTTGAGCTTACCATTTTTAACCCTTTCCGCTATAAGAAAGGGTAATACTTCTACTACCTGTGGATATTTAATTATAAGATTTTCCATGTGTTTATTTCTCTCTGAAATATCTACTTTTGTTAAAGAATTTAACAAAGAAAGTTCGTTAAGGTATTGACCAACCAGGGCTCTTACTTTTTCCCAGTCTACAAAATAGTCGTAAGTTTTATTTGAAAGTATCAGTTTTTGAAAGAAATGCTGCTTGTACTGTTCGAAGCTTGAGAACCCCAATTCTTTGAATCTTACCATTTTTTTCACCATTTCCTATAAAAATCTTAAAAAAGCGCGACGCTTCCATTAGTTCTATGAATTTCCCAAAACCACGTATAATGTTTAAGTCTAAAATTTTACCTTAGAGTTTCTGTTGCTATTCGTTTTCTTAGATAGCGTATTACTTTCATTGACATTTCTCGCCCTTCTCCGTGGGGATAATTACAGTCTTCCTGGCCCCATATCCATTTATAAGCCTTAAGTATAAGCTCCGGAGGTTCTCCAACCAATGCATGTAATTTTAAGTCCTTTAATACGTCCTCTGGCTCTTCGCCGTTAAAAACTCTTTCAAGTGCATCTATTAACCTGACGGTTTCTTGAGGATTGTTTCGAGCTTTTACTTCAAGGTCGTTGTATATATCTTTATGAGAAATTAACCAGAGTCCCGAATTATTTGGGTTGTAAATCCAAACCATGAAATCTTCTCTCTTGATTTGGCCATAAGTAAATTTACCACCTGGTTTAGTGATGACGATCTTTCTCCCGTCTGCTAACTGTTCAACTTCATAGCCCCTGTATTTAACACTTTCCAGGTGTTTTCTAAATTCTTCTCTTGGTTTGTTCTTGATTGTAAGAGGGACTAAGTCAATTTCATGAATGTAAATATTTCTTTTTGTCCCCTTTTTCATTTCTTAACCTCATATACGAGCAAATACTGGTGAACTATCTCTAAGTGTCCTTCCTGTGTCGGAGAGGGCTGATTTGGTTTTTCCTGGGTAACAACCACTATTTCTTTGAGCCATAGGCTATTCTGATTCAGTATATCAACAATTTTTTTACCTATAGGCTCTACAAAGCCATTGATTCTCACGTCTTTAGCTTGAATGACTATATATCC
>JARRBX010000075.1 GCA_029982245.1 Candidatus Atribacteria bacterium | reverse complement strand
TATAACTCTTCTTATTGCTGAAGATGGATAAGTGATTTTCAGAAATTCCCGTGGCTCGTTTTCAAGACGTGCCTCTTCTGCGTCAATCTTATGAGTTTGGATGACCCCCTGAAAGGTACCCTCCAAAACCTCTTTTCTTGCAACTACAATATCTTTTATCCTATGCACTTCCTATCACCCTCCTCGAATCTCTCCACTATTATTCACTCGACAAAGCATATAAACATCAAAAGCATCTTTTGAAGGGTTTTATTTGGAATTACTGATAGAAATCACGGTAAAACATCATTGAACTGTCTGGAACTATAACTATATATGTTTAAACCCTCCGGAGTAAGTTTAACACAAAGTGACCTGCCACAAGCTATTGAGAACAAACCACCCAAAACTTGGTAAAATTTGCGGCTCCCCTGTGGTTAGAAAAATTTTTTTTCAAATATCTACTGGTCTACCCCTTACTACTAAAGAGCATCTTGTAAAATAAGAAACAGATAGAATATCTTTCTTCGCCTCTCCCTAAAAAGCATCCTCAAGCCTTGCATAAACTTGGCATCTTTCAATTCGTCTCCATTTGTGAAGCCAGTGTCCGCAAGACCTAAGAGAGCCTCCCCCCATCAAAAGAAAAAATCTTTTTGAAAGAGCTCAGCAGACTTTCTTTTTACTGTTTCTTTCATATACCAATCGCGCAGGGAACTTTAATGAAAAAGATTGCAAACAACCATTCCTCTGCCTTCTACATTTTTGATTTTACCGATAGATAGTGTCAATTTCTGACGCTCTGATGAAAAAACAAAAAATCTCTGGAGTCGATAGCAAAGACTTTGCAAAACGCTTACCAGTTTTCAGGCTGCTTTACATAGGCAAAAACCGGGTCTTCTGAAATAAAACGAGCCCTTTAACCCGAAAAACCGTCAAACAAAAACCTTTATTATGAAAAGTATAAAAGAGGATCTAATTCATGCCCCAAAGAAACCGGAAACTTCCCACCTTCGATATAGCAACCATAGCTGTCAAGGCGCTGCAATGTTTTGATCTCTGCGCCAAAAAACCATCACTTCCCTGCAACCAGGACGTCCAACCTTCGGTAAAGCCTGAGCTTTCTACCCTTCCAAATCAGCTCAAAACCAGGGGGGCCCAGCGAGTTTTCAGAAGCTATCAGATAGTCATAAACAGAAAAATCAGCGTAAAAAGAACTACCAGAACCCATTAGTTCGGGAGTCCAGACTCTGTCCATATCTTTCCAGGAAGAAACCAGAAAAGAAGCAGGCTCCATGACCAACGCTTTACCTTGTACCAATTCCTCAAGCTTGCGATACTCAGCCAGCTTCTCTTCAAGCCGGGGATAGAGATGGAAAAAGAAACTCCGGTTATCAACCACAAACCTTCCCCAGCTCAAGGCGATAACGGCGCAAAGTAACAAGACGTTGACCGCTTTCACCCATCCCCGCTCACCTCGCCACTCCAGCACTCCGCTAACCTGAGTCAGAAAAACTACCATCAGAGGGAAAACCGGCAAAGCAAGAATGCCTGAAAAAAGCGCACCCATACTCCAGAAAAACCTTTTTCGTTCAGAAAGAACCGCCCATACAAACGGCAAGAAGAAGGGCCAGAATGGGCCAAGCTCGCTAAATGACTTTTGCAGTCCTTCCAGAGAAGAAAAGCGGAAATAGAAAGCGAAACTCTGGGTATGAAGGTCCAGAAAACCCAGAGGATTGCCGTCGTAAATCCAGTAAAGAAAGGCAAGTGTACCCAAAAGTGCAAATATGGGGAAAAAGAGCACCAGCAAAAGACCCAGTTTCTTGCTCCAGCCGCCCGGAAAGAGCAGCACAATAGCTGCCAGGGCCACCATGATGCACCTGAAACGAGGGTAGGTCAGAGTAAGCGCTCCCAGCAAAAAACCGCTTGCAAATAAGCAGTGGGTAAGTCCCCACTCCCTATGGCGCAAGATGGCAAAAAAGGCCACTGCCAGCAAAGTAACAAAAAGGGTAAGCACTGGAGAACTACACAGTGAGGAAAGAAAAAGTGGGGAAGTAAAAAAAGCTATACAAAGAAGGTTCTCAAGCAGAGTGTCCTGGCCAAAAACCCAGCGTGAGGCAAAAGCCACTCCCAGAACTCCACAGGCAGAAACCACAAAGGGAGCACCGGGTATAAAAAGGGAAACCAGAAAAGGAAGGGTGGGATAGGTCAAAAAAAGCGTCTTAAGGTCCAGAATTCCTTCACGATGTACTATCCTAGCCCAGAAAGAAAAGAAATAGGCTTCAGGTGAAAGCAATCCTTCGCCCTCTGCCCAAAGCGCAAAAAGTGAAAACAAAACCCAAAAACCCACAAGAAAAAGCACAAAGGCTGCAATCCTCAAGCTTTTCTTCACGGATTACCGCTTCCCTCCCAGGCCGTGGACAGTCTTCTCCCAGAAAAAGGGCCGGGTAAAAAGTTGAAAAATGCCTTTCCAGGCCGCCACTCCAGCCAGAAACCAGTAAAAAAGGTTGAGCAAAGCAAAGGGAAGCAGCTCATAAAACCCCCTACGGAATACGGCAAGCATGGAAAGGTAAATGCCCAGGAAGTTGCCAAGCAGGAGATTTAAAATGCCGATTACCATTATAAAGTCCGGCAAGAAGGAAAAGCCGAATGCCCGCTTTGCAAAAAGCCAGAAAAGAAAAAGCAACCACAGGGGAACTGATGCCGCCTGACCCAGAGGCGTCCCTCCAATAAAAAGCTGCAGTGTAAGCCAGCCCCAGAAGCCGGAACTGCGCAGGGCCCGCAGTGGATTGCGGTTGTGGACCAGAAAGGTTTGCAAGTATCCCTTGAGCCATCGGGAGCGCTGCCGTATCCAGTTGCGGAGCTTACTGTTGGCCTCTTCAAAGGTAGTGGAATTGATAATCCCTACCCGGAAACCGCGGTAACTTGCTCTCATGCCTAAGTCAGCGTCTTCAGTAACGTTGAAGGGGTCCCAGCCTCCAAGCTCCAGCAAGGCCTGAGTTTTGAAGTGGTTGGAAGTTCCACCTAAAGGTATGGGTAAGCGGAGCACAAAAAGACCAGGAAGCAAATAATCAAACCAGTAAGAGTATTCCAGGGTGAACAACCTGGTAAGCAGGTTCTGGTTGCGGTTGTAAAAATTGAGCGCCGCTTGAAAACAAATAAACTCTGGGGGAGCGCTGCGGAAAGCAGCCACCGCCTTTTTAAGCTGGTCTGGTTCAGGAATGTCTTCAGCATCGTAAATGGTTAAAAATTCCCCCCGCGCAAAGAACAGGCCGAAATTGCAAGCCCGGGGCTTGGTTCTGGGAACACCTTCTGGAACGAGAATAAAACGCACGTTATAAGGAGGATGGCTTTTCTTGCAGTTTTCCAAGGTTTCCCGGTCATTTTCTTCAATCAAAAAGAGGACGTCCAGCTTCTCAGGGGGATAATCAAGCCTACGGATACCTTCCACAAGCTGCTCAATCACGGAAAGCGGCTCTCTATGAAGGGGCAAAAGAACGGTATATACGGGGAGTTCGCTGTCTTTCAGGTTCTCAAAACCACCTTCAAAGGTAATGCTTTCTTTCTCTATCCTTGCTCCCCAGAGACTGATTACAAACTTGAAAAGTACGTTGGCAAAATAAGCCAAATTGACCACAGAAAAAATAACCGTCAGGGTGGGAAGGGTGAAGAAAATCAGCCCCCACAAAAGCGCTACCAGCGAAATAACGCCCGCCAACCACTGCCAGGGCGTGAAAACCCGGGCCGCAGATTCCTGCGGAGAACGAAATAAAAGCCCACTGGTCGCTTCATGGAGAATTGACTTCCCAAAGAAACGATGGACCAGGTGGTCAAGCTCGTAAGGGGTAATCAATGCTTTCTCGACATAAACTGGACCAAACTTTTCACCAAGCAGCTTTTCCACCGAAGATTCGTACTGAAAGACCACTGCTACCAGAAGGCGTTTCCCCTCTTTTCTAAGAGGGAAAAAACGAAGGCGGAGCAGTTCCCGAATATCGAAGTATTTCAAGAGGTCCTGGTCAATTAACCCGTAAAGCTCTTCGAGATTTTTACCAACATAAGAGAGGTCTTCCTGCTCAGCCAGAACCTCATAAAGACGCACCGGGCTGATCAGACCCCGGGAAACCAGTATTTCTCCCAGAGGACTTCCAGTATTTTTCTGAAGTTCGAGCGCTTCTTTGAGATCCTGCTCGCTTATCAGTCCACGCTCGATAAGTATTTCGCCTAAAGGTTTTCTACCTGCTAAAACGGTGGACGAGTCAGACGACGATACAGAAGTCCAGCCAGAACCACGACCAGAGAAATTCCAATCAGAAAGAGTATCAGACGTAACCTGGGGAAAATTTCCTCCCACCGGGAAGGTATCTTCCATCTTGAAGGAGGAATCTCTACGGTCAGAAGTTTGGAAACGCCTCCTTTTCCAAATACTGCCACGTTCCCGCTCAGCCATCGCAGGGTTTCAACTCCTTCAAAATTTTTCAGGAAATAATCCCGGGCAACATCTTCCTCTCCATAAGAGATAAAAATTATTGCCGGAAATATGCCTTCTCTGAAAACAGAGAAAATACTCAGTGGCTGGTCAGGAGAAACCCCCAGAAGGCGTTCGCTCTGCAACCCAGACCGTAAAACAATCTTTCCTGCGTCAACCACCACCGGAGAGGAAAGAGCCTTCAAAAAGGCATCCGGAGGCGATACAAAAACCAGGAAATCTCGGGTATAAACCTTTTTCTCCAGAAAGGGAAGACAGGGAAGAAGAACCAGGTCTCGCAAGGTATAAAGCAGGTTCTCGCAGGTGAAAGCAAGCGAAAGGGCCACGCGCTTTACATCCGGCGTGCCACGTAATCTGAGATAATCACTGTATTCCCGGATACGCCAGGGTAGATAAAAAAGACGGAAGAAAGGCCTTCCCAAAGTCGAAAGGTCCAGCGAGGCATCAAGCTGTTCAGCAAGCCGAGAATAATTGAGAATTTCAACCGAAATGGGAAGCCGGTCCATAGTGCGCAAAGACGCCACAATTTTTGAAGCAATCAACAGGGTATCGAGAGAAATTCGCTCAGGAAGCACTACCCGGGCTTTGCCTGTGAAAAAGGTAGGTACATCCCCAAAAGTCAAAAGCTCTGGAAGTGGCAAAGGCTCACCAACTTCAAGATAAGAATCGCCGCTTATAAAACCCTCAAAAGGTGCTTCACCGCGCCGGCACTGGCCAACCTCAGGAAAGTAAGAAAAGCGAAACTCCAGCGCATTTTCCCTCTTCAAAAGCGCAGTCGGAATTTGAATTTCAAGAGGGGACAGTTGCCTTATGCCCTGCGGGTTAAGCTTTTCACTGTAAACTATCTCTCCATTAAGATTAACCGAAAAAGCGGCTTCATAGCGAAAGGGAAGATAGTTGCGATAAAGAACCAACTTCAGGGTGCGGGGCATACCTCCCAGGTCAGAAGTCGCAAAATACACTGTCTGCTTCATTTCCCCTATCCCCCGGAAGGAAAGGTCACCCACGCCAAGTTCATCCAGAGTTATCCTTGACCTGGGGAGCGGTAAACGCTCACTCACCTTTTCGACTTTCGAAGAAGAGAAAACGAAAAATTCTGGAACACGCATCACCGCATCAACCCCGCGAGGAGTCAAATAAAGGGTGTGTCCATAAATTTCAAAGTCCCGAAAGCGCTTCTCAGATATGAAGATGCGGCGGTGCCTGGGTGAGTCGGCCATATTCTCTCTATAGATACCGGCAGTTATCCGGACAGGCAATCCACGGTAAAAGCGGCTCAAAAAAGCATAAAGCTTTATAAATGCCTCCTGAGTTGCTACCGACCATTCACCAGGAGGAAGCAAAATTTCTATTTCATTTCCCGGGAAAGAGAAAAAATCCCTAAGGCTCTCCAGGGGCACGTCCTCCCAGTAAAGATTGAACACACTCTCTTTTCGTATAACCAGGAAAAGGTTACCTGAAGCCAGGTCTTCACAGAAGTCATCGCTGATTACAAGATGGGCCTTGATTTCTATACTGTGCACTTCTTTATTCGCAGAGAGAGCACTGAGCAGGATGCGAAAGCTGTTTTCACCAGGCCTCAGCGTAGCGTTGAGAAGGAGCTCTCCGTCGCCGTACACCGATACCGATGAAGGAGAGCGAAGCAACTGGGGAACATCAAGGTTGAGGTAGAGAAAACTCCGTTCCCAGTTCACCCCGGTAAAGTTGGGGATATAAAGCGTGTAAGAGGGGTCCCCGCCCTCCAGCCTTACACTCTCTTTCCACCCCAGCGATGAGAAAGGAAGTTGGAGATAGGAAACATCCTGAGCGGATACAGTCAACCCGCCACAGAGAAGAACAAGTACAACGAAAACGCTCACCAAAAGCAGCCATTTTGTCACTGACTTCCCCTCCAGAAAGTTGTTCCCCATCTCTTTCATAACAAGAATTTTATACCACCAGTGGACAGAACTGGCAAGGAACGATTTTAGAAAGTCGAGAGATAATACAAAAATCCAACAAAAAATGCCCCTTGCATTTTTTGAAAATGAACCTTTTAGCAGGGGCATCGATGCAAAAACTAAGCAGGAAATGGCCTGTTTCAATCCCTCATAGGGACGCTACAAACCATTCAAAGCATCAAGAATTAGTTTAACCTCTGGTAGTGTGTTTCAATCCCTTATAGGGACGCTACAAACTAAGCCGACTGTGTACTCGTCAGCTTTCACTTTCAGGTTTCAATCCCTTATAGGGACGCTACAAACGCTATATTAGGCGTGTGCAACGGGATGCGTGTCAATCGTTTCAATCCCTTATAGGGAAGCTACAAACCCACCCTTGCCTGGCCAAGCTCCTCAAGTTTGGTTTGTTTCAATCCCTTATAGGGAAGCTACAAACGGTATATCGATGCTGTCGTTGCATGCCAGGAATGCAGTTTCAATCCCTTATAGGGAAGCTACAAACCGTCAGAGATATTAACGGGTTCTATACTATATGGGAGTTTCAATCCCTTATAGGGAAGCTACAAACTAGTTGCCACTCGCACAGCAGCGGTTTCCAGTGCTGTGTTTCAATCCCTTATAGGGAAGCTACAAACCTACACGCCAGGACAGAATGCCGTTCAGGTCAACGCCTCGCGTTTCAATCCCTTATAGGGAAGCTACAAACGAGTCCCAGGTGGTCCGACACGCAAAAGCCTACCGTGTTTCAATCCCTTATAGGGAAGCTACAAACATCCATATGACTGCGGGAATATCTTTGTTGATGCAGCGTTTCAATCCCTTATAGGGAAGCTACAAACTGTAGGAAAGCTACAGCCTTTAGGCAGGGGGAGCTACGTTTCAATCCCTTATAGGGAAGCTACAAACATTCCACGATGTACCAGAACTTGCGAGCAGAAATGTGGGTTTCAATCCCTTATAGGGAAGCTACAAAC
>JARRBX010000074.1 GCA_029982245.1 Candidatus Atribacteria bacterium | reverse complement strand
GAACAAGAAGTCGTATCTTCCGGTTTTGCTTTGCTTGGATGTAGGACATGGCTATCTGCGTTCTTCAGACCCTCGGGATCTGGACGCCTATGCTTGGTTGCGAGAGTTGGCACATCTTTCTCCTTCCATTCATATTCAGCAGACGGACCGCAAGGGTAGTCGTCACTGGCCTTTTACTGAAGAATATAATGCACAGGGAGTCATTGTTCCCGAGAAGGTCCTGGAAGCCATTGAGGCGTCTGGTGCCAAAAAGACCATCCTGGTTTTCGAGTTTTTCTACTCGGCTCATGCACTCAGCGAGGAAAGCGTTATTCCCAGCATGAAGCAAAGTGTTGAGTACTGGAAGGAGGCCATAGTGCGCTTTTATGGAAAGTAAGACCAAGCTCTTTGTTCTGGCAGGGGTTTCCTTTTTATTCCTGGCCATATCGATGATTATGCATGGTGCTGTTTTACCGGTCTGGCTTCAAGAGTTTAAGCTATCAGCCACTCTTGGGGGAAGGCTGTTTTTCATGTATTATCTGAGCTATGTAATTTTAACCTTCCTGAGTGGCTGGTCGGCTCAGTTTTTCGGTGGAGGGTGGGTGCTTTTTGTTTGCTATCTCTTCCTGATTGCTGGTTTTGCCATGTTGGGAGTGGCTGCCTCCTTTCTCTATCTTGCGCTGGGAATGCTTTTGCTTGGCGCTGGAGGGGGTTTGCTTGAGGCTCCCTTGACTACAGTGATTTCGCGCTTCTTTCCGGGTGATGAGGGGTATGCACTCAACCTGAGCCAGGTTTTCTTTGGAGTAGGCGCAAGCGCAGGGCCCTTTCTCACCGGTTTTCTGCTTTCGCGCGGAGTCTCCTGGCGTCTTCTCTATATTTTGCTTTTAGTTGTGGCAATGTTTCTGGCTACTCTGATTTTCAGATCCAGGGATCTTTTTGGGGTATCTGTGTCACAGAGAGAAAAAATCAGTAGGGAATTTCTTTCCAGGTGGAAAGGGTTTTTGGGTATTTTAGCCCTGGCAATGCTTTTATATGTGGGAGCAGAAATTGGTTCTTCTTCCTGGATGAGCACTTATCTGGTGCGGGAGTTGCAGGGCACGGTCTTCTGGGGAGGAGCAGCTATTGCAGTTTTCTGGGCAATGATTACCATGGGTCGTTTTCTGTTTGCTTTCCTTTCCCGGTTTTTGGATTATTCTCTTCTTTTACGAATAGGAAGCGGGATTAACATAATTTCGCTTTTGTTTTTGCTCTTTACAAGTCGTGTGGAACTTGCTCTGGTGGCTTTTGGCGGTTTAGGTCTGGGATGTTCGGGAATCTGGCCGTTAATTATCGCTCATTTGACCTCCCGCATTGAAGAGAACCACTTTGCCTGTGTGGGTTTTGTTGTGGGCTTTGGAGGTTTGGGGGCCTTGATTTTCCCTTACCTCTTTGGTTTTCTTGGTGACCATCTGGGTCTGCGCTCTATTTTCTTTTTTGTTCTTGTGCTCAGTGGGCTGTTGTTGGCAACCTTTAGTTCTCGATTTTTCCTGAAAAAGGAGGCATAGACCGTGGCAATAGGAGGCATCGATGTTGGGACCAGTGGTTGCAAAGTGGTCATTTTTAACCTCAAAGGTGAAATACTTGCTCAGGCCTATCGGGAATACCCTTTTGTTGTTCCCCAGCCGGGATGGCTGGAGATAAATCCTGAACTTATCTGGAAAGCAGTCGTTGAGGCCCTTAAAGAGGCAGTTGCTTCCTTGAGAGAACCGCTGGAAGCGATAGGTGTTACCTCGCACGGAGAATCGCTTTTGCCCCTCTCTAAGGAAGGAAAGGCACTGACCAATGTGATTTGTAACTTTGACACCCGCTCTCACCATTATGTCGAGTTCTGGAAGGAAAAACTGGGAAACTGGCCAATTTACCAAATAACTGGTATGCCACTTCACGGCATGTATTCGGCGAACAAAATCCTCTGGTTAAAAGATAACGCGCCCCGGGTATTTGAGGAAGCCTGGAAATTTGTATGCGTGGAAGATTATGTGCTCTTCAGATTAACTGGCGAGGGTCCTTTTATCGATTATTCACTGGCTGGACGCACCATGATGTTTGATGTGCGGCGCAAGGAGTGGTCTCCAGAGATTCTCAAACTGATAGGAATTGATAAAAGTCGTCTTTCTGAGCCAGTCCCTTCAGGAAAAGTGGTGGGGAGGCTTTCCAAAAGTGTTGCCGAGGAAATTGGACTGGACAGGAGTCCTCTGGTAGTCAGTGGGGGCCATGACCAACCCTGCGGTGTACTGGGATGTGCGGCGAGCAAGGCTGGTGAAGCCATGTATGGGATTGGCACTTCAGAATGTGTGGCTCTTAATCTGGGGAAAAATCCCCCTTTTGATGAAGCTATGATGCGTAATAGTTTTTGCTGTTACCCCCATGTTGTGGAAGGTCACTATCTTACTCTGGCCTATATTGCTTCTGGTGGTTCTTTGCTGCGCTGGTTCCGGGATGAATTTGGGCAGGAGGAAAAACAAATTGCTCAAAAAGAGGGGAAAGACGTCTATCAGGTGCTTATCGAACGTATTCCTGCTCGGCCTTCTTCGCTCCTTATTTTGCCTCATTTTGCAGGTTCAGGAACGCCTTATCTTGATGAGCATTCCCGGGGGGCTATTCTGGGTCTTACTCTGGGAAGCTCCCGCTTTGAGATTTTGCGCGCTATCCTGGAGAGCCTTTCCTTTGAGATGCGCCTCAACGTGGAACTCCTCGAGCAGTTTGGGATGGCGGTTTCTGATTTCAGAGCTACAGGAGGCGGAGCTCGTTCAGCGGTATGGCTGCAGATGAAAGCCGACATTCTGAGAAAACCGGTTTTCACCCTGGAGACCGGTGAGGCGGTGGCACTGGGTACTGCTATACTTGCTGGTCTGGGAAGTGGTTTATTTAAGAGTTGTGAGGAAGGAGCGGCGAATATGGTTCGCATAAAAGAAAAAATCGTGCCCTGTCCGGAAGATGTTTATGAGAAGCGTTATCGTATTTACCAGAAAATATATGGTCAGTTGAAAGGAATTAATTGGGAACTTAGCACTCTTGAACATTTTTAAAACCAGGGAGGCGATTGGCATGAAATTTAAAGGATTTGCTACTGGAGTTTGGGTTTTTGGGTCCTGTCCGGATCGTTTTTGCACCGGAGGGTATAAGAAGGATTCTACTCTCGAAGAAGCTCTGGACCGCATCGCTGGAGTTGAGGATCTTACTGGAGTTATGATTCATTACCCTGCTCCCCTCAATTTTCAAAATGCAGACCATGTTCGCAAAGAACTCGAAAAGCGTGGTCTCAAGGTTGCTTCCTGTGAGGTGGACTTGTTTGGGAGTCCCTTCTTTGCTAAGGGAAGCCTGATTTCAGAAAACAAGGAGGTAAGAACAAAGGCCATCCAGCTTGCCAAAGATACCATGGATATAGCTGAGCAGATGGGGAGCGAAGTTATGAATCTCTGGCCGGGTCAAGATGGCTTCGACTACCCCTTTCAAATCGATTATCGAGCCCAGTGGGATTTACTGGTTGATGCTTTGCAGGAGATTGCTTCACATAACCCCCGAGTCAAGTTAAGCCTTGAATACAAGCTTCGCGAACCCCGGACTCACTCTACTATTTCCACTTCAGGCGTTGCTCTTTTTCTCTCTCTGGCAGTTGGCGCTCCTAACATTGGAGTGACCATAGACTTTGGGCATGCTCTGAACTGCAAGGAATCACCGGGTAATGTGGTAGCTATGCTTGATAAATACGGAAAGCTCTTTGCTCTACATTTAAACGACAATTTTCGCGATTGGGATGACGACATGGCCGTTGGTACGGTACACCTTATAGAAACGCTGGAATTTTTCTATTACCTGAACAAATCTCAGTATACGGGCTGGTTGGGCCTCGATATTTTTCCTTATCGAGAAGATCCGGCTTTAGCCTGTCAGGTGAGCATTGAAAACATAAAGTACCTGTTGCAGATTGTGGAGAAGATAGAAGTTGCCAAACTGAGAGAATGGCAAAAAGAGGCCAATGCTCTGGAGATCCTTCGCTATATAAGAGAACTCCTTTAAACAGGTGAGTTGGATGGTTTATCTTGGCTTGGATGTGGGAACAACGGGTTGCAAAGCGATTGCTTTTGGTGAAAACGGGGAGATTCTCGCACAGGCCTATCGGGAGTATCCTCTTTATGCTCCCCAAACAGGATGGTTAGAGCTGGATGCTGAGGAAGTTTTTTCGGCGATTGAGGAGTCCTTAAGGGAGGTGACTGCGAAACTTGGTGGCAGGTCGCCAGTGAGCATTGCTATTTCTTCCCAGGGCGAAGCAGTGGTACCAGTTGATGAACAGGGCAGGGCACTTGCCAGAAGCATCGTGACTTTTGATGCTCGGGGAGATGCTTTTGTGCCTTTTTTTCGGGAAAAAGTTGGAGAGAAGCGCTTTTTCGAGATTACTGGCATGCCGCTTTCAGGGATTGGGACTGCAAACAAAATACTCTGGTGGAGAGAAAACCTTCCGCAAATCTTTGAGCAAAGCCGTTATTTCCTGTGTTTTGAGGATTTCGTGCTCTTCAGAATGGGAGTAGAGCCGGCAATCAGCTATTCACTGGCTGGGCGCACCATGATGTTTGATGTGCGAAAGGAGAGCTGGTCTTTGGAAATACTGGGTCTGATTGGCGTTGATCCCTCTCGCCTGGCTCGTCCCCTTCCTTCTGGGGAAATGGCTGGGGAAGTAAGCGCATCTTTCCGAGAGCGCATGGGATGGAAGGAGAAGGTGATAGCAGGGGTTGGCGCTCATGACCAGCCCTGCGGTGCCTTGGGGTCAGGAGTAGTAAAAGCAGCACTGGCTATGGATGCAACTGGAACTGTAGAATGCATAGCACCCGCCATGAACAGGCTTTTGCTTTCTGAGGAAATGCGAAGCAACAACCTGTGTTGCTATCATCATGCTCTGCCTGGTCTTTACACTACGCTGGTTTATAATTTCACTGGGGGTTCCATCCTACGCTGGTACCGAGATAACTTTGCCCGCTGGGAGAAAGAAGAAGCACAACGCAGGGGACAAGATGTATATGAGTTGATTCTTTCCGATTTGCCTGAACAGCCGACTTCGCTTTTGGTGCTTCCTCACTTTACAACTACTGGCACTCCTTACTTTGACAGTCACTCCTGTGGGGTGGTGGTGGGGCTCAAGCTGGAGACTTCTCAGAAAGAGTTTGTGAAAGCGTTGCTTGAGGGAGTTAGTCTGGAGATGAAGTTTAATTTGAAACTGTTACAGGATGCAGGCGTTGTTGTTGAACGCTTAAGGGCTATTGGTGGAGGTGCCAAAAGCAGAGCATGGTTGCAGCTTAAAGCTGATGTGTATGGTATGCCGGTTGAATCACTCAACGTTTCTGAGGCTGCCTGTTTGGGAGCAGCTCTTCTGGGGCGCAAGGCCAGAGAGAATATTCAGGGCTTAAAGGAGCTGGTCAACCGGCTGGTCCGGGTGAAGGAAACCTTTGTGCCCCGGCGGGAATTTCAAGAGCGTTACCAGGAAAAATTCGAAGTGTATCAGCGGATTTATCCTGCACTCAAGAATGTTATCTTGAAAGGAGAGGATAAACCATGAAGGCGGCGTTTTTCATGGGGCCGGGCAACATAGAAGTACGAGAGGTGGAGACGCCTCGACCTGGCCCTGGAGAAGTCTTGATTAAGGTGGCTGCCTGTGCTATTTGCGGTACTGATGTACGTATTTTTCAGCATGGACATCATCATGTAAAGCCTCCCCAGATAACCGGTCACGAGATAGCTGGTGAAATCGTAGAGCTGGGAGAGGGAGTCAGTGGCTATCAGATGGGAGATAAGGTAGTAGTGATTACCGTTATCTCCTGTGGCAGATGCCATTACTGTCGTCGAGGGCTTCAAAATCTCTGTCCGGAGCAGAAATATATTGGATATCACTATGCTGGTGGTTTTGCCGAGTACATGATCATGCCCCGGGAGGGGGTAGAGCGGGGCAATTTGCTGGTCCTTCCTGAAGATGCGGACTTACTGGAATTCAGCCTTGTGGAACCCCTTTCCTGCGTGATCAACGGCCAGTCCTATTTAAACATTGGCCTTGGGGAAAAGGTCCTGGTGGTTGGTGCCGGACCTATTGGCTGCATGCACGTTGTTATGGCTAAAAATCATGGAGCAGGGATGATCATTCTGGCCGATATCTCTGAAAGTCGCCTGGAACTTGCCCGGAGGGTTGAAGCCGACCTCTATGTTAACTCCAGCAAGGAAAATCTTAAGGATAAGGTGCTGGAGGTCACGTCGGGTCTTGGTGTGGATGTGGCTATTGTTGCTGCTTCTTCAAACCAGGCCCAGGAAGAAGTCCTGGAAATGGTCGCCCCCCGAGGTCGTATCAGCCTTTTCGGCGGTTTACCCAAAGACCGCCCCACTATTACCTTTAACAGCAACATTGTGCACTACAAGGAAATTGGTGTTTTTGGAGTTTTTGCATCGCATGCCTCTCAGTACGAAGAGGCTGCAGAGCTGATTTACCGCAAGCGGGTTAATGCTCGTAGTCTCATTACCCACGTGGTGAGTCTTGACGAAGTTGTTGAGGGTATCCAGCTGGTTCGCTCAGGCGAAGCCCTCAAGGCCGTGGTGGCCATGGATAGATAAAAAGTTTCGGGAGGTGAACGGAAAAATGGATCCTCTACCTCTGAAAGATAAGGTGGCCATTGTTACCGGCTCTGCTTCTGGTATAGGGAAAGGCATTGCTTTGCGCTTTGCTGACGAAGGAGCTCACGTTTCGTGTTTTGACCTTAACGAAGAGGGAGCCAAAAATACTGCTCAGGAAATTAAAGGTAAGAATCGCGAAGCGTTGTACTTTAAAGTCGACGTCACCAACAGCCAGGAAGTTGCGGAAGCGGTCAAAAAAACTTTTGAGCATTTTGGACATATAGATATACTCGTCAATTCTGCGGGCATTATTCGTGCTCATTTTATTACCGACGTTCCTGAAGAAATATGGGATGCTATAATAAACGTGAATCTAAAAGGAACTTTTCTCTGTATTCGGGAAGTGGCCAAATACATGATTCAGCAAAAAAGCGGCAAAATCATCAGCATAAGTTCTAAATCTGGAAAAACGGGAGGCTTGTGGCTGGGTGCCTACTGTGCTTCCAAGTTTGGTATCATTGGGCTTACCCAAAGCGTATCCAGAGACCTCGCCCCTTACAAAATCAACGTGAACGCGATATGTCCGGGAAATGTTTTTTCGACCCCCATGTGGGACCTCCTTGATAAGGAATATTCCCGGAAGCTGGGAGTTCCTCCGGAGCAGGTTCGCAAACTGTATGTAGAGAAAGTGCCTTTGGGCCGGGAATGCACGGTTGAGGATGTTGCCAACGTAGCCGTTTTTTTGGCCTCTTCCTATTCTGATTACATGACTGGACAGGC
>JARRBX010000073.1 GCA_029982245.1 Candidatus Atribacteria bacterium | reverse complement strand
GAATAAACAAAAGAGTTTGTGGTATCAAGTAAACCACGAATATGCCTGTTCCCATAGTTTTTGCACCCCTGAATCTTAGGCGGGACAGGGCATAGGCTGCCAGAACGCTTGAAAATATGGATACGGTAGTCGTTACCGCAGCCACCAATGCAGAGTTGAGATACCACCTGAGATAATTGGTTTTGGTAAAAAGGTGTAGATAATTTTCTAAGGTGGGTTTTGAGACCCACAGTGGATTGGAATGGATGTTGTACAGCTCACGAGTGGTTTTAAAAGAACTTAAAATCATGGAATAAAAAGGATACAGCACAAAGATCAGCACCACAACGAGTAACAAGAGAGCAAGTATTCTGTTTAACTTGTATTTTTTCCCGCTTTTTCGGCGCATTTTCACGTCCTCAGTAAGTTTCTCCTTTACTTATGATCCCCAGCATAATCGCCGCTGAAACAAGTAGGAAGGGAAACATGAACAGAGAGATTGCTGCACCCATTCCCAGCTTCCCCCCACTCAGGCCGTACTGGTAGGCTAAGGTGGCAAAGACTTGAGTGGCATTTACGGGTCCTCCCCGGGTAAGGATGTAGACGATGCTGAAGTCTGAAATGGTCATGACTATTGAGAAAAGTGTGATCACGAGCAAGGGGGGCTTTAAAAGGGGAAGGGTTATCGCCCAGAATTTTTTGAAAGGGTCGGCCCCATCCACCTCCGCTGCTTCGTAGATTTCTTTAGGAATGCCTACCAGCCCTCCCAGGAGGCCTATGGCGAAAAAAGGGACACCTCGCCAGGTGTTTACCAGTATTACCGAAAACCTTGCCCAGAATGGCGAAGCTAACCATGGTATTTTGGAAAAACCCAGATGGTTCAGTATCCAGTTAAGCGATCCGTAAAGAGGGTCCAGTATCCAGAGCCATCCCAGGATACCAAAAACCGAGGGTATGACCCAGGGCAAAAGAACAATGGCCCTTATCCATTTGTTCTTAAATTGTGGCTGGAAGAGAAGCAGTGCCACGCCAAGGCCTATGAATAGCTTAAGGACCACCGATGCAAAGGTGAACAGGATGGAGTTGTAGGCCGTTGTCCAGAAGACGTCGCTTTGCCAGAGAAGCCGAAAGTTTTCTATGCCAATAAACTTTCCTGGCCTGTCAATGCGAGTGTCAGTGAAACAAAGATAGAGAGACATCACAAGAGGTAAAGCCACCATACTCAAAACAATTGCCAGAGCGGGAAGTAGAAAAGTGTAAGCAACTAACCCTTCTCTTTGTCGAATTTTCATGGTTTCTTTTGGGCAAGTCAGCAGATGGTGAGCAATTCCATCTGCTGACTTGCAGGTGCAAAGTTTATTCTCTTTTTTTGTTATTTGAGCCATATCTCTTCGAGTTGTTTTTCTGCCCACTGAATTGCTTCCTCCACGGTCATCTGTTCAGTTACCGCATAGGCAAACATGTCTGGAATTATATAAGAATCATAGGTGAGTTGAGCTTTTCCACCAGCCGGGGCAGGCCAGAGGGCCAGATGATAGAAGTCGCCTATCTGAAATACTACCTCGATGTCTGGATAGGTTTTCCAGGAGCTTAAGTCTTCGAATGGCGTGAGGTCCTTGAAAAGAGGCATATTGTAGCCTCCACTGGCTTCCACCCACCCTTTGAAGTTTGCTTTTTCCAGGAGGAATAAGAGAAATTCTTTAGCCAGTTCCTGGTTTGGAGACCATTTGGTAACCCCGTAGGCATATAAGCTGGTGGTGGAATAGCGCCCCTGAGGCCCCCGGGGTGGCAGCACCAGACCCAGGTTTTCAAAGATTTGTGGAAACTCGTTCCTTGCAGCTACCACGATACTCAGAGAGTTAATAATGTAAGAACCAACTTCAGAAAGAATCCATCGGTTGTTCCCTGCGCCGTCCCAGGACAGGACGTCTTGAGGCATGTACTTAAAGAGGTTCTTAACGTAATTGATTGCTTCCTTTGTCTGGTCGGAGTTAATAGTTACTTCCCCGTTCTGATCTACCGCGTGAGCGCCAAAAGCAGCCAGGACCTGGAAAAGCCAATCATTGGAGTCGCCGCAGTGGCTTATTGGTAAACCAACGGGATGTCCGGTCTGGTACAGTTTTTCTGCTGCTTTTAACAGGTCTTCCCAGGTGTCGGGGGGATTCACGCCGGCTTCTTCAAAATAATCTTTTCGGTAAACACCAGGTGACGGTGTATAGTAGCAGGGGACGGAATACCAGTCATTCCCAATCTTTGAAGCCTCTTCCGCTGCTGGCTGGTAAGGTCCGTATTTTTCCTCAATTTTGGCCAGGACATCATTCAGGGGAATGAGATGGTCTTTGTAGAGAGCTGTGGAATAGTTCATCAGAAGAACCACATCATGGCCGGCCCCGGAAGTCACTTCGGCCGCGAGTTTTGAAGGTACATCGTTTAGAGAAACCTTGTCGACCCTTATGGTTATTCCTTTTTGCTGGCCGAATTCCTGGGCTAATTTTTCCAGGAACTCATCTGAACTTAATACAAAGTGCGCCCAGGTCAGGATCGTTAACTCTCTGGACTGGGCAAGAGCCGAATTAGTTGCCAAAGCTACAACCAGAAAAACAAACAGGCTTAATAGCAAAATCTTTTTGACCATGTTAAACCCTCCTCTTTTTATTTAATAAAGTCATTTCTTTTGCAACTTTCTGAGATGACTGAAATACAATCTGGTTTACTTCAGGCACGGTTTATTCATCACAATATAATGATAAATTATCACTTAATAATGATATTGTTTTTTGGATTCTCTGTCAACAGAGCGATTGCTTTTATCTATTATTATCTATTAATGTGGCAAAAGCTGAGCAGGATTAAGCATGAAGTGGAATGCCCTGTTCAAAAAAGTCTTAAAAATTGGGTGAACGGCTTTACGGTATTTCTTCTTAATCTCCCTGGCTGGAATTTCCTTTGAGAATCTCCACCAAAACCTCAACCACCTGGGGGTCGAATTGAGTGCCAGAACACCTTTTGAGCTCCTGGATAGCCTCTTCCTGTTGCATGGCTTTTTTATAAGGGCGTCCCTGAATCATCACATCATAGGCATCTACCACTGCCAGTATGCGTGCCAGGAGCGGAATTTGCTTATCTTTTAGCCCCCGAGGGTAGCCTGTACCATCCCAGCGCTCATGATGAGCCAGAATGGCCTCGGCAACGGGCAAAAGGTCAGGTGAAGACTGAGCGATGCGGTAGCCAACTTCAGGATGTTTTTTGACCATTTCCCACTCCTCAGGCGTGAGAGGTCCGGGTTTGTTAAGGATGTGAGGAGGTATGGCAATTTTGCCCAGATCGTGCAGACGAGCGAGGAGTTCCAGATTGGTCAGTTCGTCTTCTTTAAGCCCCAGTTTCCGGCCTATTTGAGATGCCAGGCGAGCCATGCGGTTGGCGTGTTTCTGTGTTTCCTGGGTGGTTTCCCGAAGCGATTGTTCTAAAGAAGCAATTATTGCCGAGCGAGCGCTGCGGTTTTCGGTCAGCTTTCGGCGGTGCATCCGCTCTACAGCCTGATTAATAACCCGGTTCAGGGGTTGTTCAAGACTGGTTTTTATCGACCAGCCGTAGCTTACACTGAGGGGCATTTTTTCCTGACTTTCTTGATTGCAGCGTAGGCTGATTTGCTGGGCTAATTCTAATAGTTTTTCTTCCCGGGTGCGGGGTAAAAGAATCATGAATTCATCTCCGCCCCAGCGCCCAACCAGTGCTTCTTTGGGACAGGTTTTGCGCAGGATTTGGGCAAGGTTCTGCAACATACGGTTTCCTTCTCGCTGGCCCAGGGCATCGTTAATGAGTTTTAGACCGTTGATGTCAAAAAGCAGAACACCCAGAGGAAATTCCCGCTTTTCTTCCAGACGTTTTATCTCTTCTTCCAGGAAAGTGCGGTTATAAAGACCGGTCAGGGAATCGTGGAAGGAAAGGTAGTGAATTCTCTCTTCGTATTGTCGCCGTTCGGTAATGTCTTGAATGAATCCTTCAAGGTAAAGTAGTTCTCCTTTTTCCCAGATTCCGGCTCCAAATTCTTCCACAAAGCGGTATTCGCCCTGGCGGGTGCGCAATCTGTATATGGCGTGAAAAGGTCTGTGTTCTTTCAGGGCTTCGTTGATGATCTTTCGGAGTGGCTCCAGGTCTTCGGGATGGCATAGCTCAGCGTAGGTCAATCTTCCGCTCAGAAATTCTTCTTTGGGGTAACCAGTAATTTTTTCAATGTGGTCGTTGAGGTACACCATAGTCCAGGCTTCGTCGTTGAGGCAAAGATACACAATGCCCGGCATGTTATCAGCGAGAAGCTGGTATTGCCTTTGCACTTCTTGCAGGGCTTTCTGGTTTTCTATTTTGTGCATGGCAAAGCCCAGGTCACTCAAAAGTTCGTTGAGAAGGTCCAGCAGTTCTTCATCCTGGGCATACGCTGTGGGTACCGCAGTCAGCAGAATCCCGTATACCCGGTTTTTGAAAGCAATTTTGCCTGCGATGAGCGAATGGTTTTTTTCCGCGCCAAGAAGTTTGGTTTCTCCCACGCCCAGGACAGGGTTCACAATCAAAGTACTCTTTTGAGCAAGGAGAAAGTCTACATGTCCTGACATCCATTCTTGTACGGTTCTTTTGTGCAGTCTTTTCCGCTTTTTTCGAGCATCACAAAAGGCAAAATCAATAATTTCCTGGTTTTTGTCAAGGAGTGCTATCAGGGTACTCTGCATGCTCATGGTTTCCACCAGCCGGCAGCAAGCTTTTTTAATCAGCCAGTGCGGATCGTCTTCCTGAGTGATGAGCTGGTTCACGTTACGAATAGCCAGGAGCATTCCTTTTAGATACGCTTCACGTTGCTCAGCCAGCTTGCGCTCGGTTATGTCGTCAAAGACCACGCAGTAACGTTCCGGTGTATCCCAGGGTCGGTAAATGTGGCAGCGAAAGTATCTGCCAGTTGGGGAGTGATAGAGCTCAAAAGACTGGGGTATTCCAGTGAGGACTGTTTTCTCGTGCCTTTTAAACCATTCTTCCTCCATTCCCGGCCAGAGTTCACGGGCGGTTTTTCCCTGTATTTCTGCAAACTTCAATCCCAGCATTTTTTCGTATGCTTCGTTAACATAGACGACTCGAAAGTCTACCAGGCGGCCTTCTTGGTTAAATATTGGTTCGTGAATGACGAAGGCATTGATCATGCTTTTCAGGAGCCATTCAAATTCCCGGCTTTTCTGAAGTAGTTCTTCTTGGTTCTTTTTGTAAGTGGTAATGTCCCTGGCGATACCTTCTATAGCTATCAGCTTTCCTTCCTCGTCGTAGACAGGAATATTCAACTGCTCGGTCCAGAAGACTTTTCCGTCTTTACGTCGCCAACGTAAGATCAAGGGCTTTCCAAATCCTTTTCCTTGCTGACTTAATGCTTCCAGTACGTGCCGGTCCTCAGGGTGGACAATTTGGAGACCCAGTTCAGGGTTGTGGTAGTGTTCTTCAGGAGTATAGCCAGTTATGGTGGTTGCCGAGGGGCTCACGTATTCAAAACCAGGTTGGGGAAGGAGGCGGTAACGGTAGAAAATGTAGAGGGTGTTCTGATCGATTAGAGAATGGAAGAAAATGTTAGTTTCAGGTTCCGAAGGCACCTCACCGAGCAGGAGGCACAGCTCATTTTGATGTTGGCTCACGAATACCCTGAACAAACGACCTGGAGGGTCGAAAAACCAGTCGAAGGCACCGCAGGGGATTTGTTGTTGCACTTTCTCCCAGAAAAGAGGACTGAAAAGCGGGTTGGGGGAAAAGGCGGAGAGTAGATCTTTCAACCAGCGTCCCTTTAGCTCCTTGCTGGGTAAGGAGAACAGCTTCTCAAGGGCTGGATTCAAGTCTTTTACCCGGTAATCGTCGTTTTCTTCCGACCGGTGAAGATGTATGGAAACTGAGAGGAAATTTTTGCTTTCTGGCACAGCCAAGGTTTTTCCTCTTTTTTCAAGTTATTATACCATGTGTGGTGCATGGAGTTTAGCCGGTTTTTCTGGTTGGTCTTGCCAGCGCAAAAAGCACAAGAGCCAGGATGGGTAAGATGGAAAAAAGCAATATGGTTCTGGGGAAGTTGTTTCCGTTAAGGGCCAGAAAGTTTGCAAATACTATTGGTCCTATTGCACCACCCAGATTGATAGAAGTTTCCAACCAGCCCATGGCTTCGGTGTGATTCTTTGGTGGTACAATCTCCCGGGTGAAAAAGATGGCGCCTGTGTAGAAAAAGACGTAGCTTGTGCTCAGGATGGTTTGGGGCAAAAGAGCCATCCAGCCCCTTAAAAAAGGAAAAATGTAGAGGGGAATGGCACTCATGCTGTAGCCCAAAAGAGCTATCGAAAAAGCTCGTTCTGGCAAGCGAGAACAAATGCGACTGGCTATGGGGAAAAATATTATCTGGAAAAAGTTGGCCAATCCGATAATGGTACCACTTGAAGTGGCACTCTGGTTGTTGCTTTGCCAGAAAAGAGGAAGGAAAAAGAGTACACCCATAACGGCTGTGGCTCGCAACATGGCCGATAAGTAGTGAGCCAAAACCCTCTTTTCAAAAAGCCACTTTTGAGAAAAGGATTTTTCAGAGGAACTGATATTCGCTTTGTCTATGTTTTTGATGAATGTAGCTGCCGGAGCGATGGTTCCCAAAGCTAAAAGAGCGGAGAAGTAAAAATTCCAGGCGATGCTTAAATCCATCAGAATGCCACTTATCATGCACCCTGTCGAAAAGCCAATGCTTCTTGCAAGGTTTAAAAATATGAGGGATTGCTCTCTGAGCCGGGGGTCTTCCAGGGCTACTACCAGCTCGTTCAAGATTGGTGCCTGAGCCACTGTGCAAATTCCCAGCAAGAAACGCATCAGGGTGAGTAACCAAAAATTACTGGTGATGGGGGTCAGCAAAGTGAAAATGTCCTGTCCTGCGATTCCAAGCAAGAGAATGATTTTTCTCTTTCCGGTCTGGTCAACCAGTTTGCCCAGGAAAGGGGCTCCAAACATGGATCCTGCCGTAAAGATACTGAGCAGAATTCCAGTTAGCCGGGAAGAAAAGCCCAGATCTTGCGCAAAAAGGGAGAAAAGAGTTGAGTTGGTTGCGAAGTTGAAAGAGCTTACAAAGCCAATCAAGGCAAAGATTATGATTTCGGGTTTATACCATCTGGACATGGGTGTTATCTTTTCCGAAGAACTCTTTGAAAACAGAAATTACTATTGTGAAACAAAGGGAAGCGATACCCATGCTATAGATAACGAATTGGGGATTGTTCCCGAATATTGAGGAGTAACCCAGGTGCAGCAGATACCCGAATGACCAGGCAAAGCCCATGGATACCGATGAAGCGAAAGGCAAATGGTTGGGGAGCAGGTGATGGGCTTCCTGGACGTTGCTACTCATGCTCAAAAAGCCGAAGGCATCGGCCAGGAAGTAGCATACGAAAATCAGTAAAGGATTTCT
>JARRBX010000072.1 GCA_029982245.1 Candidatus Atribacteria bacterium | reverse complement strand
ATAATTCCGATCACCTCTCGTAGTATTTGAAAGAAGTGCGAGTTGCATTTTAACATGAAGAACCAGGAATTGCAATGGAGACAAAAATAAATTCTAAACAATCTTCTTGACTTTTACCCCAGCCTACCTTAAAATTCAACTTGTCTTTGGGCTGGTAATCTTATATGGTACCAATATCGAAAAGTAATCAAGGAGAAGAAGGAAACATGGAGCAAAAAACTTATATCCCAAGAATTCAAGAGATACAAAGAAAATGGTATCTCATTAATGCTGAAGGGCTTACTCTGGGTCGTTTAGCTTCCAGGATCGCTACTCTTTTGATGGGAAAGCACAAAAGCAACTATACACCTTTCTTTGACACTGGAGACTTTGTAGTTGTCGTTAACGCGGAAAAAATAAAAGTTACCGGGAAGAAGCTGGAGCAGAAGCTATATCGTCATCACACCGGATACCCCGGGCATCTCAAAGAGGAGAAATTAGTCGACCTTTTAGCTCGTAAGCCTGAAGCAGTTGTTCGCCGGGCAGTATGGGGGATGCTTCCCCATACTCGCCTTGGAAGACGTTTAATTCGCAAGCTTAAAGTTTATGCTGGTCCGCAGCATCCTCATCAAGCCCAGCAACCCATTCCCCTTACGATCGAGGAGTGAAAGCAGTGGAAAAAAATATGAAATATTATGCGACTGGACGAAGAAAAACCTCGGTAGCTCGAGTATGGCTCACCCTGGGTAGTGGTAAAATAACTGTAAACGGCCGTTCCCTGGAAGATTATTTCCCACGTCAGACCCATCGGATTCTGGTAGAGAAACCGCTTGTCTTAACTGGAAGCGAGGGTAGATTCAACGTAGAAGCAAAGGTAGAAGGTGGAGGATTGAGCGGGCAAGCAGGAGCCATAGCCCATGGTATTGCTCGAGCATTGCTTTTAATTGATGAGAGCATGAAACCAACTCTCAAGAAAGCTGGGCTTTTAACCCGTGACCCGAGAATGAAAGAACGCAAAAAATATGGCCAGCCCGCAGCAAGAAAAAGCTTCCAGTTCTCAAAGCGATAAACACAATAGGCTTTCTCCAGCTGGAGAAAGCCTATTGTGTTTTTTTATTCGTTTTTGTCTTCGACCAGTTTCACCAGTTGCTTCCTGACGAAAAATGATGCATTATCCTCTTTTAAGGATTAATACACAAGCCATTCGGTACAACATAAGGGCTATTCTGCAAAAACTTAATCAATGGCAGCTTAGGGCGGTGGCAATCACTAAAGGTTTTTGTGCCGATTTGCCTCTGGTCAAACTATTTTTGGAAGAGGGAATTACCTGTTTTGGAGATTCTAATCCCGGCAATCTGCTGAAAATCAAGCACGCTTTCTCTTCCAGAAATAGCGATTTGCAGCTTTACTTGATTCGCCTCCCCATGAGCTCGGAAATTCGACTTATTGTTGACAACAATATAGTACCTTTTGTATCGAATTTTGAGAGCCTACAACTGCTGAATCATGCAGCGTATAAGGTAGGCAAGTTTCAGAAGGTGATTCTAGCGGTCGAGGGAGGGGACGCAAGAGAAGGGTTTCTTGAGGAAGAAATACTTGGTGATTTCAATTTTAAAGCCTTAAAACATATCGATATTGTTGGTTTAGGCGCCACTTTAGCTTGCTTGAGCGGTGTATTGCCCGATTTAGATGTTGTTGCCCGACTGGTCGCTCTTAAAAAGCAGCTGGAGAAAAAACTTGATAAAGAGTTGACCCTATCGGTGGGAGGAACCACTTTTTTAGAATTGTGGGAAGGAGAATCGCTTCCCAGAGGAGTCGATGAAATCCGTATGGGGGAAGCATTCCTTTTTGGCCACGACATAAGCAGGAAGAAGGCTTTTCCCTGGTTGAATCAGGACGCTTTTGAAGTAGTGGCTGAAATTGTGGAAGTTAAACGAAAGCAACCTCTCTGGGGCAAAGCCAGGGGATTCGATGCTTTTGGTAAAACATCAGCTTTTTCGCTTAGCAGGGAGGAAAAAGAGAGAGCATTGGTAGCCATAGGGAAACAGGATGTTGATGAAAACCAATTATACCCTGAAGATAAAAATGTTACAATAATTGGTGCAACAAGCAATTATCTTGTTTTAGATGTAAGTAAAAGTTCTCAAAATTACAAGCCAGGTGATACCCTGAGTTTCAGGGCTGGGTATGGAGCTGTTTTGAGGGCTTTTCTTTCACCGTATGTCAGTAGAATCTACTTTTGAATCCTGAAGCCAGGAGGAGGACATAGGATGCAAAGCTTTAAAGGCCGAGATTTTATAGATATTGCTGATTTCAGCAAAGAAGAAATAGAATACATTCTTTACACTGCTTTAGAGCTTAAAAGAAGGCTGTTTCTGAAACAGGAAATAAGTCTTCTTAAGGAGAAGGTCCTGGCTCTTCTTTTTGAAAAGCCTTCTCTGCGTACCCGAGTATCTTTCGAATTGGCTATGCTTCAGTTAGGGGGGAAAGCTCTTTACCTTGGCCCTCAAGAAGTGGGTTTGGGAAAACGCGAAGCCATCAAAGATGTTGCTCTGGTTCTAAGCAGAATGGTTGATGGAATAATGATACGTACTTTTGCCCATAGCAATGTGCTGGAACTCGCAAACTATGCTACCGTACCGGTTATCAATGGGTTGTCTGACCTTCATCATCCTTGTCAGATTATGGGTGACCTGCTTACCATAAAAGAGAAAAAAGGGCGACTTGAAGATATCAAGATTTGCTTTGTGGGCGATGGCAATAACGTTTGTAACTCTCTGGTCGTTGCCAGCGCTGTATTAGGGTTGGAAACCTGGGTGTCAACACCTCCTCAGTATAAACCTGATGCTGTGGTTTGGGAGTGGGCAGAAAGCGCGTCTAAGAAGAGCGGAGCCAAAATCGTCTATGAGGCTGACCCCAGCAAAGCTGTAGAAAATGCTGATGTGGTTTACACTGATGTCTGGGTAAGTATGGGCAAAGAAGCAGAATATGAAACCAGAATTCAGTATTTCAAACCCTACCAAGTCAACAGCAATTTGCTTTCTCGAGCCGCAGAAGATGCTATAGTGATGCACTGCATGCCCGCACACCGAGGAGAAGAAATCACCGATGAGGTAATGGATGGTCCACAATCCGTGGTTTATGAACAAGCCGAAAACCGTCTTCATGCCCAGAAGGCCATTTTAGCCCTGATATTAGGTTGAGTGGAGGCAGTGTTGTTCGTTTTAGGATGGCGTCACATACTTGAACTTATCGTTCTGTACTGTTTTGTTTTTTACCTGCTCCGTTTTCTGCATGGAACGCCACTGGTTGCACCACTTAATTTTCTATCTTTTATCTTTATTGCAGCTGGTGTATCAAATTTTGCAGGACTCAAGGAGCTTAACTTTTTTTGGAAAGTTCTGCTCGCCGGATATGTTGCTTCGATGCTCATTGTTTTTCAACCTGAGATAAGGCGAATATACACTAACCGCGCTTACCACAGGGAAACCACTCCAGTGATGAGTGGCTTGCTTTTCCACAACGAAGAACTACGTGGGAAGCTGATAGACGATCTGGTAATAACTTGCCAGACTCTTTCCAGAAAGAAAATAGGAGCGCTCATTGTTCTTGAGCGCTCTAACAGTCTGAAAGATTTCATACAAACTGGAATACTTATTGATGCAGTATTCTCACCAGAGCTGGCGATTTCCATTTTTCTGGTGGAATCACCACTTCACGATGGGGCAATCATACTGCGAGAAAATCGCCTTTTAGCTGCAGGGTGCATTTTACCTCTTGCTGAAGTGGTAGAGGGCAAAAAACTGGTGGGTACCAGGCACCGTGCCGGTATAGGAATAACCGAACAAACTGATGCGCTGGCTATTGTGGTTTCTGAGGAAACCGGTAAAATTTCTTTAGCGGTACATGGTAAAATGGCCTGGGGTATCGAGACCCCCGCTCTTAAAAAAATGCTTAAAATTCTGTATAGAAAGGTATGATGAGGAAATCATTAGTTTTAGCAGGTTCAAAGGCTGGTTGACATCCTTCAAAAAGTTTCTTTTTAAAAGAGTTAAAAAGGAGTATGGCATTCTTTGGTATGCCTTACTTCTGGCAGTGAGTTTATGGTTTTTTCTGTTGAGTGAGGCGTATCTGCAAAAGTGAGAGAATTTGGAATTCCTTAAGCTGGAACTGTTTCGATATCGAACCAGCCAAAACAAACTCGATTTACCAAAGCTTGAGAAGAAAGGGGGAAATTGATAGTGAAAAAGTTTTCCATGAACAACATAAGAAATGCAGGATTGTTTGGTCACGCGGGTTCAGGTAAAACTACGATTTCTGAAGCCATGCTTTATAACGCTGGAGTCATCAATCGCAGGGGAAGAGTGGAAGATGGTAATACTGTTTCGGACTGGCAACCAGAAGAGGCCAAAAGGACGATCTCCATCGACCTTTCTCTGTTGCCTTTCGAATGGAAAGATTGCAAGATAAATCTCATAGACACACCGGGGTATATGGACTTCGAAGGAAATGTGGTAGCAGCGGTAAGGGCGGTGGATTTTGGAATAATTGCTGTATGTGCTGCGTCAGGCATGGGGGCAGGTACTGAGAAAGCCTGGAAGTATCTTGAGCGAGAAAATTTACCTGTGGTCTTCTTTGTTAACAAAATCGACCGTGAAGGAGCAAAGTTCGAAGAAACCTATCAGGAGCTTTCCAGTAAGCTCTCTGGCAAAATAACTCCGATAACCATTCCCATCGGAAAGGAAAGTAATTTTCAGGGCATTGTGGATTTAATATCCATGCAGGCCCTGTATTTTGACGCCGAAGGTAAGGTGTCTGTGAAAGAAATTCCATCTCAGCTTGAAGAGGTGGTAGCTGAGGCTCGGGAAAGGTTTCTCGAAAATGTCGCTGAGACCAACGATGACCTTCTGAATGCCTATCTCGAAGGGCAGGAAATAAACAACGAGGAACTCAAAAAAGCCCTTAAAGAAGCAATAAAGGAAAGAAAAATTTTCCCTCTTCTCTGTGGCTCGGGCTTAGAAAACAAAGGAGTTGGTTTCTTAAACGATTTTATTGTTGAATTTATGCCCGATCCAGGCTTAAGAAGAAAGATTAAAGGGATAAATCCCAAAACGCAGGAGGAAGTGGAAATACCCTGCAGTGAGGAAGCACCTTTCTCGGCTTTTGTCTTCAAGATAATCAGCGACCCTTACGTGGGCAAGATGGCAATGTTTAGAGTCTTTTCCGGGAAAATTACAGCGGATGCCAAGCTTTACAACGCTTCTCGGGATAGCGAAGAAAAGATTGGTCAGCTACTATTTTTGAGAGGCAAGCATCAGGAGCAAACCCAGGAAATTGGAGCTGGAGACATCGGTGTGGTGGCTAAAGTGGGTAACATTGGTGCTGGGGATACCCTTTCTGATCCCGCAAATCCTGTTGTGTTTCCTCCTCTTGAGCTGCCCGAACCCAATTACATAGCCGCTATCAAACCAGCGGGTAAAAGCGACGAGGAGAAAATCAGCGCTGCAATATCTCGGATTATAGAAGAAGACCCAGTCTTGAAGGTGGCCCGGGATCCAGATACGAAAGAGGAGCTGGTGTATGGTCTGGGTGATATCCACCTTGATGTACTGGTTGATAAAATGAAGCGCAAATTTGGAGTAGAAGCGACGCTAAGCATCCCCAAAGTGCCTTACAAAGAAACCATTAAAAAGAGTGCGAAAGCAGAAGGGAAGTACAAACGGCAATCCGGCGGAAGAGGACAGTATGGTCACGCCTGGCTGGAAATCGAACCTCTTCCTCGGGGGCAGGGCTTTGAGTTTGTGGACAAGATTGTAGGAGGAGTCATACCCAAAAATTACATCCCAGCGGTGGAAAAAGGTGTACAGGAAGCGATGCAGGAAGGGATTTTGGCCGGATATCAAGTTATAGATGTCAAAGTGACTGTTTTTGATGGTTCTTTCCATCCCGTTGACTCCTCAGACATGGCATTCAAAATAGCTGGTTCAATGGCTTTTAAGAAAGGAGCTCAGGAAGCAAATCCCGTGTTACTGGAACCAATAATGAAAATAGAGGTCCTGGTTCCCGAAGAAAATATGGGTGATGTTATAGGCGACCTCAACAGTCGAAGAGGTAAAATCCTGGGAATGGAACCCCAGAACGGGTACCAAAAAATCCAGGCTCTGGTTCCACTGGCTGAACTTTTCAGGTATTCTGTCGATCTTCGTTCCATAACCCAGGGCAGAGGGTCTTTTACCATGAAATTCGACCATTACGAAGAAGTTCCTCCACAAATTGCTGAAGCCATCATTGAAAAAGCTCGAAAGGAAAAAGAAGAGGGTTGATAATCCCGGATATTTACATAGGTGTGGACTTGGTAGATATTGAGCGAGTAAAAGGGGCGTTTCTGAAGTTCGGTAGTCGGTTCTTGGAGAAGCTTTTCAATGAAGAAGAGTTGCACTATTATACCCCCAGGCGCCTCCTGGAGGGAATGGCAACCCTTTTTGCAAGTAAAGAAGCTGTGAAGAAGCTTTATTTGCAAAAAGATATCAACCCGGGCTGGAAGGACATTTTTATATTGCATGATCACAAGAGGAAAATCACGGTGAAAATCAGCAGCAAGGTGCCACCCGTTTTTGAAAAAATATGCCTCTCGGTTACTCACACTCCTAAGGAGGTATGTGCAGTGGCTGTAGGCTTTTGTTTTGGGGAGGCGAAGGCTAAAAATGCATCTGGTGACTTCTGATGCAATGCAGAAAATAGAGCAGCACCTTTGTCAGCAATATGGAATAGACACCTTGTTGCTCATGGAAAATGCAGGGAAAAATGTAGCCAATGAAGCGCTTTCTATCTTAAAAGAGAAAAACCTCAAACAGGTCATCATCCTCTGTGGAGGAGGCAACAACGGTGGCGATGGGCTGGTGGCGGCACGACAATTACTCAGTGTATCTTCAGCGTATCCCGTTACCGTCTACCTTCTTGCCAATCCAGAGAAACTAAAGAAGGATCCTCTTTATAACTATCGAGTGCTTAAAAACATGTCAGCCCGAATAATAGAAGTTGCTTCTGTGAAGGATATAGAAATTTATCCACAATCTTTGGTAATTGATGCATTATTGGGTACTGGTCTATCCAAGCCCGTTGCAGGTCTCTACAGGGAAGCCGTAGAAAAAATTAACAGTGCCAGAGATGTTTTTGTGCTCTCGGTCGATGTTCCTTCAGGGATTAACGCTACATCGGGCGCAGTGATGGGTTCTTCCGTCAAGGCTGACTATACAGTTACCCTTGGATTACCCAAGAGAGGGCTCTTTGTCTTTCCCGCCAGGGAATATACAGGGAAAATCAAAGTAGCTGACATAGGTATACCTATTATCCTTCGAGAACCTTTTCCGATTAAAGATATTCTCATCACACCACACCTTATAAGTGAACATTTGCCAGAACGCAATCCCGATGTCCACAAAATAAGCGCGGGTGTGGTGGGTGTAATTGCCGGTTCCCCATCAATGCTTGGAGCAGGCATTTTAGCCTCCCTGGGGGCCTATGGTGCTGGCGCGGGAATGGTAGTTTGGCCTCTACCTTTTAGCGCTGCTTCGTTGGTTAAAATACATTTGCCTGAAGTGGTAACACCTTTGGTTGAAAGTACTCAGGCA
>JARRBX010000071.1 GCA_029982245.1 Candidatus Atribacteria bacterium | reverse complement strand
GCCTGGCGAAGGTGGAAAGAAATCTTGCTTTCCACCGGTAAAGCACCTTCCGACTATTTTTCGTTTTCAAGAGGCGGTACACTCATCAACATGGGCTGGAGCGGTTTAATGGCTCTTGCCTACCTTGCGCTCCTTAAGGCGCCAATAAATGGACCCACGCTGGGGGGCATACTAACCATAGTGGGATTTGCGGCTTACGGCAAGCACCCCCGTAACGCTCTGCCCATAATACTTGGGGTTTTTCTGGGAACACTAATAACCCACTGGCGAGCCGACCAGCCAGGACCACTGCTGGCAGCACTCTTTGGTTCGGCTTTAGCGCCTATTGCAGGAGAGTTCGGAATGCTGGTGGGCATGGTTTGTGGCTTTCTGCACCTGTGTGTGGTGATGAACATCGGATGGTTACACGGGGGGATAAACCTTTACAACAATGGTTTCGCTGCTGGTTTTGTGGCCATTATCATTGCCGGCATAGCTCAGGAAGTTAAAAGAATCAAAAAAGTCTCTTTTTCTGTTCCCTTTTCTGACGACCACGTCCTGTAAAACAAGATTTGGGGCCGGCTATCCACCGGCCCCAAATCTGCTAACTCGCGGTTATCTCTTTGGAGCTCTGCCACAAACCGTGAATGTTGCAGTAGGAACTTGCAAAAAGCGTACCGGACTGGTTCAACTTTAAGGAAAAACTTACTCTTGGCTCCGTATACGCTGCACCCTTGTTAGGCCCTTCTGTGGACTCCCCATGGGCTTCAAAGTCAAACCTGGTTACCGCAAAGGGAAACTTTGCTCCCTGGGGCAAAAAGAAGACCTCAATCCAGCGAATGTGATGCTCGGTGGTGTTGGGATGAAGGATTTCTTTTCCAACGGTCACTTCAAACTGAGCAACTTCTCCCGCTTTAACTTCCTGAGGACCATCAATAACCGGGACATGCTTTTCTGCTTTCCAATCTGCACTCTGAAACAATTCGCCAATAGTGCTCATTGTCATTCCCCCTTAAAAAGCTTTAAACTGGCTTTTGGGCGCCCCACACACTGGGCAGTGGTCAGGAGCGCTACCCTCCACAGTGTAACCGCAAACTGGGCAAATATAAACGGTGCCAATTTCCAGGTCTTTGCCCTGTAACGCTGCTTCTTTCGCCTGCGTATACATTTTGGCATGAATCTTTTCAGCTTCCAGAGCGTAATGTGTACTTCTTTCTGCCTCCTTCTCCCCCTGGAAACTTGCCGCGTTGTTATAAACGGGATACATCTCCTCCACTTCAAAGGTTTCGCCAGTAATGGCCATATCCAGATTATCGGTAGTGGAGCCTATTTTGCCCAGTGTACGATAATGATTGGTAGCATGCACCTGCTCTGCAAAGGCAATAGCCCGAAAGAGACGAGCGATGTTGGGTTTACCCTCTTTTTCAGCTACCTCTGCAAAAATTAGATAGCGCATATGAGCCTGTGATTCTCCGGAATAAGCATCCTCGAGGTTTCTGCGAGTCATGGCATGTTTTGCTTCGGCCAATTCAACCACCTCCACAAGCAGCTTTTATGTAAGTAAAACCCACTGCAAAATCCCTTATTCCCAAAAAAGAACGCTTCTGCGCATTCTAAAAACTGGCTTTCCACGCTGAAGCAGCGTAAAATGATACAGGGGTGCCTGCTGTGAACGATGTGCTCAAAAAGATAAGAGAATACCTGGTGTTTCTGTTGCAAAAAGAAAGCATGATTATTGTTTCCTCAATTCTAAGTGTGATTTTATATGACCTTTCCTTGCAAAACCGCTGGTTTTATCTTTTTAAAGGAGAAGAAGCCGCCCTAAATGTTTTTCTTTCTGGAGCAACATGGTTTTTCGCGGTACCTTTTTCCATCAATCTCTTTTACCTGCATCTTCCAACTTCTGAACTGGGCTTTAAACCCAAAAAGGGGGCAGCTTGGGTTAAGTGGTTTTTGCTCTTTCTGGCAATTGGTATCCTGTGGGCATTCTGGGTATCCAGGAATCCGGTGTACCGCAATTACTATCCCGCCCTGCGCGCTGCCAGGACTGACACCTTAGCACTTCTCAAATACGAAACACTGGTGGCACTCAACATGTTTAGCTGGGAATTCTTGTGCCGGGGGTACCTACTTTTTGGCTTGCAGAAAAAGTTTGGGAAGTACGCCTTGCTCATTCAGCTTATCATCTTCACCCTTCTCCATCGGGGCAAACCCGAATACTTACTTTCCATCCTGGGAGGATTAGGTATGGGAATACTGGCCCTGGAAGCAGGGAGTTTTATTCCAGTCTTTTTGCTTCACTTTGGTACTGCAGTACTTCTCGACCTTTTTTGTCTGGTCTTTTAAAAGGGAAAACCGGGCAGAGAGAGACAAAAACCTTTTCCCCTCTATAAGTGGTCATCACGACCAAGGTCTCCTTGCCCGGTTTATTTTTATTTTAGAACTAACACCGTTAAAAAACAATACCTTTGCCTTCCAAAAACTTACACTGAAAAATGTGCAAGAACCAGATTCGCAAATAACTTTGCACGTCGCAATTCTGACTTCATTCACCATCCTATCCCAAAAGACAGGCTCCCAAAGCAGCCGTTATTTGAGGGTAAGGGGGTACCAGCAAAGAAGCCTTTAACTTTTTCTCCAGAGCTTGCAGCACACCCTGATTTTCAGCTACTCCTCCAGTAAAAACAAAAGGAGGCTGGCCCCCTACACGCTCTATCAGCGAAACAGTCCGTTCTGCCACCGAAAAACAAACTGCCCGGGCCAAACTTTCGCGCCTTTTCCCACCAGCCATCAGACTAATCAATTCTGACTCGGCAAACACTGCACAGGTAGAAGAAAGGCTGACTTCTTCAGTGGCGAGATTGAAAAGCGTGCCGTAGTCCTCGAGCGCTATCTCCAGTACTCCGGCCATCATTTCCAAAAACCTACCCGTCCCTGCTGCACATTTATCATTCATGATAAAGTCAAGTACTTTGCCTTCTGGACCGAGCAAGATGACTTTACTGTCCTGGCCTCCTATGTCAATAACCGTTTTTGCTTTGGGAAACAAAAAATGGATGGCCTTTGCCTGACAGGAAATCTCGCTCACCCTTTTTGCAGTGTCAACCTGCTGTCTACCATAACCGGTAGCCACCATCTTATCCACTTCACCAGAGCCTAAACCACAGTCTTTTAAAATCGCCTTTATCATTTGAGAGGCTTTTTCTTTCATATTGGCTCCGGTAGGCTCTATACGGAAAGCGAGAATGCTCCGACCATCCCAAAGTACCACCTTGGTAGTTCTTGAACCAACATCAATTCCCAGAATCATTGTTTATCACCCCAGCATTTCCCGAAAAGCCTGTAAGCGGGTTCTCAATTGTTCCAAGGAAAAGTGGTTACGGTCCAGGTGGTCTCCGTCCAGAAAAAGTACTGGATATCCAGCAGCATTCAAAGACCTGCGCAGAAGAAACTCCATGCCCTGGCTTTGCCGACAACCCCACTGGTTACAATGAATAACGCCCTGCGCTCCATAATCCCTCAGCCAGGCCAGGGTGCGCTTTATCCGCAAATCAGCCCGCATAAAGCGCAGACTATGCAAAACCTTTCTGGCCAGGGTCTCAAAAGGTCTTTCCACACCATACTCACCCTTATACACATCGGCAAATTCTTCAAATAAAACCTCGAAACCAAATTCCTCAAGCAGAGAATCAAGGCTTTGATTAATGAAGTAAGGTTTGAGATGAAGCCAGATAACCCCGGCCTTACCAGCACAGGAAGGCTTATTAGCCTCCTTGCTTTCTCGCAAAAGCTTTTCAAAAAAAGCAAGTGCTGTCTCACTGCCCATAAACTGGTAATAGTAGGGCAGATATTCCAGATTTTTCGTTGGTGGAGAGAAAGAAAGTTCTTTCTTGCGCCTTTTTGCTTCCAGCTCTTCAATCAATTCCACAGTTTTTCGGGAAAGATGAAAAACGTCTTCCCAGACAAAGGCAATCCTTAGCCTTCGGGAAAGAGAAGAAGCTATCTCCTCAAGTTGTTTTGCAACATAGCGCACCGAACCCTCGCTGCTTTGTAAAGGAACGTCGACTATATAACAGGGTACCTTCCAGATGAGGGAAAGCCACTTGAAAAAGCCAACCGTTCCCTGACAAATACCTGTTGTGGCAAGTAGGGCAGCTGGTCTGGGGAAAAAGCGTAGTAAGCTCATCCCTACTGCCAGACGGTGATAGCTACATAAGTCTCGAGAGAACCAGTTTTTGTCAGCTTCCCAGAAAGGGTAATGTGCAAGACCTAAAGCAGCAACTAACCCTCCCGCAATTTCTGGATAAAAAGCCTTGCAGGAAGCAGCGTGAATAAATTCACTGGGGAAAAAGAAGCTCGCCCATAGCACGGGCTTCTCCTGGCCATAAAGCTCCCGTATCTCCCTTATAGCGGTTGTGTACGAAAATTGAGCAAGGCTGGGAGCGGGCCATTTTTTGGCCAGCAATTTCTCGTAAATTCTTAGCAAGCGGAAAGGGTATCTCCATTGCAAAAAATACCCAGCAGTTTTAAGAAGCAGGTCTTTTCCAGGCATGGCCAGAAAGAGAGTCATAAAAAGCTTCGATTCGTATTCGCCAGCGAGGCACTTCTTCCTGCGAAGTGTCGTAATCAATGGCAAGCAAGGGCAGAGAAAGCTCCTTTTTAAGGAGTGGCAACTCATAAAGCGAAAAATCACAAAATTTGGGATAAAAGTATACTATCCCCAAAATTCCCAGGGAAGTTATAACCTTTTTCAGCATGTTCACTCTTCGTAGATCATTCATTCGGGGGCAGGAAAGCAAAGACCGCAAATACAACTCGGAAAGAGCCAGAAAGGGATCCCTTTCAGCTACTACATCCAGCTTCCTAAGGTCCTCACCCAAAACCTTGCGCATCGCATAAGGTGAATCCTCAAAAACCAAAAAACCAGATTCTTCAAGCAGGGTGGTTACTTCCTGTATAAAAATATGGCCCCCAGAAAGGAGAATAGGAATGCCTGTTCTGACACCTGGTGGTGCATCGGCAGAGGGCAAATCCAGGAAATTCAATTTTCTTAAAGTATCTCCGTAAACAGAACCTCTGAAAAACAGCTCACTCAATCTCGAGCGCCACTTGAGAGAAGAGAGCGTTATCTCCAGCAATCGTTCTGCCATAGCAAGAGGCGTAACCCCCGACAAATTACCCAGATTAAAGGCCAGACAACGCAAATTCTCTGCAAAGCGCACCAGAGTCATCTCGTCTACATGATGGGGAACTTCCAGTAAAAAAAGGGGCACCCTATCGGCAAAAAGAAGCTGCGCCACTTCATACAATCTGCGAGCAGCATCACAACTTCCCGCAAAAACTACCACATCCAGGCTATCGCGGCCGGTACTCTGTAGCCAGTCAACGAAAAACTTAGCTGTAGCACAAAACGGTACCGGAAAATAAGGAGCATCTCCTCTTAATTCAGGCCCTCTCAATTGCACCTGAAGGGGTTCTCCCCCACAAGCCAGAATCAACTCAAAAGGAACATAACGACAAAAAAAGCCTATCCGCACTAACGCTCACCTTCAAAGAAAGATAAATACCCACCATAGAAGACTCAGACAACCCAGTATGGTCAAAATGATTAAAAACACCCCACCCAACAGAACACCTACTACAAAAAGAGCCAGAGCTACCAGAAAACCCAGTACCAGGGGAAAGAGCAAAAAGGAAAGCAAAATCAGAACCAAAAAAATCAATGCTGCAGAGACAACGCGTATCAATTTACCGCACCCCAGGGAAGATTTTGATAGCTTTGATAGTCTTTCGTTCCAAGCTTACTCCTTAACCTCAACTTCAGCCCCTGAAGATTTAATAGCATATTTCATGATTTTCCCGGTGACCGTCTGGGGAAGTTCTTTAACGATTTCCACAATGCGCGGCACTTTATAGTGGGGCAGTCTTTGCTTGCAAAAGCGAACAATTTGCAGGGGTTCCAAAGTAGCACCCTCAGCAGGTACCACATAGGCTTTAATCAACTCGCCCCGTACATCTCGTTTTACGCCTATAACTGCCGACTGAGCAACGCCCGGAAACTCCATTATTACCTCTTCGACTTCCCGCGGATAAACGTTGAAACCAGATACAATGATCAGCTCCTTCTTTCTCCCCTCAATGTATAAAACACCCTTTTCGTCTCTTCTACCCAGATCGCCAGTATAGAACCATCCACCACGAAAAGAACGGGCATTCTCCTCTGGATTACGAAAATAACCGGGAGAAATGGGGTCTCCAGAAAGTACAATTTCGCCAACTTCACCAGGAGCAACCTCGTTCCCTGCTTCATCAACGATGCGCAAATGAATTGCATCAATAACCAGACCCGCAGAGCCTGGAATCCGTACTTCAGGAGAAGGGTTAACAGAAACCACCGGAGAAGCCTCAGTAATTCCGTAACCCTCTATAATTTTGAGACCAAAAGCATTCTCAAAATTTTCTCGAACCCGGGAAGGGAGTGCATCGCCACCACAGATTAAAAGGCGCAGGGGGTGAAGGTCGAATTCCTGGCGAGCCCTGGCCCCAGCAAGTATCGAGAAAAGAGCAGGCACACCCAGAAATACCGTGGACTGATAGCGCTTCAATGACTCGAGCAAGCCATCCAGAGGATAAAGTGAGGGCACGATGGTCAGCGTCATGCCTTTCGCCAGAGGCAAAAGATAAGCAATCGAGAAACCAAACACATGAAACATGGGAAGAACGCCCAGCATTTTGTCCTCAGGAGAGATATCTACCAGGTCAAAGCAACTATCGATATCCGAAAGGATGTTGTGGTGAGTCAACATAACCAGCTTGGGAACTCCCGAAGTACCTGAAGTGGCAAAAAGAGCAGCAACTGGGCTTTCCAGAGCAGGGAGCTGTTCTCCGGAGGAAAGTGGTTTACTCCGAAACGTAAGGTTGCCATTCTCATCAAGCAAGGCCTGAGGTAGACTTTCATTAAGCACCTTTTCCTTCCAGGTAATAATCAGGCTGGCATCAGCAAAACTGAAAATCTTTTCTATAAAATGCTCTGGATAGCGTGGAGAAATTGGAAGTGGTACAATACCCAGCTCAAAACAGGCCAGAATGAGCCGCAGCGCAAACCAGTTGTTCGGCAAAACCAGTAACACCCTCGAACCACTTTTAACGCCCGCCCTATCGAGTTCTCTGGCTACCTGCTCAATTTCTCCAGCAAGCTCAGAGTACTTAAGAGTAAAGTCACCCTGAGAAATCGCTATTTTATCCCTGTATTCTCTGGCTACTCTCTTTATACGCTGTGGTATGGTCTCCAGCAAAACTCCCACCGTCCTCGCAAGTTTTTTCTATTCTACCACAGCGCATAAAAGCCCAAAAGTTCCCTGCCACCACAACAGTGACCCCTTGATAAAGGAAGGTCAAAGGCCTAAAATGAAAGAAACAAGGTCTTTGGGCTTTGCATTTGTCTTCTGCTCAGGGAGGGATGTGCTTTGGAAGTCACCGTCAACCAGAAAAAGCTCACCCTTGTGCAAGGAGATATAACCAAACAAGAAACGGATGCCATTGTAAATGCCGCCAATTCCCGTCTTGCCGGAGGAGGTGGCGTGGACGGTGCTATTCACCGCGCTGGCGGTCCAAAAATCGCCGAGGAATGCCGCAAAATAGG
>JARRBX010000070.1 GCA_029982245.1 Candidatus Atribacteria bacterium | reverse complement strand
GATTGTCCTGCACGAAGGATAATTGATGTTACTGTGGATTACGCGTGCTTTGAAATACCGGATATATACGTTGTGGGGTATGGCCTGGATTTTAAGGGGCGATTCAGAAACCTGGGCGAAATTAGAGTTCTCAAGGATCCCTACGGGAGAAGCACCCAGATTCTCAAGCAAATGGGAAAGGAGTGAAATGATGTTAGCATTTCGAGAAGTTGTGGAGAGGATGGAAGGGTATGTTCCAGGAGAACAACCCCAAGAGAGAGGCTTTATAAAACTCAACACCAATGAAAATCCCTATCCACCTCCTCAAGAAGTGCTCAAGGCTCTCCGAGAAAAGGTTACTCCAGAATGCCTCTCTCTTTATCCTCCACCGCTTAGTGACCAGTTGCGCTTTAAGCTGTCCGAAGTGTATGGTGTCTCCCCTGAGCAAATCATAGTCGGGAATGGGTCGGATGAACTCCTGAACATCATTTTCAGGGCTTTTTTGGGTTACCGATCCCGAGTTGCTTACCTCTACCCGACCTATACTCTTTATCGTACGCTGGCGACCATCCAAGAAGCAGACTATCTGGAAATACCTTTTCAGGAGGAGGATTTCCAGCAATTGCCTTCTCGCTTTCTGACTGAAGAAGTTGACCTCAAGGTAGTTTGTAATCCTAACTCACCTACCGGGACCTTTATCCCTATGGAGGAAATAGAGAAGCTCTTGCAGAATTCCAGCTGCCCAGTGGTGCTGGATGAAGCCTATGTTGACTTTGCCGAAGAGAGCGCTCTGCCACTCTTACCAAAATACCCTCACTTGATTATTGTGCGAACGCTATCCAAGTCCTTTTCACTGGCTGGGTTGAGAATCGGCTTTCTCTTTGCGCATCCGGAAGTTGTGAGGGGCCTTCTTAAACTAAAGGATTCTTATAATGTGAACATTCTCTCTCAAATCGCTGGAGTTGCCGCTCTGGAGGGTTTGAACCAGGTTAAAGAGAATATTAGCAAGATTAAACGAACCCGGGAATGGTTCAGTCAGGCTTTGGAGAACCTCGGTTTCCAAGTGCTTCCTTCTCAGGCCAACTTCGTATTTGTGAGGAACCGTTCTTATGAAAGTTTGGAGAAAGTCTACCAGGAACTCAAAAGTCGTAAGATCTTGGTGCGCTTTTTCCCGGAATGGAAGGAGTGGTTGCGCATTACCGTAGGGAAAGACCAGGAAATGCAGATTTTGTTGGAAAACCTTAAGGAAATACTGGATAAGGAGCAAAATCAGAGTGCTTAGGCTTTTCATATGGGATCTTGATAATACCATTATCGCCAGTTCGGAGCTACTATGGGGAGCTTTTTCATGGGTTGCTTACAAATATCTTGGTAAAAAGCTATCTCCTCGGGAAATTGTAGCCATGTATGGTCCTCCGGAAGGCGATATTGTGGAAAGGATGGTGGGCAAAGAATTAAAAGCTCAGGCACTTAAAGACTTTTATGACTTCTACTTAGCGCATCATGATTCCGGAGTCAGAGTTTTCGAGCCCGTGGTAGAAACTATACGGTACTTGAAGCGAAAACACACACTCCAGGCACTATTTACGTCCAAGGGTAGAAAGAGCGCCCAAATCACTCTGGAGAAAACAGGCATGTCCTCCCTTTTCCACCTTGTTGTTTGTGGTGATGAGGTGCTTCGTCCCAAGCCCTACCCTGATGGAGTGAGCAAGATACTGGCTTACTTTCAGGCTGATCCTCAGGAAACCATTTACCTTGGCGACTCTCCGCTTGACTATAAAGCAGCACGCGTGGCCGGAGTTTCTTTTGGGATGACACTTTGGGACGCACTTTTTGAGACTTCCAGCTTAAAGCTAAAACCACGCCTTTGTTTTGGACAACCAGCGGACTTGCAAAAGTGGGCTCGGAAAATGTATCCTTAAATTGAGAGAAAACAAAAAGGTAGAGTTGAGAAAGACATTCTCATGGAAAAACAATTTTTTCAATTCATTTACAAACGGAATGGTGAAATCGAGAGGTTTATCCCTCAAAAGATAAAGCTTGCTATAAGCAAAGCATTTTATTCTCTGAACAAAGAACCAGAGGAAACAACCATTGAAAAACTCCTTGAGGAAGTCCTCGTTCTCTTAAAAGAGCGCTTTGGTGATGCTATCCCCGGAGTTGAGGATGTTCAGGACGCAGTAGAAGAAGTTTTAATGAAGAGGGGTTTTGCTGACGTAGCCAGGGCTTATATCCTATATCGTGAAAAACGCAGGTACCTGCGAGAGGCAAAGTTAAAACTGTTTGGAGTCCAGGATGACCTGAAGCTTTCCCTAAATGCTATTCAGGTGCTTCGGGAGCGTTACCTTCTCAAAGACCAGGAAGGAAATCCTGTGGAAAAACCACGCCAGATGATGGAACGGGTAGCCAGAGCCATAGCACAGATAGATGCCAGTTACGGTGAAGACCCGGAAGTGAGCTACCAGGAATTCCTTAAAACATTGATGGCTCTGGATTTTCTCCCCAATTCACCCACCTTGATGAATGCTGGTTGTCCAGGTGGACAACTTGCAGCATGTTTTGTTTTGCCGATTGAAGATTCTTTAGATGCCATTTTCGAGGCGCTTAAAAACATGGCTCTAATCCACAAATCGGGAGGAGGAACTGGATTCAGCTTTTCACGTTTACGTCCTCGGGGAGACCGGGTAAGCTCCACTGGCGGTCGTGCCTCGGGCCCTGTTTCTTTCATGCGCATCTTTGATACTGCAACCGACGTGGTGAAGCAGGGTGGAAAACGTAGAGGGGCCAACATGGGCATTCTCAGGTTTAACCACCCCGATATTCTGGAGTTCATCCAGGCTAAAAAGAAGGGGGGCGAATTTGAAAACTTCAATTTCTCTGTGGCAATAACTGACCAGGAGATGGAAGCAGTCAGGAAAAACGAGAAAATTCCTCTGACAAATCCCAGAGATGGAAAAGTCTGGCGCGAAGTATCTGCTGCCGAAATCTTTAATGTCATATGTGAAAGTGCCTGGAGCTCTGGAGAACCGGGTTGCATTTTTATAGATGAGATAAATCGCAAACACCCTCTGAAAACATTGGGAGTTATCGAGGCTACCAACCCCTGTGGCGAAGTTCCCCTTCTTCCTTTTGAGTCTTGCAATCTGGGTTCTATCAACCTTGCCCACATGGTAAACAACGGGAAAATAGACTACGCGAAACTTGGAGAAACCGTCCGCATTGCGGTACATTTTCTCGATAATGTGATAGATGCCAACTATCATCCTTTGCCCGAAACCGAGCGGATGGCCAAGGCTAACCGTAAGATAGGTCTGGGGGTTATGGGGTTTGCCGACTTACTGGTAAAAATAGGCGTGCCCTATTATTCCCAGCAGGCTCTTAAAATTGCTGAGGAAATAATGCAATATATTATGCTCCAGGCAAGAAAAACGTCTCTGGAGTTGGCCTCTCGAAGAGGAACGTTTCCCAATTTTGAGAAGAGCACCTGGTACACCCAGAACTTACCTCTGCGCAATGCAACGCTGACCTCCATTGCTCCAACTGGCTCAATCAGCATAATCGCTGGCTGCTCAAGTGGCATTGAGCCTTATTTTGCCTTAAGTTTTCGCCGTTACGTGCTTGAAAATACCGAGTTAATCGAGGTGAATCCGCTCCTTGAAGAATATCTGAAAGGACTCAAACTTTCTCAAAAGGATTGGGAAAGAATACTTGCTCAGGGCACGCTTCAGGGCATCGAGCAAATCCCTCAAAAGGTTAAAGACCTTTTCCGTACTGCCCTGGAAATACCACCTGAATTCCAGGTGAAAGTCCAGGCTGCGTTTCAAAAGTATGTTGATAACGCGGTGTCTAAAACCATAAACCTACCTCAGAACGCTTCGCTTGAAGAGGTTAAAAAGGTCTTCTTCCTGGCTCACGAGACTCATTGCAAGGGCATAACTGTTTTTAGACAGGGAAGTCGTAGTCGTCAGGCAATTTATCCGGGTTTGCTTTCTGAGAAAGAATGTGAAACCTGCTGACGGGTTTCGCTTGACCAGGTCACGGTTCATTTTCCCCCACTTTTATGGTATCATTGCCTTTATCCATGGGTAAGGAGGTTCAAGAATGCGCTGGCCTGGAATCCTGGAGTATTTTGGTGAATATTTGCCAATAACCGACAAAACACCCCAAATTACCCTTCAAGAAGGAAACACCCCTTTAATTCGTTCCTATCATCTTGCCAAAAGGTGTGGAGTGGGTTCCCTGTATTTCAAGTTTGAGGGCATGAACCCTACAGGTTCCTTTAAAGACCGTGGGATGGTGGTGGCTGTTGCCAAAGCGAAAGAAGCAGGGCAGAACATTGTTATGTGTGCTTCCACTGGGAATACCTCAGCTTCTGCTGCAGCGTATGCGAAGAGGGCGGGCATGCAATGTGTGGTGCTGGTTCCAGAAGGGAAAATAGCTCTCGGCAAGCTTTCTCAGGCCCTTATGCATGGTGCAAGGGTTTTGGCACTTGAGGGCAATTTTGATCAGGCTTTATCGATAGTGAGAGAGATAACATCCAGATATCCCGTAGCTCTGGTAAACTCCATTAATCCCCATCGCATAGAGGGTCAGAAAACTGCCTCTTTTGAGATAGAAGAGTGGCTTGGAGATATACCGGATTACCTGGCTTTACCGGTTGGCAATGCTGGTAACATCACTGCTTACTGGAAAGGGTTTAAAGAATTGATAAGTCGAGGCAAAACTCGTAAATTGCCCAAAATGCTTGGGTTTCAAGCTCAAGGGGCCTGTCCCCTGGTCCTTGGTAAGCCGGTTGAGAATCCTCAAACTGTGGCCACAGCAATAAGAATTGGTAATCCAGCAAGTTGGAAAGGAGCAATTGCGGCTCGTGATGAATCGGGAGGACTCATTGAGGCAGTGAGTGATGAGGAAATCTTGAGTGCTCAACGTCTGCTTGCCGAAGAAGAAGGCATTTTTGTGGAGCCAGCTTCAGCTGCATCTTTGGCTGGTGTTCTTAAAAAGCAGAGAGAGGGCTTCTTCAGGGGTCATGAGACTGTAGTTTGTGTTTTAACCGGCCATGGCCTCAAAGACCCGGACATTGCTATAAAACAGTGCAATGACCGAATAGAGAGAGTCAAACCTTCCCTGGAAGAAATTGTAGCCTTGCTTAATCTGGAAGGTGAGAAATAATGCTGGAAGTCGTTGCTCCTGCAACTACTGCCAATCTGGCTTGTGGCTTTGACGTGTTGGGATTGGCGCTTAACCTTTTTTTCAAGGCCAGCATCCGGAAAAGCGATGTACCGGGAATCAGGATTACAGTTTGCGGAGAAGGCGCGGATTCTCTACCCCAAAACGAAGAGAATCTATTTGTGAAAAGTATGCAGTATCTGTGGTCAGAAATAGGGTTCCATCCCAATTGGGGGCTGGAAATAGTCACCCAGAATGAAATTCCCATTTCTCGTGGCCTGGGGAGTAGTGCTGCTTGCATAACAGCAGCCCTTCTTGCAGCCAATGAACTGGCAGGAAATCCGCTTGGCCAGCGCCAGCTTCTGAACTTAGCCTGGAAAATCGAAGGACATCCTGATAATGTTCTTCCCGCATTTCTGGGAGGGTTTACTATAGCATCAACTTTTGACGATGAACTGCAGTTTAAAAGGTGCTCTTTTTTAGACCTTGAGATTGTCGCTTGCATTCCCGACTATCAACTTTCTACCAGAGAAATGCGCCGAGTTCTTCCAGAAAAATACTCTCGTCAGGACGTGGTCTTCAACTCAAGTCGGCTTGCTTTTCTGGTAGCAAGTGTTTATGAAAAAGACCCGGAGGGGTTTTTAAAGTCACTTCAGGATTTCATCCACGAACCTTATCGGGGTAAATACATCAAAGGTTTTGAAGAAGTCAAAGCCTACGTTACTAAAAATGGACTTGGCAATGTTGCCATAAGCGGTTCCGGACCCACCCTCGTGCTTTTTTTACGTCGATCTCTTACTGAAAAGGAGAGAAAGAGTATAATAAAAATATTTCAGGATAATGGAGTTGGAGAAATAAAGCTGGTTGCCATGAGCTGGACAGACCATGGAGCGCAGGTGAAACATAGATGAGCTTGATTGTCCAAAAGTATGGTGGTTCCTCAGTGGCCACCCTTCAAAAGATGCAGTTTGTGGCTGAAAAAATAAAAAAATACTTTGAGCAGGGTCACCAATTGGTGGTTGTTGTATCAGCAATGGGCAAAACCACCGATGAACTTCTGCACAAAGCGTTTACCCTGCATCCATCCCCACCAGAAAGGGAACTGGACATGCTGCTTTCGACGGGGGAACAGGTCTCCATAGCCCTACTCGCCATAGCTCTTGATGCGCTGGGTATTCCTTCTCTTTCCTTGACTGGTGGACAGGCAGGGATTATTACTACCGATCTCCACACCAAGGCCAAAATCATTCATATTGATGTCCACCGGATTCTGGAGGGTTTAGAGCAAAATAAGGTGGTCATTGTCGCCGGATTTCAGGGTAAAAACCTTCAGGATGATATCACCACCCTGGGGAGGGGAGGTAGTGACACTACCGCCTGTGCCCTGGCTTATGCTTTGAAAGCGGATTTCTGTGAAATTTTTACCGATGTCAATGGCGTTTTTACAGCCGATCCCAGGATAGTGCCTCAAGCAAAAAAAATAGATCGTATTTCCTACGACGAGATGTCAGAAATGGCCAATCTTGGAGCCAAAGTTATGCAGTTGCGAGCAGTGGATTTTGCCCATGCTTATCGGGTTAAAGTCCACGTGCGTTGCACCTTTGATGATCAGGAAGGAACCTGGATTGAAGAGGTGGGGAATATGGAAAATGCCCAGGTGAGAGCGGTAACGCACAGTGGTGACGTGATAAAAGTAGTTTTGCAGGGTGTTCCCAATAGACCCGGTATTGCTGCCCAGATCTTTGAAGCACTTGCCAATCTTTCGGTGTCCATAGACATGATTATCCAGAGTGAGGGTAGAGAAACCGTAAAAGACGTGGCTTTTGTGGTGCTGAAAGAAGACGAGAGTAAGGTCAAAAAAGCCATCGAAGAATTGCGTGGCAAAATAAACTTCCAGAACATCATTCTGGACTACGAAAAAAGCAGGATATCCATCGTGGGTGCCGGCATTGCTTCAAACCCCCAGATTGCATATCGTATGTTCAAAATTCTGGCTGAGAACAATGTCAATATAGACATGATAAGTACCTCTAATTTGAGAATATCCTGTCTTATACCTCGAGAAAAAATGGAAGAATCGGTACGGGCCCTGCACAGGGAATTCATAGAAGAAGAAAAGATAGAGGTGGAGACTAATGAGTAAACTCAAAGTAGCCATAGCTGGAGTAACTGGGGCGGTTGGCCAGGAAATGCTCAAAATCCTTGAGGAGCGTGCTTTTCCAGTGCGTGAACTCATTCCTCTTGCCTCAGAGCGCTCCCGGGGAAAAGAGGTCACTTTTCATGGTGAAAAACTGGCCGTACAGGTGCTTTCCGAATTTGATTTTAAAGGGGTTGACCTGGCTCTCTTCAGCGCAGGTGCAAAGACCAGCAGGACTTTTGCGCCGCTTGCTGCTTCTCAAGGATGCATAGTTATTGATAATTCTTCGGCATTTCGCCAGGACCCAGAAGTGCCCCTCGTTGTTCCTGAGGTGAACCCTCACAAGATAAGCGATTACAAAAATAAAAACATCATTGCCAATCCCAATTG
>JARRBX010000069.1 GCA_029982245.1 Candidatus Atribacteria bacterium | reverse complement strand
ACGTCTTGACAAAGCTTTGTTCCATGATATATTTATGAGTGCGTGCCGAAGTGGCGGAAATGGCAGACGCGCTGGAATCAGGATCCAGTGGGTGAAAACCCGTGGGGGTTCAACTCCCCCCTTCGGCACCAGTTTGTAGCTTTCTTGGCAAGCTGGGCCCTCTGGGTTCTCTTCGATGTTTGTTCGCCTTGCTGCTGCCCGCTGAATCCAGTGGGTGGTAGATTTCAATGCCCCGCGTTATAAAAATCGTAAAATCTTTGACATGGCGAGAGTATCTTGCGCGCTTTCTTGCGGAAAAGCGCCTTAACGGGTGTCGGGAAACAACAATAAATGATTACCGCTACTATATCCCACGCTTCTTCGAAGGTTTAACCCTTGAAGACTGGGAAGGCATTCAGAAAAGGGTTAATGAGTACTTTTCTTCTGACTTAGCCCCAGCTACCTTCAATATTCGCCGAGCCTACCTTAAAGCCTTCTTCAACTACCTGGTGCAACAAGGCGCGGTACCACAAAATCCTATAACTTTTAAAAAACGTAAAACAGAAAGCAAAATGCGTGCTGTACCGCCTGAAATCTTACAAAAATTGTTACGATTGCCGGACAAAAATACTTTTGCCGGGTTGCGTAACTATACCCTGCTTCTACTTACTTTAGATACTGGCATACGACCTAAGGAAGCCCTTTCGCTTTTGCCTGAGCATTTTAACCTTGAAGCGCGGGAAGTGACTATTCCGGGTGGGATTGCAAAAACCAAAGCCCCAAGGACTCTACCCCTTTCATCCCTAACTGTACAATGGTTACACCGTCTATTATCTGTTCGTCATTCGGCTTGGCACAATGCCCCTGTTTTTTGCACGTGGGAAGGAAAACCAATGCAACGCAATTCGTGGACAAAAATATTGCAAGACTATTCCAAAAAGTTGGGTTACCGAATTACCCCTTATGATTTGCACCATGCTTTCGCCTTGTATTCCCTACGTAATGGTATGAACGTATTTGTTCTTCAGCGTATTTTAGGACACACAGACCTGACTATGACCAAACGATACCTTGCACTGACACAGGAAGACTTGCAAAAAGAACACGAGAAATCTTCGCCTTTGAATGTGCTGGGGGCAAAAAGAATAAGAAAGATAAGTTAATGGGGGTGTTTTAAGATGAAGCGCTGGTGGGTGAAATTGCAGGACTTAAAAAGCATACTTGAAACAATGGGCTCTGATGCAGGCTCTGCAGATTATGGGCTAATCTTTGGAATTTACCTTTTATCCACTTAATAAGGTGGGTGCAGAAATCACCAGATGCCATATATATTATTATGATGCACAGGGTAATCGTATCTCCTCTTTGGATCGTTCTCTCTTTGTTTATGTCCTGGTTCCTCCTTTGGAGGATGAAGGCACAGAAGGAGTGTCTTGGACCGTAGAAATTTTTTCAAACGAGGTGCAGAACTATTTTTCTTCGCATGGCATAACTGCAGGTCAGGCCCTGCTTGTATTTGAAGGTGAAGACAGTGCTGGACATGCAGTTTCTTACCGTACTTCGGTGAACATTTCGGCGGCTATGCCTGATACTGAGGTTGCGGTTCCTGAAGTCAGTAGTTCTTCCAGCTGTCAAAGCTGCCAGTAAAGCAAAACTTGAATTTCTGAAAAAGACAGGCAACTCGTTTTTTGTCTCAGGTTTTTTTAAGAAGTACTACAAAGGGTTTTTCACATCAAAAAGGCCTGGCGACACCAGCCAGGCCTTTTTGATGATTAAGCCTTACCAGCGCTACCCAGCAATTCGCATTTTCTTATGTACATCTTCTTGAGTTCTTCTCTGGCTGCTCCAAGGTATTTTCGAGGGTCAAACTCGGCAGGGTTTTCAGCAAGATATTTGCGAACCATGGCTGTGAAAACCAGGCGCCCGTCAGAATCAATGTTGATTTTGCAAACAGCCGACTGGGCTGCTCTTTTAATTTGGTCTTCAGGAACACCTACTGCGTTTTCGAGTTTTCCGCCGTATTTGTTTATGATTTCCACATACTCCTGGAGCACGGACGAGGCTCCATGGAGAACAATGGGGAAGCCAGGGAGTCGTCTTTCTATTTCTTCAAGGATATCAAAACGCAACTCGGGAAGTGGTTCACCTGGTTTAAGTTTGAACTTATAGGCCCCATGGGAGGTACCTATGGAAATCGCCAGGCTGTCTACACCAGTTCTGGAGACAAAATCTTCAACTTCTTCAGGCTTGGTATAGTGACTTTCCTCTGAGGAGACGTGTTCTTCAATTCCAGCCAGCACACCGAGTTCCCCTTCGACTGTAACGTCATGAGCATGAGCATATTCAACTACCTTTTTGGTAAGTGCTACGTTTTCTTCGTAGGGGAGATGAGAGCCGTCGATCATAACATTGGAGAAACCGTTATCTACACAGGCTTTACAGAGCTCGAAGGAGTCCCCATGATCCAGATTAAGCGCGATGGGAATATTGCTACCCAATTCGCGGGCCATCTGGACTGCTCCCGGTACCATATAGCGCAGAAGAGTTTGGTTGGCGTATTTGCGAGCGCCCTTGGAAATCTGCAGTATAACTGGGGAGTTACACTCCACGCAGGCCATGATTATAGCCTGGAGCTGTTCCATGTTGTTGAAGTTATAAGCAGGAACAGCGTATTTTCCTTCCATGGCCTTTCGGAACATCTCGCGAGTGTTAACCAGACCGAGCTCACTGAAATGCACTGCCATATCACATATCCCCTTTTCTATCAAGATTTCCCCCTTTTTGCAGGGAGATAGCTGTTTGCAACACAACGTTTTATTTTACCATTTTGTTGCGGAAAGTCTACTTTTCGATAGCAAGGATTAGAACCAATAGCTATGTGTTTTTGAGTGGTATTTGGTTGACACAGGTTGGGGAGTTGCATATAATGCTTATAGACACTCAAGTGCGCGGTTAACTCAGCGGTAGAGTGCCATCCTCACACGGTGGAAGTCGCTGGTTCGAATCCAGCACCGCGCACCATTTTTATTGACATTGCTGTTTCTTTTCTGCTTTTTCAATTTCTCGGTCTATGGCAACCCGCATAGCTTTAAGCAATTCTATTCGAGCTTGAGAAAGGTGCTTTTTTACTTCGTCATCGACCAGGGGTCCGAAAAACTTTTCGATAGGTCCAAAAAGTAATTCTTCAAAAAGCTCCTTACTTTTTCCGGAACGCTCTTCCATCTTTTACCCTCCCTTCTTAAAGATGACGTTTCACAAGTTCTTCTGCCTCTTTCTGTCCTTTAATGGCCTCAAAATCAACTACAAAGGCACCTCGCGATTCCATATGCCCCATCAGGCGGCGTAAGGCCTTGTCGGTACCAAAGAGTGCAGATTTCACATAAGCGACTGATTTTTTCCCTTCCATCCCGTTGGCTCCCTGCAGAAACTTAACAACTTCTTGAGAGATTTTCCCCCCAAAGAAACTGGTTATCGTTGCTCCCACCATAACTAAGTCGAAAGGCCTAAAGCTTATGGGCGAAGAAAGATTCTCAACTTCTATTGCTTTTACCGTATGGCCGGATTTTTCAAAAAGCGCTATCATGTATTTAGTGATATTTACCAGGCCTTGGTCTTTAGTAGAGTACACAAAAGCAATTCTCAAAGCACAGACCACCTCACTGTTTTGGGACTTCAATATTATTATAACTTACTTCCTACTCTTAGAAAAAACCATGGTTACCCAGTTGTTTTGAACGGCGCGGTCTGTTTCTTGAAACCCTAAAAGGTTAAGCTTGTAGCACACTTTCTGTATGTCTTTCCTTTCAAACCCTGAGACTATAAGCAATCCCCCAGGAACAAGTTTTTCCTCAAAAAGAGGTGCATTTTCAATGATAAAGTTGGGACCTATATTTACCACCAGGAGGTCAAACTTGCCCCTCACATCGGCAATGCTGCCGAGCTTAAAATCAATTTTTTGGGGATGAATATTGTTTAAGGCGCAGTTTCTTTGTAATTCTTTCTGGGTCAGGGGGTCTATATCTAAAGCGACTATCCTGGAGGCTCCTATTTTGGAAGCAAATATGGAGAGTATTCCTGACCCCGTTCCCACATCGAGGAGAGTATTCCCTTTTTTACAGTATTTCTTGAGCATTCTAATACACCACAAAGTGGTGGGGTGATGACCGGTGCCAAAAGCGAGTCCGGGGTAGATAACCAAATCTATAACAGCCCCGGTTGGCCCTATCCAAGGAGGACGAATAGTAATGTTTTTCTCAACCCAAACTACTGGGAATTTCTTTTTCCAATAGTTTTTCCAATCACTTTCCGGTTCTTCAGTTTCTTCAAGATGCTTTACAAGGTTTGTTGGTAAGTCGTCCAGAGTTTTTTGTTCTTCAAGGTAAACAATTATTTTCTCTCCATTTTCCCACAAACCACCTATCGCCTTTCCTTGAAAGAAAAGGTACAGGAGCTCGCGAGATACATCATCCTTCGGTATGATAACGAGTTTGCGCCACTTCACTGCTTTCTCCCCTGCTTGCGGTGTGCTACGATTAAGATTCCGGAAGCTGACCTGGCACCTATGCCCAAGACTTCAATTTGGGAATCGTACTCTAAGGAGATTTTTAAGAACTCGCGGTATAGGTTTGCATCCTTAGACAATTTACGGAGTGTTTTCGGGGACAACATGCGGGCTAAAGTACCTGTGGCCACCAAGCGCTCAATTGCGAAACCATTGGTCTCTACCATGCTAATTACTTCCTGAGGCAAAAACCCGTGCAGGGGAGGAAAAATGAAATAGGACAGAAAGGGCATTTTCCCTTCCAGGGAGTTTAAAAATGGCGGATGATCCCAATTGCCGGTTTTCAGAAATTTCATGCTGATTTCCAAGGATTTATGAAAGCGGAGCTCTGTTTCTATGAATACCGGAAGTTGGCCCAAACGATTGACCACTGAAATGATGAGCATTTTTTTGCTCACTCTGGCCAGTTCTTTCAGAGCCTTTTCGTGTTGTGGATAGGCATAGGATACAGGTGCATCCAGAGAGATTACCAGGTCAAACTTTCCGTCCTCAAAAAAAGAGAGGTCCCTGATATCACCTTCTATAAAACGGATGTTGCTAATGCCCTTCTTCCGAGCTTCATCCTGAGCATCCTTGAGCATTCGCTTTGAGATATCCAGGTGGTAAACTTCACAACCCCTTTCAGCAAGGAGTAACGAGTACCTTCCATATCCTCCGCCTGCATCCAGAACAGTCATACCTTCTTGTAAAACTCTTTCTATCTCAAGCCATACTAAATCGGTATGGATCTTTTTTTCTAAGTTCCTGTCCCTTCGCTTCTCTTTGGCGACGTGGTGGTTCCAAAAATTTTTGTGAAGCTCGGTTTCTCTCATGTCACTCCACTGATTTTTTATTGATTTCTTCCTGAATATTTGCGATGAATTTTTCCAGAGTTAAACTCCCAATATCTCCCTCTTTTCTTTTCCGCACACTCACTTTTTCTTCCTGTTCCTCTTTGTCGCCCACAATCAAAATATAAGGAATTTTGCTATTTTGCGCTTTCCTTATTTTGGCCCCCAGCGTTGCATTTTCGTCGTCCAGCTCAGTTCTTATTTCCCTCTCCAGTAAAGTCGCTTTGACTTTCTGGGCGTAGGGAAGATGTCGTTCAGCTATTGGTAATATCATAACCTGCACAGGTGCCAGCCAGAGTGGGAAAGCTCCTGCAAAATGCTCAATGAGTATTCCCAGAAAACGCTCTATGCTCCCCAAAACGGTACGATGAAGCATTACAGGTCTGTGCCGGGCTCCATCTTTTCCTATGTAAGAGAGGTCAAACTTTTCAGGCATTGAAAAGTCGAGCTGGATGGTACCGCATTGCCAGCGGCGTCCCAGACTATCACGCAAATGGAAGTCAATTTTAGGCCCGTAAAAAGCGCCTTCTCCTTCGTTGACGCGGTAAGGAAGATTGAGTTCTTTAAGGGCCTCTTCCAGGGAGGAAGTGGCCAGTTCCCACATTTCGTCAGAACCCATTGCTTTTTCAGGACGGGTGCTCAGTTCTACTTCGTAGTCAAAGTTAAAAAGTCGATAGAAGAAGTCGGCGAGTCTTATCACTCCTATGATTTCGTCTTTAACCTGGTGGGGCTCCATATAAATGTGTGCATCATCTTGGGTAAAGCAGCGGACGCGCATAAGGCCGTGCAAAACTCCAGATAGTTCGTGTCTGTGCACCAGACCAAGTTCTGCAATACGAAGAGGGAGTTCTTTGTAACTGCGTAAGCGGGTCTGGTAGACAAGAATGCCTCCAGGGCAGTTCATAGGTTTTATAGCAAATTCCCGGTTTTCAATCTGAGTAAAATACATATTTTCCCGATAATGTTCCCAGTGTCCAGAGCGCTCCCAGAGCTTTCTATCCAACATGATAGGAGTTCTAATTTCCTGGTAGCCTCGCTTCAGGTGCTCTTTACGCCAGAAATCTATCAAAGTATTTATGATAATCATGCCTTTGGGATGAAAGAACGGAAAACCTGGGCCTTCTTCGTGAAGGCTGAAAAGATCCAGTTCTTTTCCCAAGCGCCTATGGTCTCTTTTTCGAGCTTCTTCCAGGCGCTCTAAATATGCTTGCAGCTCTTCCTTGCTCTCGAAAGAAATCCCATAGATTCGCTGGAGCATAGGGTTCTCGGCTTTTCCTTTCCAGTAGGCTCCTGCAACGCTCAAAAGCGCAAATGCCTTTATAAAACCTGTGGAAGGCACGTGAGGCCCTCGACAGAGGTCTACAAATTCTCCATTTTGATATATGCTCACTCGTTGTTCAGGTATCTCTTCAAGGATTTCTAATTTGTATTTTTCTCCTCGCTTTTCAAAAATATCTCTTGCTTCTTTTTTGCTCACCTCTTTACGTACAAAGGGCAAATTTTCTTTAATGATTTTTTTCATTTCTTTTTCTATAGCTTTAAGCGCTGTTTCCTCAATTCCTCCCGGGATGTCGAAATCATAATAGAAACCTTCTTCAATTGCTGGTCCAACACCCAACTTGGCTTCCGGGTACAATCTTTTTACCGCCTGAGCCATAATGTGGGCAGTGCTGTGCCAATAGATTTTTTTACCTTCCGGATCATCAAAGTAGATGTACCGCTCCACCGCGTCGTTTCCCTTAGTAAGGTTCAGGTCTATAATTTCCCCTTCTTTTGAAATAGCTGCTATCGCACGTTTTTCCTTGCTCATTGGCTTCCTCCTTGCCTGTTCTGTAAATGAAAAAAGCGCCACATCTTATGGTGGCGCCCCTTTTTATACACTTTAATGGTGGGCGACACTGGACTCGAACCAGTGACCTCTTCCGCGTCAAGGAAGCGTTCTCCCTCTGAACTAGCCGCCCACACCAGACTTTTCTGGAGGCGGCACCCGGACTCGAACCGGGGAATGAAGGATTTGCAATCCTCTGCCTTAGCCGCTTGGCTATGCCGCCACTGGAGCGGAAGACGGGATTTGAACCCGCGACCCCCACCTTGGCAAGGTGATGCTCTACCCCTGAGCTACTTCCGCTCGCTTAATGGTGCCGAGACCCAGAGTCGAACTGGGGACGCATGGATTTTCAGTCCATCGCTCTACCACCTGAGCTATCTCGGGGGTCGACGGGATTTGAACCCGCGATCTTCAACGTGACAGGCTGACGTGTTAGGCCAGGCTACACCACGACCCCGCTCAAGACAGTTAACATTTTAGCCACTTTGCTGCTCTTTGGCAAGTGGTTGAGAAGATTTTTGTGGATTTTTCTTTGCTTTTATGGGATTATCTTTCGGTGTGGTAAGGAGATAAGGGTGCATACTTAGTCTGGAAGAGCTCTTCAGCCCTTTTTTGTTCCTCTCCACTGAGCTCTCCTCTGTACCAGGGCATCTCAAGAGTTGCTGCCAAGGTATTGAGGAATATGTTTGTGATTTCTTCTTTTACTGGCGGTTTGGGGGTTAACTCCTCGAGAGTAGTTAAGTTTGACCAGAGTTCTTGTTGGATTTTTTCGCAATTTATAAAACAGCAGGCTATTTCTTCACGATTACCAGATAGGATGAACGAGCCCTGAAAAAGGACTCCTTTTTTCGCTTTCGCCTGGGCTATGCCAATTATTTTCTTTCCTCTAATGGTTATCTCGTGGGCAGTGTTCAGAGAAAAACAATAAGGTGAGGCAAAGTAGTTTTTAGAATTGTTCTTTGTATCGGGAAACAAACCTATTTTCTGCAGAGTCTTTACCCACGCTTCTTTTAGGGAGCAGTAAAGAACAAGGGGGTTGAGAGTTTCCTTAGGAAGTGGAAGGTACAGGCTGAAGGTTATCTCGTTGTCGTGTAGTATAGCTCTTCCTCCAGTAGGGCGCCTAACCAGGGGGATCTTCTTTTTCTCAAGGTAAGAGAGGTTTAGGCTGTCCGTTCTCTGGAAACGCCCTATTGAGAGGGTTGGTTCTGCCCATGAGAAAAGCCGCAAAGTGGGAGGGACAGCCTGTTCTATTGTTTCTCCCAGGCTAAGCAAAGCTTCATCCTGGGCCATGTTCCAGAAGCCAGAATTTTTGCCATCAAATATAACTCTTAAAATTAGGTCAGTTTTCCTGGATAAATTTTTTGTACTGGTCTGCAGTGAGTAGTTCACCCAGTTCTTTTTCATCTTCGATTTTTATTTTGGCTATCCATCCCTCATAAGGTTTTTGATTGATGGTTTCGGGCTTTTCTTCCAGGGCACCGTTCACTTCCATTATTTCTCCAGAGACAGGAGCGTAGAGATTAGACACACTTTTAACCGATTCTACACTGCCCATTTTTTGCCCCTTTTTAAATTTCTGACCAGGAGAGGGAAGTTCTATAAAGACCACATCACCCAGCTCACTTTGGGCGTAATCGGTGATGCCACAGGTTACCATATCCCCTTCTCTTTTAACCCAAATGTGGTCTTTGGTGTAAAGCAAACCTTCTGGAATGTTCATTTATCATTCTCCTTTCTCAGAAAAAGATGTAATGAAAGGAATATTTACTATCCTGCCTTTTATTTTACCCCCTGGAGCCGAGATAATCAGCTCTTCTCCGAGGGAGCAACTTTGTTGGTCCAGAAAGCCAAGCCCCAGGATTTTCCTAAACATAAAGGAATAGTTGCCACTGGTAATGTAGCCACAGGGTAGATTCTGGGAACTGTATACAGGATAGCCATAACGGGGTATTTTTCTCCCCTCAATGATTTCTATGCCTACCAGCTGTTTTTTGGGTCCAATTTTCCGCTCAAGGTATAGTGAACTTTTGCCTATAAAGTCTTCTTTTTCCCATTCTATAAGATATTCCTTTTTGAGCTCAAGTGGGGTTACCGTTTCATCGATTTCCTGCCCGTGAAGTGGTAATGAAGCTTCAAAGCGTAAAAGATCCCGAACTCCAAAGCCACAGGGACAACCTCCCTGTTCAGTAATCTGCTGAAGTAAAGTTCCCCAGATGTTTCCGTTGTCTATCCCCTGATGCCATATTTCAAAACCGTCTTCGTAAGAAAAAGCGCTTCGCATAATCATCAGGTTGTAATTGGATGCTGCAAGTTTTTTCCACCCGAAACGGGGCAAGGAGTCCAGATTTTCAGAAAAAGCTCTTTTCACGACTTCCCGGCTTTTTGGTCCCTGTATGGAAAAAAGGAGACTCCCTTCAGTATGATCTTCAACTTCTATGTCAAAATGGTGCCGATTTGCAATATAACTTGTCCATAGAAAAAATTTCTCTCGAGCTCCAGCATTGGTGAATATCAAAAACTTTCGATCTTCGATTTTGTAGATTAAAGACATATCAATAATGCCGCCTCTTATGTTTAAAAAGAAACTCACCTTACCTCGTGGGGAGACTTTTTCTGGAAAGTGGCGGGTTGAAATAAACTCCATAAAAGCTTCCGCATCTTTACCTTGAACTATGAATTTGCCCAGATGGGAAATGTCGAAAAGGCCACAGTTGTTTTTGCAGGTGAAATATTCTTCGCGAATGCTCTTGTAGAAAAGAGGCACTTCCCAGCTTGCAAATCCCCCCATTCTTGCGCCGATTTCAAGATGTTTGTGGGCCAG
>JARRBX010000068.1 GCA_029982245.1 Candidatus Atribacteria bacterium | reverse complement strand
GTTTTCACCCACTGGATCCTGATTCCAGCGCGTCTGCCATTTCCGCCACTTCGGCACGCACTCATAAATATATCATGGAACAAAGCTTTGTCAAGACGTTTCACTCTAGTGAGAAATCCAAAATCTTTTTCAGTGCTCTTGCAATTTAAGTATTTAAGTATTAAAATACCTAAAAGAGGTGAAAAAGGATATGGCACATCCCTTCAGGATGCAGGAGGCAACTTCGATAGCCTTGCATAGCATGGTAAAAATTGCGCAAGCACATCCAGAACCTCAGCAGGTTGCTGTTCTTGCTTCGGAAATAGGAGTATCCAGAAATCACCTGGCAAAAGTGCTCCAAAGGCTCCATAAAGCGGGTCTCGTCAAATCGAAGCGAGGACCGAAGGGAGGCGTAACACTTGCTAAAGAACCCCAACAAATAAATCTTCTTGAAATATACGAAGCCATAGAAGGCAAATTCAGCCCTAATGCCTGTCTTCTTAACAAAAAAGACTGTCCATTCAAAAAATGCATAATGGGAAATCTAGTTGGCGAGATAGGAAGAATGTTTGGCGAATTTTTCGCATCCTATTCTCTCGCCGACTTTAAGTCCAAAAATAATGGGAGGTGAGTGAAATTGTTCTGTTATCAATGTGAACAAACGGCACAGGGTACAGGATGTACCGCATTCGGTGTGTGTGGTAAGGACCCAGAAGTGGCATCTCTGCAGGATTTACTGGTATACTTGTTGGAAGGAATAGGGCAGTATATGGCGAGAGCGAGGAGAAATGGTTTGCAGGATGGAGAAATCGACCGCTTTGCTTTGGAAGCACTCTTTGCAACCCTTACCAACGTTGATTTTGACCCTCAACAGCTTGCCGAGAGAATCAAAAAAGCAAGCAAAATAAAAGAACGGGCACGGACACTCTACGAAGAATCCTGCAGAAAACAGGGCCTCGCTCCGGAAAATTTAGAGGGACCAGCTCAGTTCGTAGTTCAAGAAAGTTGGGACACCTCTGAAATGGTACGGCGAGGAGAAGCATTCAGTCTCGAGAAAGACATAGAAAGCCTTGGTGAAGAAATTGCTGGGGCCAAACACTGTGTTCTGTATGGTCTCAAAGGCATTGCAGCATACGCCCATCACGCCCGGATTCTTGGCAAAGAGGACCAAAAGTTGTACGACTTTTTCTACGACACCTTGGATTTCTTAACTCGTAACAACTATTCCCTGGAAGAATTGCTTTCCAAAGCTTTAGAAGTAGGTAAATGGAACTTGAAAGCCATGGAACTTTTAGACAATGGGCATGTTGAACGTTTTGGCCACCCTCAACCTACACCAGTGCGCATCACCCCAAAAGCTGGCAAAGCCATAGTGGTCTCAGGTCATGACTTGGTTGACCTTGAAGCACTATTGCAACAGACTCAGGATAAGGGCATAAACATCTATACCCATGGCGAAATGTTACCAGCCCATGGTTACCCCGGTTTAAAGAAATATCCTCATCTTGTAGGCAACTATGGAAGCGCCTGGCAGAATCAGCAAAAAGAATTCGATGCTTTTCCGGGAGCTATTCTCATGACTACCAACTGCATTCAGAAACCAAGGGAAAGCTACAAAGACAGAATTTTTACCTGCGGGCCCGTAGGTTGGCCTGGCGTGCTGCATATCAGCGATCGTGACTTCGGCCCGGTTATTGAAAAAGCGCTTTCTCTACCAGGGTTTGAACAGGACGAACCTGAAAAATCTATCACTGTGGGTTTTGCCAGAAATGCGGTTCTGAGTGTTGCTCCAAAAGTTATTGAAGCGGTCAAACAGGGTAAAATAAAGCACTTTTTCCTCATAGGTGGATGCGATGGGGCGAAACCAGGGCGTAATTACTATACCCAGTTCGCCCAGATGGTCCCCCAGAATTGCGTAATCCTCACTTTAGCTTGCGGCAAGTACCGCTTCAACAAGCTTGATTTCGGTACTATAGAAGGCATACCCCGCTTGCTTGATGTAGGACAGTGCAATGACGCTTATTCTGCCATCCAGATTGCCCTGGCCCTTTCAGAAGCTTTTGGGGTAGGAGTAAATGAACTACCTCTTTCTCTTATTTTGTCGTGGTATGAACAAAAAGCGGTTGCCATACTTTTAACCCTCTTGCATTTGGGCATAAAAAATATTCGGCTTGGACCCAGTATGCCCGCATTTGTAAAACCAGCAGTATACAATGTTTTGAAAGACCAGTTTAATCTTCTTCCAATAACTACACCCGAAGAAGACTTGAAGGCAATACTCGGATGATCCGTTGACCAGCATCCACAGGAGACAGGTTTTTGTTTGAGTTCTGTCTCCTGTGGAATTAACATTTAATAATAGTCAGCAGAGAAAAAAACGAACCCAACCCGTTTTTAGGCAACTCGAGGTGGGGCAGTCGAAGAGCGAATCACCAGATAGGGTTTAACCACCATGACCTTTTGGGTAACTTTTTCACCTCTGATCAAACCGTCAAGTAATTCCACTCCCAAACGAGCCATTTCCTCAAAGGGCTGCGCTACTGTAGTAAGAGAAGGAGAAACTACCTCACAGAGGGGTATGTTGTCAAAACCAACCACCGAGATATCTCTGGGAATATCCAGCCCCTCGCTACGAAAAGCCTGCATGACTCCAAATGCCATCATGTCGTTATGTGCAAAAACTGCGGTGGGCAAATTGCCAGTTGCAAGCATCCTTAGGGCGGCTTCTTTGCCACCATTAATCTTAAAATCACTTTCAACAATGTATTCATTGCGGAGATCAATACCCGCTACTTTAAGACCCTCGCGAAAGCCCTCAAGTCTTTCTCTGCACAACCTTATTTTTAAAGGACCAGTTACGCAAGCAAGGCAACGATGCCCCAGCTCGACAAGATGTCGAGCCGCCAGGAAACCTCCCAGAAAGTTATCGAGTTTTACCGTCGGTGCAAATTCTATCTCCAGAGTCCTATCCAGAACGACATAAGGAACCTGCCTGAAATAAGAAGACATAAAAAGAATGCTTTCATCAGAAACCCTGGAGAAAATAATGCCATCTACCTTTCTCTGAACCAGTACTGAGAGATAGTTCCTTTCTTTGTTTTTGTCATTGTTGGTATTACAGAGAATGACGCTATAGCCATGGGCAGAAAGAAATTCTTCAAGGTACTTAGCCAACCTGGCGAAAACGAGATTCTCCACATCTGGCACCAAACATCCTACAAGCCGAGTCTTCTGTTGGCGCAAGCCCCGAGCCAGAAGATTAGGTTGATAATTTAGTTTTTCAATAGCCTCTATAACTCGGGAACGCCTTTCTGGACTAACCTTTCCCGAGTTATTTATAACCCTGGATACAGTAGCAATAGAAACCCCTGCCAATTTGGCAACGTCTTTAATGGAAGGCATTTGAAAACGTTGTCCCTGCTTTTTTAAATATCGTAACAATTCACGGAATAATTTTCAATTCTTTTGATGGGTTGACACGCATTTTTGCTTTGTGTTACATTAAAGAAAACGTTAACAAGCAATTTTCCTGTAGCCAATTAAAGAAAGGGGATACCAGCATGAATAACAATGCGAAAAGCATTATTGAAAACGCCCTTGAACAGGGAAAAGGTGTGTTTCGCCTTTTTCCGACCTGGGTACCTCGTGCCTTCTGTATTCCAGGAAAAAGACTCAAGCTTCACCCTGATGACTACTATGCTTTCGGAGCTCATCGTGGAGGTATCGATGAGCGATGGTTTGCTTCTACAGTAAAAGCTGACAATGGTCCAGAAACCCTCCCTGACGAAGGATTAAGTTACATTTATTTTGAAGATGGCAATAAAGTGCGCAAAGTACTTCTTAAAGACGCAATTGAGCTTATGGGGAAGGACATTCTTGGTGAGCGAATAATGCAAAAATATGGTGGATGGACTATGTTTGCCAAATTCTTCGATAACATGAACCCTCTTCCCCATCATGTGCATCTTGACGATGAAAAGGCTTCAAAAGTGGGCCAGCTTGGCAAACCAGAGGGTTATTACTTTCCAAAGCAGTTAAATAATCATGGCGGCTACTTCCCTTATACCTTTTTCGGTCTCAATCCAGGCACTAAGCGTGAAGATATAATAAATTGCTTGAAGAACTGGGATAAAGGAGATAACGGCATTCTCTATTATTCCAGGGCCTATAAACTTAAGATAGGTACTGGCTGGAATGTACCTCCTGGAATACTTCATGCTCCTGGTTCGCTTTTAACCTATGAACCCCAAAGAGCTTCAGATGTGTTCGCCATGTTTCAAAACATTGTATGGGACAATTATCTCTCCTGGGATCTTCTGGTAAAAGACGTTCCTGAAGAACACAAAAACGACCTGGACTACATAGTAGACCTGCTCGATTGGGAAGCGAACCTAAATCCCAACTTTTTTGAAGATCACTTTCTTCCTCCCAAACCAGTAAAAGCAATTGAAGAAATGCATGCTGAAGGGTATGAAGAAAACTGGGTAGTTTATAACAGCGATTTCTTTGCTGCGAAAGAGCTCACTGTATTTCCAGGGAGTTCAGTAACTATTAAAGAAAACGGACCTTACGGAGTTATTGTAATTGAGGGACATGGCCGTTTTGGCGCTCTTGAAATTGAGTCACCTCAGTTAATCCGTTTCGGGCAAATGACCAAAGACGAACTATTTGTCACTTACAAAGCAGCTCGGGAAGGAATAACCATAACCAACTTAAGTGACAAGGAAAATCTGGTAATGCTCAAGCATTTTGGTCCGGAGGCCTAATTTGTCCGAAAATGTAATCCTTCGTTTTGAAAAAGTTAGTAAGCGTTTTCCGGGAGTTCTGGCTCTTGACGAAGTAAGTTTTGATGTAAAACAGGGCGAAGTGCATGCCCTGGTGGGGGAAAACGGAGCAGGTAAATCTACGCTCATTAAAATAGTGACCGGCGTTCACCGTCGCACTTCTGGAGAGATTTATTACGAAGGAAAACCTGTAGATTTTCATACCCCCCACGAAGCTCTTGCCAGAGGTATTGCTGCCATTTATCAGGAGTTCAATTTGATCCCCGCCCTTACCGTTGCCGAAAACATTTTCATGGGTCATCACTTTCTCACCCCTCGTGGTCTCGTGGACTGGACCAGAATGCGCCAGGAAGCCAAGAAACTGCTCGATTTCTTAGATGTTGATATTGATGTGGATGCAAAAGTTCGAGACCTTGGTGTTGCTAAGAAACAGGTTGTGGAAATAGCAAAAGCATTATCTTTAAATGCCAGAATTTTAATCATGGACGAACCTACGGCAACGCTGGCTCAAAAAGAAATAGAAACCCTTTTTCGGATAATTCGTTTCTTAAAAGAAAAGGGAGTAACCATCATTTACATTTCACACCGTCTGGAAGAAATTTTTAAAATTTGTGACCGAGTAACTGTCTTGCGAGACGGAAAACACATTGCAACCAGAAACCTTGAAGAAATTAGCATGGAAGATATAATCCGAATGATGGTTGGAAGAAACATAACTAATAAATTTCCACGCATCCCCCACGCTCCTGGAGAAGAAGTTTTGAGAGTAGAAGGGCTTACCCGTCACGGTGTTCTGGAAAACATTTCTTTTTCTTTAAGAAGGGGAGAGATCCTTGGTATTGCCGGAATGGTTGGCTCAGGAAGAACCGAGCTACTCAGAGCAATCTACGGTGTGGACCCAATTGATAAAGGAGAAATTTATATAAGAGGAGAAAGGGTCCAGATCAGCTCACCTGTTGAAGCTATCAATCTTGGAATAGCTTTGCTCCCGGAAGAACGCAAAACTCAGGGTTTAGTGCTTCTTCTATCAGTGCTTGACAACATAGGTCTCCCTGTTCTACCACAAGTCTCGAAACGAGGTTTCGTTGATGATCAGCGGCTGCTTGAAATAGGAGAAGAAATGGTTAAACAGATGAATATAAAAACTCCTTCGCTTTACCAGAAGGTAATGTTTCTCTCGGGAGGTAATCAACAAAAAGTAGTGCTTGGAAAGTGGTTTGCTCGCAATTGCGATATCTATCTCTTCGATGAGCCAACTCGGGGCATCGATGTGGGAGCCAAGGTTGAAATCTATCACCTCATGAACAAACTCATCGAAAAAAAGGTGGGCATCATCATGGTTTCTTCTGAATTACCCGAAATCCTTGGAATGAGCGACCGAATCCTGGTAATGCGCGAAGGAAGAATTGTTGGTGAACTTAATCGAGAAGAAGCCACACAGGAAGCTATCCTGAGCTTAGCGGTGGGGGGTAATGCAAAAAATGCAGTTAATCAGTGATGAACAAGAAACCCAAAAGAGTTTTGTCGAACGGTTTTTCATATTCTGGGATAAGGCGGGAATACTTCTTGCCTTTATAGTAGTTTGTGTTATTTTCGGTGCATTAAACCCCATTTTTTTCCACCCCCTGAACATGCTGAACGTAATCCGTCAGGTGTCCATTATTGGGGTTATTGCAGTAGGAATGACTTTTGTAATCCTTTTGGCTGGTATTGACCTTTCAGTCGGTTCCATTGTTGCTTTTTGTGGAATTATCGCTGCGGCTTTTCAAGTAAAATGGGGAGGTAGTCTCTTCCTCAGTATCGTCATTCCCCTACTCATTGGTGGCGGAATAGGCTTTATGAACGGTTTTATATCCACCAAAGGTGGGTTGCACCCATTCATCGTGACTCTTGGTTCGATGAGCATCTTTCGGGGAGCAACTCTCCTTGTGGCCCAGGGAAAACCCATTGCTGGTATGAGTCAGGCCTTTCGCTTCATAGGAGCTGGCATGGTAGGTCCTATTCCCTTTCCAGTAATTATTTTCATCTCCATAGTCATAATAGCCGGTATAGTATTAAAAAGAACAGTGTTTGGACGCTATATTTACGCCATTGGCGGTAATGAGGAAGCTGCACTGCTTTCAGGCATCATGGTTGAACGATATAAAATATCAGCATTTACTATTCTGGGCTTTCTTTCTGGATTAAGCGCTCTTATTCTTACTTCCCGGCTTAATTCTGGAGAACTGGTAGCAGGGCAGGGATATGAGTTGGATGTCATTGCTTCAGTTATAATTGGTGGCACCAGCCTTATGGGTGGTGAAGGAGGTGTCTACGGTACCCTGGTCGGTGCATTACTTATAGGTGTAATATCCAATGGGCTCAACCTGCTTGGAGTGCAACCTTATTGGCAGATGATAGTTAAAGGCTTTATCATAATCCTTGCCGTCCTGCTTGACAAGCTCAAAAGACGCTTCAGAACAACTTAAAAGAAAGGAGGTGCACTGAATAAGGATAGCCCTGACATCAAAATTTGGGTCAAAAAGAAAACTTTCTCATATCCAAAAGGAGGTCGATGATTCATGAAATGGTTAACCAGAATGGTTCTTTTAATGGTAATAGTGGCGGTACTTTTTGGAGGAGTGGCAGTCGCTCAAAAACTAACTATCGGGTTGTCTTTCCCAAGCCTTTCTTTCGCCTGGTTTGCTTTCTTAGAAGATGCTGTTAAACAAAAAGCACAGCAACTCGGTGATATTGAAGTAATATCTTTGGAAGCTCAAAACGAAGTTTCCAAGCAAATTTCTATAATTGAAGACATGATTATTCGAGGTGTAAATGGGGTACTCCTGGTACCCATCGAAGTCGAAGCAGTCATTCCTGCTATCGAAGCCCTAAACAAAGCTAATATACCGGTTGTCACTGTGGATAGAAGAATTAAGGAAGGTGCTCCAGTTGAGATTCTCTGCCATGTCGGTGCCGACAATACGGAAGGTGGTCGCAAGGCAGCTCAATTTATAGTGGAAAAATTAAAGGAAAAGTATGGGGAGCCAAAAGGTGTAGTAATTGAGCTTACTGGTACCCCAGGAGCAGGTCCCGCC
>JARRBX010000067.1 GCA_029982245.1 Candidatus Atribacteria bacterium | reverse complement strand
GTAGGCTTCGTTTTCAAAGGCATAACTGAAGCTCCGGGATAAACCTCCCAGGTCTTCCCGAGTGCGCTTCAAACCCACAGCCAGAGTGCGTACTTCTTCGGTTCTCTTTTGAGCTTCAGTAAGTTCTTCAACCTTCACAGTAAGACCATCTAACCTTGCCTCAGTTCTTTTCTGGGCTTCGGCAAGATCTCTTTGCGCCTGAGCTAACTCAGCAACAATACCCTTCAACTCAGAGAAGTCTTCTCTGGTCACATGGGCTTCTCTCATTCGCTCATCCACTATTTTCACTATCTCCCGCCTTACAGCCGGGGTTATTTTAAATCGCTCTCTTCCGCTCTGCATGGCTTCCATTTAAGCAAAAATAAGGGGAATTGGCAAGCAACACCTCTACCTGATGCCCATTGCGTTAGAAACTTCATTTAGAAAATTTTTAATGTCCTTCAATCTGTTATGCAAAACATCAAGCACAATGCCATAATCTAAATCCTGGTAATCGTGGGCAATTACATTCCTAAAACCTACCATTTTAGCCAGTTCTCTGGCGAGGTCCGCAGCAACTACTCCCTCTTCACTCAAAATATAAAAAGACTCGCTCATCGTAGCAGGTTTTCGCAAACCTTTATAGGCAATGATAGCCTCTGTCAGATCTATTGTTGCCTGAATTGCAAGGTAAAGATATCTTTCTAAAGCACCGCGTATATCAACATCGCTCTCTATCTCCTGGCGGGAGTATTTTTTGTAACGCTCCAGTATTCCCAGGTATTTCAAAACGGCACTCTTTTTATTTTCTATAACCTGGAGACTGCTCATGGTCAGGTTCCAGTCAGCCCATAGCGGCGGAGAAGCATCTGGAAATCAAAGTACTCATTGAGAATCCCTGGCTCAACAAGCACCTTGTAGGGCTCTCTCTCAAAAATTAACTTACCCTCCTTGATGATTAAATACTTGAATTCGGGCGACTCCACCAGATTCAGGATAACAATATCCACGTTGTCCTCCTTCAAAATACGCCCTATCCGATCATATAGCTCAAACCTGATATCGTGCATGCGCTTGAAACTATCTGTGTCCAGGTAAACAGCAAAGTCGCAGTCACTCAAAGGAGAATGTTTTCCCGTTGCTCTGGAACCAAAAAGATATACCAGTTTTATTTCCGGATAACTTTCAAAAACTGGGATTAATTTTTCAAAGCTCTTCACAAGCTCTTTACCCATGCACCCTATCCCCCACCTCCTATTCTCTCTACGCCAAAACGGTTCTCTCAAGCCTCTCCCATTGCTTTGGCGCCGGGCAAATCTATTATACACGATGAAAGTACCGTGCAGGTTTTCAGACGCTTTGGACCACATCAGCTTCTTGCAGAAAGCTATTTCTAAGAACCGTCCAACATGTTCACAAACCAAAAACAAAAGCCTCACGCCAGCGTAAAGTGTAATACAATGAAGTTAAAGGGCATAAATGAAATTCATCTGCAAAGAGAGAAAACGCAGTGAAAAAGCAATCCCCGGGTTTCCAGTTCCAGATACTGGAGAAATATCTCAAAACCAGAAAAGAAGAGCTGGAACGCTTGCGAACGAACACTTTGAAAAAGGTCGAAGAAGCACTGGAAAAAGTCGCCACTCAGATAAAGTTTGATGAAGCCTACATTTTCGGCTCTCTCACCAAACCGGGGCGCTTCAAAAAAGACTCTGATATTGACATAGGGTTTTACGGCCTCAAAGATGAAGACTTCTTCAAAATGATCTCTTACCTTTCTCTGGAGCTTGAAAGAGAGGTGGACGTTATACAGCTTGAAGGCCACAGGCTCGAGAACAAAGTGAAAACGGAGGGAATACGGTGGAAGAAGGGAAATTCGCAATCCTGAAATCAGAACTTATGAATCAGTGGAATGAAATTGTAAAGATATACAAACGTATCGAAGAAAGAAAAAGAGGAATACATGCGCTTGAAAGCCTCGCCTATCAACTGCACAACCTGTACTGCACCTACGAAGATCTTTTTAAAATAGTAGCTAGATCTTTCGAAAACAGCATTGAAGACTCGCCAAAATACCATACAGAACTTCTCAAAAGGACGAAGACGGAAATTGAGGGAGTAAGACCTGCTTTGATTTCTGAGGAAAGCTTCAAATTGCTTAACAGCTTGCGAGGTTTCAGACATTTTTTCAGACACACCTACAGTTACGAATTAGACGAACGCAAGGTATCTTTAGTTCTTGAAGACGCTCTGAAGCTTAAGGAAACCTTTAAGCTTGAACTCGAAAATTTCCTTTCAAAACTCCAGTAACACTCTCTGGCTTTCACATGTCGCGACTTCGCCGTTAACCCCTTACCACACCCGCCGAACTCATTTTGGGGTCTTCCTTGCACATCGCGGCTAATTGACAAATCCTTCGCTTTTGCCATCCTAAACCAGTGCTGGTTTTTTCGACACCGCCCTGAACTTGTTTCAGGGTCTATTTCGGCATCCCATGGTTTCAGCATTTCCTTGTTTCAGAGGTCTTGTTGATAATAACCTGGGGTGCAGGACAATATAGGAAAAGAATTTAAGACAGTCGCGGCATAAGGTAAAGAGATCTAAAGTTGGAAAAATATCAGAAATGCGATGTATGAGTAAAAGTGCTGACGCAATTTAGAGGATAATTAAGGCAGAATTCGATACCTGCAAGGATGAGACTATTTGGAAAATCTTTAGGTTGACAGTTTTTTTCAAGAATTCAATCACAAAATGGAGATGCTGGTTTTCTTCAAGCAGGTCCCGAATAATTTCTTGCTTGAGGACACTATCAAGGGTTGCAATCCGATGAGTAATAACTTCAGCAAAATCATCCAGATCGCTCTGGATCACATTCAAAACTTTTTCACCAAAGTAACGATGAATCAAAAGGTTCCTGAAATCAACGATTTCCTGATACTCTCCGGGTAAAACCCCGGCTTTAATCAACTTTCCAGTAGCTTCCCCAATAATCTCGAATTCTCTTATAATACTATCTCAAGCTACGAAATTACGTTTGAGTTCTTCTGCATCTTTAAAGTTTTTGGCTACTTCCTCAATTTTCAAGATGGCAACCAAAATGTCAAAAAGAAAGAGTTCCCAGTACCTCTCAGACATAGATTAGCTCTTTCTCAACCCTTCTTCTGATAAATGGCCTTAACGAATCACAGAGTCCAATATCGACTTCCTTCCCCAACTGTTCACTCAAGTATCGTTTGGCCCTGGCAATAACCAATCCGTTTTTCCTTTCCATTTCCAGGATCACAATATCAATATCACTGGTGCTTTTGTCTTCGCCCCGGGCGTAGGAGCCAAAAATAGCCAACTCGGTAATTCCAAAAAGTTTCTGCAAGCCTGGTTTGAGTGCCTTTAATCTGTCGATGATTTCCCGTTCCACGTCCTTCGCCTCCTTTCTTTACCATGGTAGGCGTACCCTTTGAGCGCTGTCAAGCATAACCCGAAAAATTGAAAGAATTCGGGGTTAAAATTCACCTTTCTCTCGCACCAAAGGAGCAGAGTGAGGTTTTATTGTTTTCAGAATCTCCTGTTCCAAGTTCCCGACATCCACAAAAACCCAAAAAGTAAAGACCTGACCCCGAACACTCCATCCAGCTTTTAAGATCCAGCATGCACGCTTTCGCTCCTCAAAGGGTAATGCTCTCCTTCGCCGCATAGTAAGCAATGCATCCTACATCCTCTTTTTGCCTGGCAAACTGATCTTCAGAAAGAATGAGCACATCAGACGGCAGTCGCTCCAGAACCAGGCGTACTCCGATGCGTGTTTCCAAGCGAATACGAGCAGTTCTTTCAAGGGTGCGATCCACAATTACCAGAAAATCCCAGTCGCTATCCGGGTGAGCCTTGCCTCGAGCACGGCTCCCAAAAAGAAGAACCTGCTGCAAACGCAAACCTGCTTTTTCTACTTCCTCTTTAATAATGGCTTCCGCCCTTGCCAAAACTGCACCCACAGAAGTACCTCAAAGTAATCAATGGACAATTAATTCGAAATCATTCTACCACAAACACTGCCTAAAAACGCACTTCCCAAAAGCTACTACCACTTTTCCAAACCCGCAGATACACCTTCCAGCAAAAGCCTGAAATCGGCGGGATAACGAGGTTCTATGCGGAAGTCGTTGAACAATTCACGTTTACCACAAGCCTTCCAGGAACAAAAAGGCCTTGCCATCCTTGAAGGAAAGCTCCAATCGGCAGCCGGTTGAGACCTTTCAATCGTTTTATCCTTCCCATAGTGGGTATTAGAATGACGAATCTCAGCATCTCCTCGCTTCAGCGTCTCACTACTTTCTTCCAGAAAATCCACTCTCCACCAACCCAGTAACCAGAAAAATAGCATATCTGCTGTGATATAATGAACTCGAGGTTAACTGTTGCGGGCAGAAAGTCAAGTCCTGCGCCTGGGTTGCTAATGAAAAAGCTCGAGTTCGAAGTTGCTCAAAAAAGAAAAAAACTTCTCATCGAAGAGCTACAAAAAATAGTGAGTGTTTTGATTGAAAATTACCAGCCAGAGAAAATAATTCTTTTTGGCTCGCTGGCAAGTGACGAAGTGAAAGAAGAAAGCGATATCGACCTTTTGCTTGTCAAAAAAAGCGACAAAAGACCCCTGGAAAGAGTAATGGAAGTGATGGCATTGCTTGGCTATCCCCGGGTTGCTTTGGACATCTTCGTATACACCCCGGAAGAAATCGAGTATTTGAGAAAAGAAGAAAGTCAGTTTATCGAGGATATCCTCGAACACGGCAAAGTCCTTTATGAAAAAAATCACTGAAACGTGGCTATCTTATGCCCTTGAAGATTTAATCATGGCCCAGAAAGCACTCGAAATGGGGATATATCGCCAAACCTGCTTCCACGCCCAGCAAACCGTAGAAAAAGGATTCAAAGCTATCCTTCTTGAGAAGGGCGTAAAAATCCGGCGAATTCACAACCTTCTGGAAATAAGCGGCGAGCTCGAGGCGTGTGGTATGCACCTACCTGTTGAACTTTCGGAACTGGACTTCCTGAATCGCGTGTACCGGCTTCGCTATCCACCTGATATTGGTCTCTTACCTTATGGACAACCAACCGAGGAAGATGCCCAAAAGGCTGTAAAGATTGCAAGAATAGTTATGGACTGGATCCAGCAAATCCTTGGAAAAAACCATTAAGGCATAACATAGGTGCTGGTAGTTCACACTTTTCACATAGCTCATCTCTCATAATGCATTCCCTTAATACTATGTCACAAGGGCCTCCCGTTATCTTCATCCAGAAAGAGCCAGGCAGCACCAGTCTGCTTACAAATTATTAGGGTGTCGCATAAAATAATAATTTGATCCCTGTAAACACACAAAACACCTGTAAGAACAAACCTTTAAACCACCAACCCAGTAACCAGAAAAATAGCATATCTGCTGTGATACAATTGAAAGGAAGAGGAAGGGATCAGAGAATGAGAAAAACTGAGCAGTGGAAAAACTCCGAGATTTTAAAAAAGAGAATGCCCACCATTGAAGACCTGCGAGAGTTTTTGCAGGAGTATTTTCTGGGCAAAAAGGTGCGTGTTTACCTTTTTGGCTCCCGGGCAAGGGGCACCGGTAAACCCTTTTCCGATATCGACCTTGCCTTTGTATCCAGCGAAGACCTGTCAATGGACCTTGCCCTCCTTCGAGATTACCTCGAAGAATCAAACCTACCCTACAAGTTCGATCTTCTGGAATACAGAAAAGCCGACCAGCGCCTGCAGGAAATCATCAAAAAAGAGGGGATCCTGTGGATCGACACCGATTGTACCTCGAAGACCTGAAAAACGCCTGGAAGCGCCTTCAAGAAGCAGTAAGCAAAACCCAGAAAAACATAGAAAGCGAAGATTATCCTTATTTCAGGGATTCAGCTATTCAACGCTTTGAGTTTACCTTTGAAATCCTGTGGAAAACCATTAAAGCTTATCTTGAGCGAGAAGGACTTTACCCAAAGTCACCACGATCTTCTTTTCGAGAATTTTTCTCTCTGGGGTATCTCACAGAAGCGGACATGGCTCTCCTTTTTCGGATGATTGAAGACCGCAATGCCACCGCTCACACCTACCGGGAAAGAGTTGCCGAAGAGATATTTTCCCGGCTCAAGCAGTATTTGGAAATCACAGCAAAAATCATTCACATCCTTGAAGAAATGCCCTGAAAACAAAGAGCTTTATTACCTTTAAGAAGCATTCTGACCAGTAATCAACCGAAAGTGCTCAACCGTTTGACTCTTCCCTATAGCGGGCATTAGAATGTGTATCGGGAGGTGTAAAAATGCGCACCAACATCGTTATAAAAGATGAACTCCTTGAAGAGGCGATGAAGCTGGCAGGCGTTAAAACCAAAAAAGAAGTCGTAAACATGGCCCTTGAGGAGTTTGTAAAAAACAGAAAAAGAAAAAATCTCAAAGAGCTGAAAGAGCACTTAAGGACACTTTGCAAGTAAAGGTTACTAATCCCATTCTATGGCTGATGAAGGTGGCTGGAAGTGGTTCCTCTAAAAATGACCCCTCTGGAACTCAGGGAACGAGGCATTGAAGCACTAACCAAAGCCCTGGGTCCCGTAGGCATGGCCAGGTTCCTGCAGGAATTTACCACAGGAAGTGGTGACTATACCCAAGAGCGGGAACAGTGGCTTGAAGGCCTTACGGTCCGCAACGTAGTGCAAGAAATCCAGCGTAATCGACAGGCTACAGACAAGCAATAGCAATCACTCCTACCACAACCCTGGTCTATTGTTCCTATCTTGCGACTCCAAAATCCACTTATTCTCGCTTGCTTATCCAACCCCTCCGTCACTGCAAGCCCTGCGGTAGCCTCCTGTAAATTTGCATGATGATAGAGACTTCACAATGATTTCCAGAGTCGAAAAAAGATTAAAGGAACTTTGAATGCTTTTAAGACAGCGCTAAACCCTTGCAGAAGCACTCTTTGAAAACCATTGTTCGGAATCATATCCCTTGAGCCGGTGTCCTTATTTCAGCATCCTACTGCTCAACCCAAACCCCGAGATTCCGAAACGAGTTCGGAATGACGGCTCCGCCGCCAATCCGGAATGACGGACTTCGCCGTCAGTTGGGAATGACGGACTTTAGGGCCTCCTTGTTGTTTCAGACTCTCCTTGTTTCAGAATCCTCTCGTTTCGGCATCTCAAAAGTCTGTCACTCTAAGCTGACTAATTCTTCGAATTTGTCATGCCGAACCGGTACGTTTTTTTTCGACACCGCCCTGAACCGGCAACGGTTTTTTTCGTTGCCGCCCTGAATCGACGGCTTATCCGTCACGCTGAACTGATCAAAACCAAAGGTTTTGGTCACCCTGAACTTGTTTCAGGGTCTCGTTTCTCGGCATCTCCTTGTTTCAGGATCCCATAGTCTCAGTATCCCATTCTTTCACTATCTCACTACCTCTCACCTGAAAAAGTCTATGCTTAGGTCCTTCCATTGGGGGTTACTCCGGGTAATGAGTTTGATTTTCCATTGACGGTGCCAGTTTTTGAGTTGCTTCTCCCTTGCAATGGCTTCCCTGATACTGGGGGCAACTTCATAGTAAACCAGCTTCTTCAGGTTATAGCGTTTCGAAAAACCTTCCATAAGGCCCTTTTTGTGCTCGTATATTCTGCGCTGCAGGCTTTTGGTCACTCCAATGTAAAGAAACCGGTTGCTTTTATTAGTGAGAATGTAAACGTAGTACTCTCTGTCCTGACATGGCTTTTATGATAGCAATAAGGAATACCGAAAGAAAGATCCTGAAAAACCGAGATCCTGAGATCCTGAAACAAGTTCAGGATGGCAAATCCAGAGGATTTGCCAGTTCGGGATGGTAAATCCTTCGGATTCATCAATTCGGGATAATAAATCCAGAGGATTTATCAATTCGGAACGACG
>JARRBX010000066.1 GCA_029982245.1 Candidatus Atribacteria bacterium | reverse complement strand
ATTTTTTATTTCTTCTTTTATTTTTTGAGGTTCAGAAAGCTCGAACATATCTCTGACAAAATAAACCAGTTGGCATTCGTATCTATCAGGAAATGATGTCTGTGGATGATCTTCAATTGTAGGAATCCAGATATTATTAAATTGAGATTTATCTTCTTTTACAATTGACTTCATTTTATTTATTGCAATCTTTGCTGCTTTAATACCACACAATTTAGCAATTGCTGCCTTGTGCTTTTTAAGTGCCTCTTTAAGCCAATACTCATCCATTATGGAAACGTATTCATACTTTTCTTCTTCAAAAAATGATTCTTTCTTCGATTTTTGACAATCTAAAATGGCATCTAATAATTGTAAAATAAGTTTTTCTGCCTCTTTATCAATTAATTTAGGCAGAACGGTTTGGCTAATTTCGGATGCCACTAATGTTGTATCCCATTTTGATCTTAATGATATTCTTATGAATTCAATGTGGTTTTTAGTTATTTTTTCAATCGGAAGTGAAAAGATTATTTTTACCATTACCCAATCTGTTCTATAATTCTCAATTCTCTCTCCTTTTTCATTACGGAAATTTATTATTGAGTTAATAATTTCAAGTAAAGTATTTGTTATTTCTTCAGAAGGAGCTTTTTCATTTTTTGCTGCAACATTTTCTAAATATCCGAGAACATTCCAATATGGTATGGTAAAATATCCTATCCTATCAGGCACCTCTTGTGGTTGAGGATTGTTTTTAGGATCAAAAAATCCTTTTTCTTTTAATGGTTTTAACCATGGGAAAGGATTGGTAGATGTTGCAAGGCATTTGAAAAAATGATTTCTTTGAGGTTCATCGTTTTTTATAATCTGAAAAATTCTTGATGCTTTGCTTTCATCATAGTTATTGGCAGCATCTTCAATTTCTTCGTATGTATCATACAAATAGGTCGAAACCTGATTTATCTCTCTGTTCCATTCTTTGATTACCTCGTAAAGCTGCATATATCCTTTCTCATCTTTTTCATACGGAAGAACTTCAATGCCCATTGAATTGTAATAATACCGTTCAAATTCAAGGATGTTCTCTTCACCTCTATAAAATGGGAGAAGAATAAAATGTTTCAACTCTCCTCCTTTTTGAGAGTCAAATTTTGTTATTAAAAAATCGAGCAATTCAAATTCTGCCATTCCATATCCAACAAATAGAACAGTATAATCTTCAAATATTCTTTCCAAAAAACTTTTGAATATTTGATTATTGTAACGCTTAACATATTGAGGAACTGTGAAGATAAGCGAATTTTTATCTTTGATAGAACCGTGAATATGATATAGTTTTGTTCTATCTATATTTGAAGGATCAAAATCTCCTTCTCTATACACAATCTGGGTTGGTTCAAATTTATTATCAAAGTGCTCATCTGCATTTGTTGTAATGAAAAGTCCGCGTAAGCGATATAATTCATCATAAGTATTTTTAGATCGAAGAAGTTCTTCATCAGCTTTAAGAGAATTCTCGAGTTCCTTATAAAATATGTCTTCTAATTCATTATTTTTTAGTAAATAATAACAAATAGTAATAGTTTTCTTATGATCCTTGTTTTGAACTAGAGTTTCTTTTTCTTTGAAATTTATGAGACAAGAACCATCTTGCTTTTTAATTGAAAAACATTTGTTAATTAAATTTTGAGCAAGTTGATCCCAACCCATACATCCAATTAACCTTGATACTCCTGCTCCAATGAATACAGCAAGAGTTTTATTATTCACAGCTTCAACAATTTCTTTTGGAACTGGTGGTATTTTTGGTATCATGTCATCACCTCATTAATGAATAGATAGTTGTGTGTACAATTGCAGATAACGTTTTGCGAATAAAAGAAGTTGCCGAAAGCAATTTGGATGAAGCGTAGTGAGGTCTTTTATCCGCTGTCAGGCTATGTACTGTCTGAAGATTCATACTCCCCATGCAACCACTTTCTTAACATTTCGGCTTTCTCTATCCTGCCCAATTTCAAATATGCCTGATACTCATATTCTAAGGATAAAACTGGTATTTTCATCCCTTGTATCTCTACAAACTTCTTGTGTTTATTCAAATCTACAGGATTCTCCCAACTTCCGTCTTCAAGCCGTTTCTGGATATCTCCCATAATTTCTACTTTTATTCCATCAATAGTTAATCTACCGAAGTGCGAGCGGATTTTTTCTGTGGAGGAGAATCTAACCTTTTCGCTCACAAACTCGGAAAAGAGGTGTTCGATCTCGTAGGCTCCTACCTTGTCAGTCTGAATGTCAATATCGTGAATTTCGATGGGAACACCCTGCAATGCAAAACTGAGACTACCGGTAACTACCCAATTCACATTCTCACCCTTTAGCCGATCGTATATTTTGCGAAGGACACAAAGATATTCAGGCTTAATCATTTTCTTACCTCGGACAACATTTTACCTAATCGTTCGTAGTTGAACTCATGATTCCACCCCATCATGCCGTCCAATGGATATTTTTTATCTTTGCAGGACTTACTTTGTTTACATGAGTATAAGTTTCCGTTGTCTTACTACTTGTGTGTCCGAGTATTTCCTGTATGTACCTTGAATCAACTCTGCTTTTAAGAAGATGCATCATAAAACTGTGCTTTAGAGAATGCACATTTTCTGTTTTTCTTCGGACGTTTTATTTCGTAAATGACAATGCATTTGTTTACACTTTAGCTACCAGCAACTTTCTCAAGGTGTATAATTCGACTTCTTTGATATTTCTCATGTTCGTCAATAAAGGTACCTTCACGATTTTTTAAGAAGCGCGTGTAGGTCTTCTTTTGCATCGTTTTTGCGGGATAGAGCCTCACAGGGATTCCGGTTGACTCCTCTTATGCTTTTAACCGCTTCCAGGGCTTCTTCTTCAGACAAACCTCGTCCGTGGACCAACCACGCAGCGAGAACATGTCCAGTCCGTCCACATCCAGCAGAGCAATGTATGACAACTTTCTTGTTATTTGTGCACGCTTTCTCTAAAAAGGGTAAAATTTCTTTCTTAAACTTGACCAAACTGCAAATACAGTAATCTTCTAATGGCACCCAGCAGACATTAGCCTTTCCAAACTCTTTGCAATAAAAATCTAAAAGGTTTATCTCGTAATAATCGAGTTCTTCTTGCGAAAGAAGGCAACAAACACCTTCAATGTCCTGTTGTTTCATGAAAGAGACCCATTCTTCAACTTCTTCCAAACCCACACGCTTTGAATTGTGACCGGGTCTCCCAGCTCCAAATACCACTTGCTCTCCTTCTCGTGCTGGACCAAAGTTAAACTTGCTCATCACATTTTCCCCTCCAGCAATTCAAATTTTGTCTATACTTCGTTCGTGCACCCCCCTTCCCGCTGATTTCGCTTTCCCATTTTTATTGCTTTTTCTAAAACTCAGATATTCAATTATTATAGCACTATCTCTAACTCAAGTTCTGATGCCTATTGGTTCAGCAGCTGGGTTCAGCTGGACAGCAAAGGGGATGTAGCAAAAATCCTATGTGAATAGGATACAAAAAACCTTTCTCCACTCAAAAAGAGCATGGAACAGGCTAAAAACATGTTCCCTGACTTCCCTGCTGAAGGATCCTGTCCAATGATGAAAGTAGACGGAGAATCTTACCGATAGCGTGTCTTGTGAGGTAGTATCTAAAAGCGGCAAAAATTGCTGTTCAAGAAAAAGGCCCCGATTAGAGATCGGGGCCTTTTTGAAAACGAATCCCTAAAAAACAATGGCTCCTCGGGCAGGATTCGAACCTGCAACCCTCCGGTTAACAGCCGGATGCTCCACCGTTGAGCTACCGAGGAGCGCTCTACGTTGAGAAATTATATCCAGTCTACTCTGATTCGTCAAGATAATCCCGCAATTTTTTGCTTCGGCTGGGATGTCTCAACTTGCGCAGGGCCTTGGCTTCGATCTGCCGAATCCGTTCTCTGGTCACCCCAAAAATTTGCCCTACTTCCTCAAGGGTGTGGGGCTTCCCATCTTCAAGGCCAAAGCGGAGCTTGAGCACCCTGCGTTCTCTTTCTGAGAGAGTATTCAAAACATTCTCCAGCTGTTCGCGCAAAAGAGTGTAAGATGCCGCCTGAGGAGGCGCCATGGCGCCAGTATCTTCAATGAAATCCCCAAGGGGGCTATCCTCTTCTTCACCAATTGGGGTTTCCAGAGATAAGGGTTCCTGGGCGGTCTTCATTATTTCCTGGACTTTTTCAACCGTAATCCCCATCTCATTGGCTATCTCTTCGGGGGTGGGCTCTCGACCCAGGCGCTGGGTGAGCTGTCTGGAAACCCGAATGAGCTTGTTTATGGTTTCCACCATATGTACCGGGATGCGGATGGTTCTTGCCTGATCAGCAATCGCTCGGGTTATGGCTTGTCGTATCCACCAGGTTGCATAAGTGCTGAACTTGTAACCCTTGCGGTAGTCAAACTTTTCGACCGCCCTGATAAGTCCCAGATTGCCTTCCTGAATCAAGTCCAGGAAGAGCAATCCTCTACCTACATAGCGCTTAGCAATGCTTACCACCAGTCTCAGGTTGGCTTCAATGAGCTTTTTCTTGGCTTCTATGTCCCCTTGCTCGATTCTTTTGGCGAGTTCTACTTCTTCTTCAGGCGTGAGTAATGGGACCTGGCCGATTTCCTTAAGATACATCTTGACCGGGTCATCGACCCCTATTCCTTTGATTTCTTCAAACTGCAGATCCTCGCTCTCGGAGCTTTTTTCTACTTCTTCGCGAAGCGCTTCTTCGTCGGATACTTCGATACCCAGGTCGGAAAGAGTGCTGTAGATATCATCCAAACGGTCAACGTCCATTACCTGGTCTCCTAAAAAATCGTTCAGCTCCTTAAAAGTGATGTACCCCTTCTTTTTGCCGCTCTCCAATAACGGAGATATGGTCGAAGAGGGATAAGCATCGTACTCGCTATACATATTCTTTTTCTTACGGTTGGACGCCAAGGCGACCTCTCCCTTTCTATTTTTTTAACTTTTTATTAATTCCTTTTCTTTCTTAAGAATCTGGTCGTACTCCTTTAATTTGTCCTGAAGAAGAGCCTTGAGCTTTCGCCGCTCCTCTTCAGGCAAAGTACTCTTTGAGAGTTGTGTCGATATTCGGGAAAGCTCCCTTTCAGTGCTTTTTCGACGTCGAGAAAGCGCATTTTTTTTAACCGTTCTGACCAGATCCTGAACTACTTCTTCTCTTTCCAGTCCAAACTCGAGATCCTCCCGAGTGGCTATTTCCGAAATCAGGCGTTGCATATCAGAATCATTAATAAAAACCGCTGCCAGGTCGGCAAAAGAAAAATCCTTTTTCTTTAAAGCCAGGGTATTTATAGCCCGCCATAAACGGCGGTTATTGGAACAGGAAAAATCATTTTCCTCAAATTCTTCCAGAAGTTTCTCTCGGTAAGACAAATCTTCCAACAATTTCTTTATAATCATTTTTTCGGCCTTTATATTCCCGGGTTCTTTCAAATCGGTAGTCAATATCGAATTTTTCCCCGCCGTTTTGCCCTGAGTACCTGTTGCTTTCTCTACTGCTCTATAAATAAGTGATTCTTCTACGCCAAGTGTTCTGGCCAGCTGCTTGATGCGGAGTTCGCGCTCTATAACGTCCACAACCTGTAAGTAGGGAACCAAAGCCTGAATAATCTTAACCTTAGATTCCACAGTTTTATAACCATGCTGCTTAAGTAATAATTCCAGGTAAAAATCAAAATACGACATTTCCTGAGACAAAATTTTGAAAAGTACCTCTTTGCCCTTTTGCCTTAAAAGCGAATCCGGGTCAAAAGGAGGAGGAATGCGGACTATTTTGACTTCAAGTCCCTGAGCTCGGAGCAATTCTACTCCTCTCAGCGTGGCTGCCTCTCCAGCGCTATCGGAATCGAAGCAAAGCGTCACCTGCTGGGTATACCTCCGCAACAGCGAGGCTTGCTGAGAAGTGAAGGCCGTTCCCATGGAAGCGACACAGTTTTCCACTCCGGCTTCGTAGAGAGTCAAAAAATCCATGTATCCCTCAACGACCAATGCCTTTCCAGCTCTACGAATAGATCCTTTGGCAGCAAAGAGCCCATAAAGAGTTTTACCTTTAGAGAAAACGGGACTGTCCGGGGTGTTGACGTATTTGGGAGTCTCTCCTGAGAGGGATCTTCCCGCAAAACCGATTATCCTCCCCTGGTCATCGTGGAGGGCAAAAGTTATCCTCCCCCTAAAGCGGTCCAGCAGTTGGCCTCCTTTGCCCAAGACCCCTGCTCCACTTGATAGAAACTCTTTCCCGGAAAAGCCCTGTTTCATGAGATAATTCAATGTTGCCCTGCTTTCTGGAGGAGAAAATCCAATACCAAAGCGCTCTACTGTTTCCAGCTTCAGTCCACGCTCTTCAAGCAGATACCGCTTTGCTTTCTGTGCTTCCTGACTCTGGGGATTTGCCAGTTGAGCTTGGTAGAATCGTTGCAGGACTCTGTGAAGTTCCAGAAGACGTTTTCTTTCCAGCGCTTCTCCGGAAAGAAAATCACTCTTTCTTTCCGGCAACGATACCCCATACTTTTCAGCAATGATGGTAACCGCCTCCGGAAAACTCACTCCTTCTATTTTCATGATGAAGGAAAAAATATTACCTCCTACGCCACAACCAAAACAGTGGAAAATCCCTTTTTCCGGGGAAACGATAAAGGAAGGAGTTTTTTCTTCGTGAAAAGGGCAGAGTGCCCGGTAGTTTTTACCTGCGGGTTTTAAATCCACATACTGGGAGACCAGGTCCACAATATCAACTTTTTCCCGTATTTCTTCAAGGAATTCCTGAGGAAAAAACAAACCCAACCACCTAACCTGAAGGCCCTGAGTGTTCCTCAGGGCCTTCAGTCAAAATGAGCAGTTAACGAATGAAAATTGGGGCAAAAACTAAGGCTACAATGGACATCAACTTAATGAGAATGTTCAGCGAAGGCCCAGCCGTATCTTTAAATGGGTCTCCTACTGTGTCACCTACTACTGCTGCTGCATGCTGCGGAGAACCTTTTCCGCCCAGGTTGCCTTCCTCAATGTACTTTTTGGCATTATCCCAGGCTCCACCAGAATTTGCCATCATTACTGCCAGCATCAAGCCAGAAACAATAGCTCCTGCCAGAAGCCCACCCAGAGCTTCTTTGCCTAAAGCAACTCCAACGATCAGGGGAACTATTACAGCCAGAATGCCGGGTAAAATCATTTGAGAAAGAGCTCCCCGGGTGCTGATATCCACGCATCGGGCATAGTCTGGCTTGGCTTTGCCTTCCATAAGACCAGCAATTTCACGAAATTGCCTGCGCACTTCTTCCACCATTCTAAAGGCTGCCCTGCCAACTGCTCGAAGCGCCAGTGAGCTGAAAAGGTAGGGCATCATAGCGCCAATGAAAAGTCCTACCACGGTCATGGGCTTGATGAGGTCGATAACCTTGAGGTTCACTGCTGCACCGTAGGCTGAAAAAAGAGCCAGAGCGGTCAGTGCGGCTGAGCCAATTGCCAGGCCTTTTCCGATAGCAGCGGTGGTGTTACCCAGAGCATCAAGCGAGTCAGTTATCTTGCGGACATTGGGTCCCAACCCTGCCATCTCAGCTATTCCACCCGCGTTATCAGCAACAGGGCCATAAGCGTCGATGGCCAGAGTCATGCCAGTAATAGAGAGCATGCCCAGTGCAGCAACCGCGATACCATAAATTCCTGCTGCCCAGTAAGAGACCAGTATCGCTCCACAGATGAGTATTACTGGCACAACCACGCTTTCCATACCTACTGAAAGCCCATCGATGATGACCGTGGCTGGTCCGGTTTTCGATGCTTCAGCAAGGTTGCGAACGGGCTTGAAGTGGCTCGAAGTGTAGTATTCGGAAATGAGACCGATAGCAATTCCTGCAATCAAGCCAGCTACTGTGGCGACGAAAACGCTGAGATTGCCAAAGAGGGCCAGAGACAAGATCAGGCTGAACACAGCAGCCAGAAGGCCACTTATGTAAGTGCCTCGATTCAAAGCGGCGGCAAGGCCCTTTTCGTCTTTAGCATTTACAAAGAAAGTGCCGATGATTGCAGCAATAATTCCAAAAGCTGCCATTAAAAGAGGATA
>JARRBX010000005.1 GCA_029982245.1 Candidatus Atribacteria bacterium | reverse complement strand
CAAAGGTCTACGCGGGGGTTCAGTACAAGGACGGGATCGAGGTGACGCGGGAGGAGGCTGCCGCCTGATGCGAATTTACACACCTCTTGACGAAACCTCAGGGCTCGTTCTGACAGGAGTCCCACACACGGATGCGCTTGCCGGTCTTGAGGTCCAGATTGGGCACATCCATTACATCGAAACAATAACAGGTAGGACATACATTAGTACAGTTTGCGCAGGAAAGACAGCGGTTACCGATTTCTTCCCAAACCTTAGCTTCGAAGCCTTCTGCAAACATTTTAGGTATCAGATTACGGTCTATAGGGACTTCAGGCTTGAAGGTGTTTTGTTTTTTTTCTCGAAGATGTTGTAGGTCTTTAAAGTGTTCTGGTGCCGGATCTTTGAAAAATTGAAAATCTTTAATCAGTTCTTCCCCCTTCTGAGTGGCGATGTGCACCATGAAGTAGTCGTTAAGGTCAGTGAAGAAGAGGTCATATCCTCCTTGGGGGAGAAAAGTACCCATTAAGCCACACGATGCAAAACTATCGCAATAGTTATTGCACTCCAGGCCTATAAGGGTTATGTAACCTTTGCGAATGAGGTAATTAATATCTTTAGGTTGATCGTTGAAAACCACGTTAAGACATTGAATTCCTGCAAGATCACAGGTGTGTACTCCAAAGAGAATAAGTTTTTCAACTTCCACAACTGGTTGCATGCTTTGTCCTTGGCTGGCATCGTATTCGGCCAGAGTTTCGTATTGAGGCACGAAATACTTTTTTGGGGGAAGTATGGTGGGAATATAGTTAAGAGCTATTTCTTCTGCTTGACTTACTTCTTCAAAAGAAAACTGGTTTGTTTTTTGGTCTTTCCTGACTGGAGCTACTACTTTGGATATTAAATTGAGGTGCTCGATAAACGCTCCAAAGTGCTCTTTTTGAAGGACGAGATATCTCAAATCTATCAAACCCCCCATGGGTGGTTTTATAGAAAAAACAGGTTATGCACTAAAAATATTCCGGGACTAACTTATGTTGAGGAATAAGACTCTCGTTTTTATTTTTGTCGGGTTTGGTAATGGTTTGAAGGTAGAAATTTTAGCGCGAAAGGAAAAGGGCAATCGCCGTTTCCTGGATTGGAACAACCCAGCTTGATTGCCCTTTTCCTAATTTCTTAGACTTTGAAACGTAAAAAGGCTCCGATTCTCTGAATTTTTTCAAGTAGAGGATTATCGGTTTTTATGTATTTTACTTCTCCACCTTGGAGAAGGACTTCTTCGATGATTTCATCAATGATGTCTTCAACTTCAACGGATGGAAGGTTACATAGTGGACAATCACTCTTCTCCAGAGTTATGTAGTGACACTGAGGGCAAACAAAGCCTTCCTGAATAAAGTCTTCATCTACTACCACCATCTGGCAGGCTCCAAAGTGTAGAGTTCTTAAAACATTTGGTAAACTGCTGGTTGCCAGATCGTCGTTGCCGATTTTTTCCATGAGTTCTTGTAGTATTTGGTTGTCTTCTTCTGTTTCAATGTTTTGTTCAGCTTTAAGTGCTTCTTCGATGATCACGTTGATGGGGTCTTTGGGATTAAGGTTTAGTCGTCCCTTTACTCGGGTACGGAGATAAGAATGTAATAGGTTAAGAAAAGTTGGATAATCTTCTTTTTTTATTCCTACCAGTAAATAGTCAAAGTGGCCCTTGCGGAAGTGTTCCATGCAGGCAAAAGCAACTTCTTTATAGTGTTGTAGAATCTGATTTTCTATTTTTCTTTCTATCCTTCTCTCTTCTAACCCATACCATCCTCCTTCTTTGATTTTTCCTCGAATATTCGTTTTATGCTCTTCGTGCTCCATAATCTCGCCCATATAAACTTCAAACAGGCGGGCATCACGGTGGTCTACAATTGCCACCAAAAGACGATGGTACTCATCGAGAATGGCAGTTAGTGGTCTTAAATAAGGATCAGGATCAAAGATGATTTGGTTTTTTGCTGCTTGGGGTAGAAGAAACACCCTAAATAAGTTTTCCTCTGAGTTAACAAAAGCTGCTACCCCCCTGGTTCTCCCTTTTATTTCAAGTTTTTCTTCCAGAAACTGGTTTATCTGGCTGAAGTCTCTCTCAAACTGGCGTACTCTTTCTTCTGCGATGTCTCCGGATTTTAATTCTGCCAGCTTTTCTCGATATATGTTTTGAGCAACTTTTTTAAATTTTTCAGCAACGATAAATCGGGGGTCAATGTTCAGATAAAAGGAGGTAACCCATCCTTTCTGGGGACGGTATTTTATGATTTCCTCTATTTTTTCCGCAGTAATTAATCGCTCTTCTCGATTGTTCATCTTTCAACTTTCCTCCTTATAGAAAGTATTTTTTCTCGAAAGGGCGGATATAGAATGCCTTGCTCGGTTATGATAGCCGTTATCAAGGTGTTTGGCGTGATGTCAAAGGCTGGATTTTCTACTTCTGCTTTTTCAGGCACTATCTGGTGCTCTTTCCAGTATTTTATTTCGGCCGCGCTTCTTTCTTCAATGGGTATTTGCGATCCCTCGACAATCTCGAAATCAATTGTTGAGGTTGGTGCTGCTACGTAAAATGGTATGTTGTGATATCTGGCGAGCACAGCGAGTGAGTAGGTTCCTATTTTGTTTGCCGTGTCTCCATTGGTTGCAATTCGGTCTGCTCCCACAATGATTTTGTTGATTTTTCCCTGTTGCATCATGAAGGCTGCCATGTTGTCGCAGATTACCCTGGTGGGGACGCCATTTCGAGTAAGCTCATAGGCGGTGAGCCGAGCTCCTTGGAGTAGCGGCCTGGTTTCATCGGCATAAACCTGAATTTTTTTGCCCTCTTTTAGCTGGGCCCAGTAAATCACGCCCAGCGCGGTTCCCCAAGAACCACAGGCAAGCGCACCGGCATTACAATGGGTGAGGATTACGTCTCCATCTTGTATGAGGCTTGCACCGAGTTCCGCAATTTTCCGGTTCATTGCTTCGTCCTCTCGTTCTATTGTTGTAGCTTCTTCAATTAACCTGGAACACGTCTCTTCTGGAAGTGTGGCGTTTTTTTGAGCTTCCTGCCAGATTTTTTTCATTCTGTCCAGCGCCCAGAAAAGATTTACCGCGGTGGGTCTGGTGGATCGAAGAATCGAGTCTACCTTTTCTAAAAAGGGATAAAAATCATTTTGTTTGGTGGTACCTTCAAGTGCTCCCAGACATAAGCCATAAGCAGCGCTTATTCCAATCAGGGGAGCGCCCCTTATGCGGAGAGATTTTATGGCTTCAGCTACCTCTCTGAAGTCTGTGGTTTCTCGAAAGACTTCTTGAGCGGGGAGAAGGGTCTGATCAAGGTAGCGTAAAGCATTTCCTGTCCATTCTACAGGTTTTATCACTACTGCACCTTCCTTTCTTAAGATGTCAAAGTATTTGTCCTCCCAGTTTTGTTGCTGTGGCAACTATTACTGTTGCCATAGCGATGCCTCCTAAAATGTAGGCCAAGGATTCCTTAATCGAGAAGCCCATTAGCCAGCAGGCCAGCGAACCCGTCCATACTCCCGTAAAGGGAAGAGGTACACCTACGAAGAACAATATGCCCCACTTGCCAAATTTTTGGTAAGGCGCGATTCTTTTGCGAGTGTTATCAAGTATTTTCAACCAGCTGTTTCTGAAATATGCATTTCGAGCGATCCAGGTTTCAAGACCTGGGGCAAGGCTCATAATTATGAAAAAGGGGATTAAATTTGCTATTCCCGAAACCGTTATGACTAAGACCCAGGGTAATTTTTGCACCAGGATACCATAAGGGATAGCTCCCCGCAGTTCGCTGATGGGTAAGCTGGCTATCAGCGCTGTCTTGAGGACTCCTTCTATCATAGTTGGATGCGTGCTACAAGTTCTTTTATTATGGTTGTCAATTTTGGTTCCGCCTGGTTTGCTGCTTCTACAATTTCTTCAAAGTTAACTGGTTCTACTACTCCATCGATGGCCAGATCAGTTATGCAGGAAATTCCAAACACTCTTATTCCTGCATGTCTGGCTACAATGACCTCGGGAACAGTTGACATGCCAACAGCATCTGCGCCAATGGTGATTAGGAATCGGTATTCTGCTGGAGTTTCCAGATTAGGTCCAGGGAGAGCAACATAAACTCCCTGGTGTACATAGAATCCTTTTTCTATGGCTATGTTCAGGGCCAGTTCTCGAAGCTCTTTATCGTAAGCTTGCGACATATCCGGGAAACGTGGTCCAAGCTCAGGATCGTTGGGTCCTCGAAGGGGATTGTCTCCCAGAAGATTTATGTGGTCGGTAATGATCATCAAGTCTCCTTTTTTCATATTTCTATTCATACCGCCTGCTGCATTGCTTATGATAAGCACTTCTATGCCCAGAGCCTTCATAACTCTTACCGGGAAAGTGATTTGTTGCATGGTGTATCCTTCGTAGTAATGGAATCTTCCCTGCATGGCGACCACTGCTTTTCCGGAAAGGTTTCCCAATACTAAGTTTCCCTGGTGGCTTTCTACTGTGGATACTGGGAAATTGGGTATTTCCTGGTAGGGAATGACCCTTTCTATTTCAATGTCGTCAACCAGGGCACCGAGGCCCGTTCCCAAGATAATTCCTATTCTGGGATTTAGTTTGGTTCTTTCTTTAATAAAAGCAGTGGTTTCTTGAATTTTGGCTTTCAGGTTTTCCATTATCCATATCACTCCTTGTTATTTTATTTTCTTGGGAAATGCTTATCGTAAGCTTCTTGCAAGGCCTTCCTGGTTAGGTGAGTATAAATTTGAGTTGTGGAGATGTCGCTGTGTCCAAGGCATTCCTGAATTATACGCAGGTCAGCTCCGTTTTCAAGGATATGGGTTGCAAAAGTGTGCCGCAAAGTGTGAGGTGTTACGTTCTTTGTTATACCGGCTTCACGGGTATAACGCTTTATCATATTCCACACACTCTGACGAGTTATCGGTTTCCCGGAAGGCCCCAGGAAAACAAAGTTACTTAGTTTTCCTTTTAGAAAGTGAGGCCTTCCCCCTACCAGATAGGCTTCAATTGCTGCTTTTGCCTCCTCTCCAAAAGGTACGATTCGTTCCTTAAATCCTTTTCCCCACAAGCGTAGCATGCGGTTTTGAAGGTCGAGGTGCGAGAATTCAAGATTCACCAGTTCACTTACTCTTAAACCACTACTGTAGAGAAGTTCCAGTATGGCTTTGTCTCTCAATCCCGAGGGTTTGGTGGTATCGGGGAGAGTTAGAATTGCTTCTATTTCAGCAAGAGTGAGTACCTGAGGTATTTTTCTCCCTATTTTGGGGGTATCGAGTGAACGAGCAAGGTTTTCTTTGACCAGATTTTTTTTAAGTAGAAAAGCGAAAAAAGATCTCAGCGCAGAAATACGCCTGGCTAAGGTAGCAGAAGTGTGTCCTGCTCTATACTGCCAGGTTATAAATTCTTCCAGATCCTTTAAGGTAAGTTCTTCTAAAGAAGTGATCCGTCTTTTGGTTAAGAAACCGTGCAAGGCTTTCAAGTCGTTCTCATAAGAACACAGTGTGTTTTCAGAAACTCGTTTTTCCCAGTAAAGAAAATCGAGAAAGGCCTCAATTGCTTCTTGAAGGTTTCCTGGAGACATAGCTTTTTATTACCCTTTTTAAAAAGAGTCCAGCGATAATCAAGAAAATGCTGGCCAGTTGCGCTTCGGTAAACAAACCCGCGATAGCAAAGGGTTCATCTCGCAAATATTCTATCAGAAAACGAGCGACACCATAAAGCCATAAGTAGTCAAAAAAGAGCGCTCCCTCAAACGGTTTCTTTCGTTCAAGGCGGAGTAGCACAAAAAGGATTATTAAAGAATAAAGAGAAGAATATATTTGAGTGGGGTAGCGAAAGCCGGAGAGGTTAGGAAAATGCACCCCTAGAGGAAAAGAGTTAAAAGTGCAGACTCTTCCATAACAACATCCGTTTAGGAAACAACCTATTCTGGCAATGGCATATCCCAGGGCAAGTGGTGGTGAGAAAATGTCGAATAACTTTAAGAGGGATTGTTTTTTAAGGTAGAGGTAGGGCAGAACCAAAAGCAACCCTCCAATTAGCCCCCCTAAAAAGGTTAGTCCTCCTTCTCTGATGTTGAAGATGTGCCAGAAATTATTTTTATATAGTTCCCAATTAAGGATAACGTAGGTTATTCGAGATCCCAAAATGGCCCCTAAGATGGCAAGGATACTTACTTCAACAACTGTTTCCTGAGAAACCTTGTATTTCTGAGCCCTTTTCATGGCATAAATGACCCCGACCAGGAAAGCGACCCCCAGCATTACACCGTATGAATACACTGGTAAAGAGCCCAGGTAAAAAAGTATACGTCTCATTGGAACACCACCTCTGTTTTTTCATTTACTACTTCTATCCATATTTTCCCAGGGGGTATGACCAATTTTTCTCCATTCTCCAGGTAGTAGCTCGTTTTGTCTTCCAGAGTTTGTTTGGACCAGGTGACCGGAATCAGTTTGCCCTGGAAACAGGCCCAGCCTTTGCCCTTGCCTACAAAGTTTATCGCCAACCTGCCTTCTTCATCCTGCACTCTTTGTTTGGTGACTTGGACGATCACTACTCGGGCGGTTATTGGGTTACCGTTTAAGGCATCAATGTGAGTTTCTCCATTCACTCTTCTGAGGTAAATATTTTTTGATGGATCATATTCAAAGGCTACCTGGTAACTACCAGTATAGTGAATTTCTATTTTTCGTGCTGAGGGAAAAGTTTCATTAGTAATATTTATATTGCCGGATACCGGAAAGTAAGTAGCCAGAGCTGGCTTACTGTAACCCAGTCTGTTGCTTTCTTCCTTGAGAGAGGTTAAGGAAGTATATAAGTTGTGGGGTGGATTGCGGTCTTTACTGCGCCAGAAAGCCCTGAAGTTTTTCATTTCATCAATATGGTCCAGGGCAAGCTGTTGGAGATAAGTATAAGCTTCCACACTTCCCCCACAATGTACCAACACAGCATTATGCTCTGCTGCTTTCATTACAAAGTAAGGTCTTGCGCTACGCAGTGGCCCTATTTTTTCAGCATCTTCTGATTGAAATATGGCCAGAAATCTGGTAATTCCACCCTCTGCCATGATTTCGTAGACGATATCGGCTTGGCTCAGTCCTGACTGGGGACGGGCTGCTGGAGCATTTTCCACGATTATTGCGAAAGGCCTTTGCGTGAAAGGGGACTTTTTTTCGACGTCGGAAGTAGGTGGAGCAACATCCCCCATAAGAAGGTTTCTGCCGGCAGTGCTTTCCACTTCCTGAGTTGTACGCTCGGCGATTCTGGCAAGCAGTGGCGAAGTACCAGCTTCTTCTATTTTGCTTTTGATAACTTCGGTTGAAAGTATGCTCTGTTTCTGAAGTTTTTCTTCAATTTTGATTTCCTCGCCTTTGGTCAGCAGTTCTGCTCCCGAAGGTGAAGACCTTGCCAGAGTCAGTTCTGCCGGTGGTAGTTCAATTTCTGGTTTAGGGAGCTGGGTCTGGGGTTTGTTTGATTCCACGCTGGTGGAAATTTCTTCTTCAATAGTTTGGGGTGGTCGCTCTATGCTTTCCTCTGGAGGTGTTGTTTGAGGTTTCAATTCAGCAACTTTCTGAGTTTCCTCAGATTCCAAGCTTGCTGGCGCTTCTTCAGCTGGTAATTCCAGAAGTTCTACCACAACCACTTCTTCTGGCTTGGGAAGATAGCGATAGGAAAGCCAGTAAACTGAAGCCACTGCTATAACGGCTATATTTATAAGGATGGAAATGGAGAGGGCAAAGGACCATACTCGTTTTTCGTCAAGCATTGGGATCACTCTTTTTCAGGAGGTCTGGTGGCTATGGCCATTTTTTGAGCGCCAGCTCTTTTGAGGATGTCCATAACCTGCACTACTCTACCGTGTAACACATTTTTATCCGCTTCAATAACTACAGTAGCACCTGGTTCCTTGCGTAACTCTACCACAAGGAGATTAGGAAAGTCTTCCCAGGTTACAAACGAACCATTAATGAAAAGACGATTATCTTCAGTAATGGTTACGGTGAGAGTTTTTGCCTCTCCGAGTTGTGAAAATTCAGCAGTGGGAAGATTGACCTGTGCCCCGGTTTCGATGCTTATAAAGGTAGTGGTTACCATGAAGAAAATTACCAGCTGGAGGATTACGTCCACCAGCGGTGTCATATTAACTTCTGGTTTCGATTTTTTCTTCATTCGTCGAAACTGAAACATTGTGATCCTCTTTTTGAAGTTTTTCTCTGGAAGAAACTGTTCCAGGGAGCAGTCCGGCTTCTTCCTCAATTATTTCTAAGATTTCACCGCTGACTCTTTCAATTTCGTTCATTAAGCTTTCCGCAGTGTTGGAAAGATAATGATGGGCTATGATGGTTGGTATAGCTACCGATAGACCAGCGGCAGTTGTAATTAAGGCTTCAGAGATACCACTGGCCATTTCAGCGGGTCTGCCCACGCCTACAGCTGAAATGATGTTGAAAGTTTTAATCATACCGGTTACTGTGCCGAGCAACCCCAGAAGAGGGGAAATGTTGGCAATAGTCACCAGGGTATTCAATCGTTTTTCCAGGTAAGGGAGTTCCTGTAAGGCTGCTGTTTCCATGGCTTCCCTCGCTTCTCGAGGATAGCCGGCAAAATATCTTTTGAGGCCTGAAAGGATAATTTTGGATGCAATACATGGATTTTTCTGACTCAAGTCCACCAGCGAGGATAGGTCACGCTGAATCAGGGATTTTCTTATTGATTTAAAAAATCTCCGGTGCTTTTCACGGGTACTGCGTAAAACGTACCATCGCTCTATGGTAACCGCAAGAAAAATTACCGAGCAGACAAGTATAGGATACATTATGTAGCCACCCTTGGTGACTATCGAGAAAATCTGCATATCTCAAACCTCCTGAAAATTTCGCTTATTTTTCTTCCAGAACGGCTATCCGCTGGTTTGCTTTTTCTCTCCATTGCTCACTTTGCGCTTTTTGAGCAAGCTCGTAGTATACTTCTCTTGCTCTTACAGGATCCCCCTTTAGCTCTAAAGCTACACCCAGGAGATATACTGTTTTTTCCCAGAGCTCTAAATTTGCAGATTCTTCCGGGCGAAGCTCGAGGACTGAATTTAAAAAATTGATTGCCTTTTCTGGATGGTCCATTTTAAGATATATACTGCCCAAACGGTAATAAATATAAAGCTTTTCCTCTGAAGAAACAGCTCTTTGCACCAATTCTTCGAGAATTGGTATTGCTTGCTGATAATTTTCCTGAAGTATGTAGATATCAGCAAGTAGTGAGTTAAGTTCCTGGTAATATTTTCCTTCAGGGAAAAGATCTCGATATTCTTTGATTAGCTCTTCGACCTGTTTTTCGTCGCCAAGGTAGTATGCAGACCATACGCTGAAGTAAAGTACTTTCTCGCGCTCAAGACTTTGTGGAAAGCGCTGAGTAAAAGAAAACGCTTCCTGCAAGAAACGGGCGTACTCTTTTTGCATGTAGAGCTCTTCAAGATGCATGAGGTAGGCTTTTTCAGCATACTCAGGTATGTTCTTGAGCTTTTGAAGCAATTCCTGATTTTTCTGGTAGTCCCCTTTTTGGTGGTAGAGATTGGCCAGGTTCCACTGATAAAGGGGGTCCTGACTGATTGAACAAAGCCTGTGATAGTTTTCGATAGCTTTCTCAAGCTTTCCTTGCTGGTGGTTGATTTCTCCCAAGAAGAGCAAGATTTCTTCCTGAAATTCCCGAGGGAGAAGTTCCAGAGCGGCTTCGAGAGCGAATCTTGCAGTTTCAAGATCTCCAGTGAAGTACGAGGCCTTGCCTTTTAAAAGGAAAAAAAAGCCTTTCCGGGAATTGGAAAGATTGTCAGGTGACACTTCGCTTAGGACTTCAAGTGCTTCCGAATATTTTTGCTGGTCGATCAAAACAGATGCTTTTTCCAGGGCTTCTTTCTCCGGGTCTTTCAGGATCTGTTCGGGGTCTTCTCCAGCGAGCGCAACGAGTTCTCTTGCTTTATCTTCAAGTCCAAGATGGTAATAGGCCCAAGCAATTATTAAAAGGTATTCTTTTTGGTTTTCGGGTTTCCTTTCTCGGTGTAAGAGTTTTTCTCCTGCTACAGTTACCTTTTCCCAGTTTTTCAGCTGAGCATACAGTTTTATCTGGGTTTTGTAGAACTCTTCGGGAAAAGTGTTTTCGAAGGTGGTAGCTTTTTCTTCGAGGAGCTTCCGGGCTTGGTCAAGTTCTCCCATTTCAAGTGAGGAAACAGCAATTTTGAACTGGGCTTCTACTGACAATTCGCTGTTTGGATAATGATTCAGGAATTCTTCGAAATATTCTATGGCCTTTTTCCAATCTTTTTGCTGATAGAAGGCATTGGCCTGATAAAAAGCACCTTTCTCGCCACCTATCTCTTTGAATATACTCAAAGCTTTTTCAGTGTTTTTATTTTCCTGATAGCACAGCCCCAGCATTTCCATTACTTGCAGACGAAAGGTGCTTTCAGGAAATTTCTGTAACAGATCTTCATATATCTGGATGCACTCGCTGTATTTTTTTTGCTTGAAGAATGCATAACCATACCAGAAAGCTGCCTGATCCAGGTATTTACTCTGTGGAAAGCGAAGCTGGAATTGACGATAATGCTCGGTAAGCTCCGACAGTTTCAAGGTCCTCGCTTCTGCTTCCAGTCTCAGCAGTTCTGCTTCCTCTATGAAGGTTGCGTAAGGGAATTTATTTATGAGTTCATTCAGTTCTTTAAGGCTTTCTTCCCACTGCTCGAGTTTGCTCAGGCAAAAGGCTCTGCCCCACAATGCCTCTTCCTGGAGCTTTACATCAGAGTCATCTTTGGCTTGAGTATAAAAATCTATTGCTCTTTTCCACTCTCCTTTTTGAGCCAAAAGGTTGCCTATCAAAAGGGATGCCTGATGAAGCTCTGGATTTTCTTGCAACGCTTTTTGGGCAATCATCAAAGCCTGGTCGACGTCACCCCACCCCAGGATTTCCATACTCAAGTCGTATAGTTGGCGAGATTTTTCTTTAGGGTCGCTTAACAGTTCTATGCTCTTTAGTCTTTTTTCAAGGTAACTTTTTTCTTCACCAAGGTAATAGTAGCAGCGGGCTGCATATTCGTGGGCTTTCTGGAAACTCGGATTTTTGGCAATTGCTTCTTCAAAAAAAGCAAGGGCCGCACGGTATTCTGCTTTCTGGTAGAGTTCTAAACCTCGATTGAAGCTCTGAAGTGTTTCGCGACCATAGGTTTTTTCCTGGATGGTTTTGTCCAAAAACCTCTGGGCTTGGGCATGAAAAGGGTCTAATGCCAAGAGTTTTCTCCAAACCTTTTCGGCTTCGTCTAATTCACCAAGGTCATAAAGAGTTCTCCCTAAAAAGTAATAGGCTTCTTTCATTTCGGGATTAATTTCTGTTGCTTTGCTAAGCAGGGTTCTGGCTTTAAATAGATCTCCTGCAGCATAACTTTTATAACCTTCTACATAAAGGGAATAAGCTTGCTTACCAAACTTTTCCGCTTTGGAGTAAAAATCCAGTAAATAGCGAGCTTCGTCATGTTGAGGGTTTTCGTTAAGAATTTTTCTGAGTGAAGCTATTGCTTCTTGAATCCTGTCTTCTTCATAAAGGATTTTGGCTTTTAGGAGTAAGATTTGCGAAGACTCAACTTTAAGCTCTTCTGTTTTTTTGAGAGTCTGCAAGGCAAGGTCGTGTTTTTTCTGAAAGAGATACAAATTCGCCAGTCGCAGATAGGTAGCAAGCAGGTTTTTGGTGACTGAAGTGCTGGCCTTCTCTTGCTCCAGTAAATGCAAATATGTTTCCCAGGCTTCGGCTTCTTTAGCAAACCATCCTGTCTGGTGATACATCAGAGCAAGATAGAGATAGCTTTCCCGGTATTCAGGCGCATTCTGGGTGGCTTGGGTAGCCAGTGCAAAGGCTTCCTGCCAGAGAGGTTTATCCGGAAATTGCGATTCTCGGTTGTAAGTTTTTAAGGCTTCTTTCATTTTTGTGATTGCTTTATAAAGTGGTAGGATTTGCTTTTCTTGGAAGCTGGGATATTCTATCTGGATTACTGCATTGGGAAATAGTGTTCGGATTAGTTCTTCCGTGAAGTGCTTGCCAAGTAGAGAAAGATTCTCCATCTGGAAGACCTGGCTGGCTAAGTTTATTGCTTCGCCATTTGCTTTTACAAACAGCCGGGGACTTACTATAAGATTCCGCTGGTTATTGACCTCTCTATAAAGAACTGAACCTGTGAGCAGATAGTCACACTGGAGCTTATTGCTGATTTGCTTCAGAAAGCTGGTGGTGAGAAAAGCGTTGGAAGAACTGTCTATTCCTTCAAGAAACGTTTCGATTTCAAAAGAATTTATTACCTCAAAATATCCACTTTGCTCCAGGCCCATTTTAAGCACATCCCTTACCAGATAACCGAGCGCGTATTCGTTGTTTTCTCTTTCTACGAAAGGTAGACAGGCAATTTTAGGGGGATTTTGGGAGAAAACGGGAAAAACAAACAAAAAAAGCAGGCTTAGCAGCAAAATTACGCCTGTAAACAACGCTTTTTTTCGTTGAATTTTTAGAAAGAAAAACAAAATCAAAGCTTTGCGCTCCTTATCCGAAACGTCCGGTCAGGTAATCTTCAGTTTCTTTTTTCTGAGGGTTGGTGAAAATTTGGTGAGTTGGCCCAAATTCAACCAGTTTACCCATAAGCAGGAATGCTGTATAGTCCGAAGTTCTCGCTGCTTCCTGCATGTTATGGGTTACCAGAACAATGGTATATTGGTCCTTCAACGTTTTTATGAGCTCTTCGATACGGGCAGTAGCAATTGGATCCAGAGCTGAAGCTGGTTCGTCCATAAGCAATACTTCCGGTTCCACAGCTATGGCTCTTGCAATGCAGAGTCTCTGCTGTTGACCTCCTGAAAGTAGGAGTGCCGATCCATGAAGGCGATCTTTTACTTCATCCCAGAGCGCTGCTGCTTTCAGGCTTTCTTCTACTCTTTGAGCGATAGCCTTTTTATCTCTCCATCCCTGGATTTTCAAGCCATACGCCACGTTTTCAAAAATGCTTTTTGGAAAAGGATTGGGTTTTTGGAAGACCATTCCTATTCTCTGCCGCAACTTTACGGGATCCACACCGTTTCCATATATGTTCTGGTTTTCAAAGATTATCTCGCCTTGGATCCTCATATTTTCAAAGAAATCGTTCATTCTGTTGATACTTCTCAGCAAAGTCGATTTACCACATCCAGAAGGTCCGATTATCGCTGTAACTTTGTTTTCAGGTATGTCCAGATTGATGTCAAACAACACCTGTTTTTCTCCAAAAAAAACGCTAAAATTTTTTATAGAAATTTTTCCAGCAGGCATCTGACCACCCTTAGTTTTATTTCTCTTGGACAGCTTAAATTTAAGCAGTTTTCGCTTCAGAAATCAACTTGTCTTTTCTTTTTCCAATAACTTCTTAATTTTGTTTTTTCCAATCTGAAAGGCCTCATGGACCAGGGTTACTATTTCCCGGTCGGACAACCCTTTACTTTGCAGTAAGGCAACCATCCGCCCAATGCTTTCAATGCTGGTTTCCAATTCCACTTTTTCTTTCCCTTTCAGGACCAGGGTTATTTCCCCTTTTATCTGTTCATTTGAACCAATAGACCTCAGGATTTCATCCGTTTTTCCATACAGAACTTCCTGATGGTATTTGGTTAATTCTCGACAAAGAGCCGTATCTCTGTTTTCGATTTGGAGTATTTCTTGGAGGGTGTTGATAAGCCGGTGAGGGGCTTCATAGATGATTACCGTGTAGGGCGAGTTAAGCGCGTTTTTCAGCAAGTTTGCTCTCTCTTTCCTGTTTCTGGGCAAAAACCCCAAAAACAAAAATTTCTGGTCGGAAAAACCAGAGTAAACCAGGGCAAGTATCAATGCCGAAGGCCCCGGGAGCACCTCAAAGGCTATTTCTTCCTGGATTAATAGCTTAATTAGTTCTGCACCGGGATCCTGAATGCCAGGAGTACCTGCATCTGATACTACGGCGATGCTTCTTCCCTCTTTTGTGAGGGCTATGATTTTTTGTGAAGCATTCTTGAAATTGTGTTTGTGATAACTGAATAAAGGTTTTTTTATCTGATAGTAGTTCAGTAGTTTCAGAGTAACTCTGGTGTCTTCGCAAGCTACAAAATCAACTGTTTGTAAAGTTTCTAAGGTTCTTAGGGTTATGTCTTTGAGATTGCCAAGCGGGGTGGGGCAAAAGTAAACTTTGCCCCACCCCGCTCTATCTTGCAGACGCTTCATCCCTGTTTTTGTACTCTTTTTTACCGGTTTTCCTCGGCTCGGACCGGTACAAAGTAGGTTCTTCCTCCCCGATCAATCAGAAGCAACGCAACGTCCTGGGGCTTGATAGTAGCAGTAGCCTGGTACCAGTCTTCAAGGGAGGTAATGCGCTGACGGTTAACCTCTAATATGACGTCACCAGGTCTGAGTCCAGCTTCATCAGCTGGTCCGTTGGGTTCTACTGACACGATTACCACTCCTTCATTCCTGCGCAGAGAAAAGCGCTGGATGAGTTCAGGGTTGATTTCACTGACTTCCATCCCAAAGTATGCTCTGGGTGATACAGTAGGTATGCCCTCTTCCTTGAGTTCGCCAAGTGTAACCTGAAGCTGGATAATTTCTTTGTTGCGCCAGATTTCCAGGGTTACTTTATCGCCTGGTTTATGGGAACGTATGGTTTGTTGTAGCTTAGCCACGTTATCGATTTCTTGGTCATCAACTTTGAGGATTATGTCTCCTCTTAAAATACCACTTTTTTCAGCTGGACTATCCGGTGATATGTCAGCTACAAGTGCTCCTTTAGCTTCACTTAGGCCAAAAGTTTGTGCTATTTCTTCAGTAACATCCTGAATGTAAATACCGAGCCAGGCCCTTACCACTCTACCTTTTTCAATGAGATCGTCCAGAATTTCTTTAGCCATGTTGATGGGTACTGCAAAGCCTATACCCTGAGCATAGGGTAAAATGGCTGTATTGATACCTATAACTTCTCCCTTCAGGTTGAGCAAAGGTCCTCCACTGTTTCCTGGATTAATGGCGGCGTCAGTCTGCAGGAAATTTTCGTATTCTCTTCCTGAGTCTCCAGACTGGATGGGTCGCCCTTTGGCACTGAGGACTCCCACAGTAACCGTGTGAGAAAGTCCGTAGGGATTGCCTATAGCAATAACCCATTCTCCTACTCGGGCCTTGTCTGAGTCTCCGAGGGGAATGACCGGGAGATCGCTGGCATTTATTTTTACCACAGCGAGGTCAGTGAGTGGGTCAGCACCAACAACTTTTCCAGTGAATTCTTTGCCATCGATGAAAGTGACTTTGATTTCGTCAGCTCCTTCAACCACGTGATTGTTGGTAAGGATATATCCGTCGGAACGGAATACAAAACCCGTTCCTAACCCCCGTACCGGCACTTTCCGTTCATACTGGGGTGTGTCTCCAAAGAAGTATCTAAAGAACGGATCTTCAAAGAAGGGAGCGAAAGGAGAACGGTAGGTAGCCACCTTCAGAGTGTTGATATTTACCACTGCAGGACTGACTTTTTCCACCACGTCAGCAACCACATTTCCTTCACGCAGGGGCTGGGTAACTTGCGAGAAGACAGGCTGCACAAAAGAAAGAATTAAAATTACCAACGCCAAGCTTGAGACAACGAGTTTTCTTCTCAATTTCAACAACCTCCTTATCGAGATTTTAAAGAAGAGAAAAGCTGTAACACGTTTTTAAGAAATTCTTCCTGAAAAGGACCACTGATCAGAAAGTAGTGTCCTTTCTCTTCTTTGACCAGGGTAGTGGTGCCTTTTTTGAGGTATCTGGATACCGAGTTCAAGAAAAATAGTCGCTTTTCAACCAGAAATGGAAAAGGATTGTAGAACACCGAAACAAAATAGAGTCCATCAGTGTATACCAGATAGTGCCATATGCGACCGTTTTCGACTATCTTGTAAACTTTTTTTAGTTTAAAACCTGGCGGGAAAAAAAGAGGATACTTTTCTTTACGGTCTTTTTCTCCTGGTTCTTCAGGATACGGGTTTTTTACAGACCAGGTGTTTAATTGAGCAAGCTGGTTTGTATCCGGACTAAAGTCAATATATACGAGCTGGGCGATGCTTAGTGCCTCTCCTTGAGGAGAAAAATTGAAGACTCCCTTAACATTGTGTTCTTTATCCAGGAGAAGGACTTTCTGCACTTTTTGAGTTTCGCGAGAAACAAAAGCAATTGAGCCAGATTGCATTTCTATCAGATAGTTATCCAGAAGGGCGTCCAGATTATCGGGGTCAAGGAATTCAAAGGGGCACACGGCGGGATACGTTGCTATTTCTCGGTTCTCTTTGAGATTTATGACATGACGCCAGCCTTCAGAATCTATAAAAAGAAGATTTTCTTCTCCCAGGTTTCTCCACAGAATCCCTTTTTCTTTTATAAAAGCCACTTCATAGAAGGAGGCTTCTTTAGTAACAAGATTTTCCACCTTCCAAAAGCTCCAGAAGCTCTGCATGTGTTGTTTTTGATGGATTTCTTCCAGAAAAAGCTTCGCTTCTTCTGGGCTAAGTATTTTTGCCCAGGAGCTTGCAGACGAGGCAAGTATGAACAAACCAACAAAGAATGCTATTGTAGTAAATTTTTTTAATCTGAAGGTTTGCATTGTAGTTTAGTATCCTTCAGAAACTAACTTGATTTCCTGAACAATCAAGCGCCCGGTTCCTTGTGTAGACTGGGGGACGCTGAACTCAGCCCTTTCGGTGCTTAGTCCAAAGTGGATTTCAGTGAGAGACTGGGCAAGCTGTGCGTTAAAGTTTTCTTGTTGGAAATAGCTAAATATGCTCAGAACGACCAAAGAGGTCACAATGATTGCTGCAATCCATACCAGATTTTGCAAGGTGTTTGTCTTGCGAGCTCGTTTGATAATCTCTTCCGCGACAAAATGAGCTCTTAAAGGGGGTATGGCATTTATTTCAAAAGCATCTCTGAGTGCTCTCTTCATCCTCTGCACTTTCAGCATTTCACTGGTACATAGCGAACACTGTTTAAGATGGGTTTTAATCGCCTGGTATTCGTCGATTGGCAGTTCTTGGTCTAAAAAGGCAGAAAGTTTATTCTGCACTTCTGGGCAGTTCACGGTTAATCACCCCAGAAGAGAAAAACATCTTCTCCGTAAGCATTCTCAATCGCTTTTTTAACTTTTTTACGCGCTCTATGTAGTCGGGAACGGATGGTTCCGATTGGGCATTTAACAATGTTACTGGCTTCCTCATAAGAGTATCCCATCAGGTCACAGAGTATAATCACTTCTTTCATTCCTGAGGGAAGTTTTGCTATGATTTTTTTGATTTCTCCAAGCACCAGCTTACGCATGGTTTCTTTTTCAGGATCTGCAATGTTTTCCCTTTGGGGACTTGCTATATCCCAGGTTTCTTGTTGCTGGTCTTCCAGGCCTTCGTTGGGTGTCAGGAATTTCAACAACTTTTCCTTTCGAAGCTGCTGGCGATAGACGTTTAAAAGAATGCTGTTTACCCAGGTTTCAAAAGGATAGTCGGCATTGTAGCTTTTACGATATTTGAAAGCTCTTAAAAAAGCTTCTTGAGCTAAATCCTGTGCTTTATCGAAGTTGCCAACCAGATAGTAAGCAAAACCCAGTACTTTTTGCTGGGATTCCTGGATCTTTTTTTCAAACCACAGCTTTTCCGCTGTAGCCAGCTCACAGCTTTTGGCCGTGCTATCAGTTGTTTTTGCAAGGGGAATCATAAAAAATCACCATTTAGTAATGTTATTCTGTAACTATAATATCTACTTTCTCGATAAAAGTTCCTATAGAAAAAAGCGATTATAATCCTCTTCCCGAATTTTGACTTTTTTGCCATCCTCAAGTTCAAGGTGAATGGCACTGTGGATTACATCTACTTCTATTACTTTGGCTTCACCAAGAGGAGTAATTATTTTGCTCCCCTTGCGGGGCAACTGGTGGAGCAGTTTTTTGTAGAGGTAATACTCGAAATTGAGGCAGCACATTAGCCGCCCACAAAGCCCCGATATTTTGGCCGAGTTGAGGACCAAATTTTGCTCTTTGGCCATCTTAATCGATACTGGCTCAAAGTTGGATAAGAAACGACTGCAACATACTTCTCTACCACAGATTCCGCACCCACCCACAATTCTCGCTTCATCTCTTACCCCAAGCTGTCTCATTTCGATACGAGTGTGGAAGATAGAGGCTAAGTCTTTTACAAGCTGTCTGAAGTCTATTCTTCCTTCAGCGCCGAAATAAAAAATCAATCTACTTCGGTCGAGCGTGTAGTGAGCTTTCAGAAGTTTCATTTGTAGTTTGTATTCTTGTATTTTTTGCTGAGCAATTACGAAAGCCTCTCTTTCTTTAACCGTGTTTAACTCATATTGTCTGAGGTCGGTTGGTGTTGCGACTCTTATAACGGGCTTCAGATTTTCTGCTTGGTCAGCAGGCATGAGATGAGTTACGGCTTCCCCGATTTCCATGCCCAGTATGGTTTCGACGACGCATTTTTCCCCAGGATTGATGGGTAAGTTTCTTGCGTCAAAATGATAGATTTTCGTATTTCCGTAGAACTTTATTCCTATTTTATATCGCACCCTGGATTACCTCCTTAAGCTCGAGCAAAAAGTGTATCAATGCTACATCCTGGTTGACGTTGCTGTTAATATCTCGGTTTAGCTGTTCGATGTTTTCTATGAGATTATAAACGGTTTTCTCGTCAAATTCTTTTCCTTCTATGGTTTTCAGGATTTTTTCCTCCAGTTCGGTAAAGTAAAGTAGCTCTTTTTCCCTGAATCTCGAGTACATGAGCAGGTCTCTCAAGTAAAGCTCGAGAAGAGATAAGGTCTCTTGTAAGTTGGTTTTGGAAGCAAGCAACTTGCTGCCCATAGATAGCAAGGAGCTGATACTGGAAAGCCCGTCGAAAAAGTTTTCGATGAGCCGATACGGCTCTTCCTCCTTTTCCAGGATTTGCAAGGCTTTTCCTATGCTTCCCTGGGCTTTTTGGGCAACAGAGAAAGCCTTTTGAGAAGCTATACTCCGATTTTTGACCAGGAAAGACTCGATTGTTCTTGCTGGCAAAGGTGCAAAATACAGCACGTTGCAACGAGAAAGCAAGGTACGGGGCAAGTTTCTCATATCAGAACTTGTAAGGAGGATGATGCTTTTCGGAGGCGGTTCTTCCAGAGTTTTCAGAATGCAGTTTGCAGCTTCTTCGGTCATGGAGGTAATGTTTTCGATTATCCCGGCACGGTATCTGGCTTCTAAGGGTTTATAGTGGATCCATTTGTTGAATTCCCGTATCTGGTCGATTTTCAGAGTTTCACCTTCAGGAGTTAGTTTTAGAAGATCAGGATGAACACCTTTGTCAATCGAGACGCAACTTTTGCACTGGTCGCAGGACCCATTTTCACCAGGAGAAAAACAATTTAGAAGCTTTGCAAACTCCAGAGCACAGAGTTTCTTTCCTATACCCTCTTTTCCCACAAATAAATAAGCATGGGATATTTTTCCCGAAGCGACGGTCTTTTGAAGATATTCTTTTTGGAATTTATGTCCTACGATGTTTTCCCAGCTCAATTTCCTTTAAAACCTTTCGTAGTATTGGATGGGTATTTCTAAAAGGATTCCCCCTCCTCTCTCCACCTTTACTTTTTGGGGCAGATACGGTCCAAGCGGTTCGTTGACGGGTAACGTGGACTCGATGGTTTCTTCCCGTCGGGCACAGGTAGTACGGACCAGCTGTTTGACCTTTTCTTTAGTTTTTTCGTCGGTAGCTATCAAAAAAGTGGTGTTTCCTTCTCGTAAGAAACCTCCGGTGGAAGCAAGCTTGGTGAAGGAAATGTTTTCTTCTCTAAGCACTTCCGCCAGCCTTAAGGCATCTTGGTCTCGGACTACGCATATGAAGAGCGAAGTTAGTTTCATCTCGAGTCACTCACTTTTTGCTTTAGGAGGCTTTCAACCTCTTTTCTTATGTCCTCGAAAACTTTCTCTTTCGGTCTGCAGGAATTTATAACTTTTATTCGATGAGGGTTTTTCCTGGCCAGCTCCAAAAAACCCTCTCTAATTTCGTGCAGGAGATTTTCTTTCTTTTCAAACTCTTTTTCAAAACGTATTTCCTCGCGAGGCGTATGCGCAAAAGCCCTGCGGAGACCAACCTCTGGTGTCACATCAAGGAGAAAGGTAAGGTCAGGTTGCAAGTTTTCTGTAACCAGTTTATTCAGGTAATTTATAGTATCCAGTGGAATTTTTCTGCCATACCCCTGGTATGCCAATGTAGAATCGCTAAAACGCACGCAAATCACTATTTCACCCTTTTTTAAGGCTGGGTGGATAATTTTAGTTATGTGTTCTCTTCTCGAAGCTTCGAAAAGCAGGACTTCGGTAAATGCATCTATATCTCCACTTTCCGGATTCAAGAGAATAGATCTTATTTTTTCTCCCAAAGGAGTGCCCCCTGGTTCCTGGGTAAAAATGCAAGGGTAGCCCCTACTCCTCAGGTGTTCAAAGAGTTTCCTGGCATGAGTAGATTTGCCACTTCCCTCGATACCTTCAAAAGTTATAAAAACCCCTTTATCTACTTTTTGCATTGGTTTCAGTTTGTGTTTTGCTCGTTCAGACTGCGTGGATATATAATTACTCTGCGAAAAGGTTCTTCTCCTATGCTTTGTGAAAATAAATTGTATTTTTCGGCGATGCGGTGCTGCAGTCTGCGAACATAAGCATTAGACGGAGGAAGCTCGGCTGGTTCTCCCTGTTTCAGGACTCGATGAACAGCTTTTTCAGCTTCTAAAACTCCAGCATTGTCGGACATGGGTTCTTCGTAACCGAAAAGTTCCCTCACAAACTTTTGTACCTGGACGTAAGTGTTGCTTCTTATGACGTGAATGGGTATACCACGTTTTTCCGCTTCTTTGATTTTGCTGGTGCCTTTTCGGTAACGGCTTTTTAAAGTCAAAAGGATGTCGGCTGAATTCAAGTCTTCCACTACTTCAAGAGGAATTTTTAACTGGTTGATGGCTCTCTGTACATAATTTTTACTAACCGCAAACAAGTAAACTCTCAGAAACTTTGTTTTTGTCAACTCTGGGGATAAAACCTCTTCCACTGCCTGTGCTGCGAATACTTCTTGCTCCGAAGTTTCTTCTTGCTTCAAGACCTCTATAGTGCCCTTTTCGGTTTTCACTCGTATTTCCGGTTTAGGATCATACCCTCGTAACAAAAGGTCTACGGCCTGGGCTGTGTTGTGATAGATTCCCAGCGTGTCACGGTCACGAAGCTCAATTACCACATCAAAAGTAGGGATAGCTTTGCGCTCCAGTATGGCTTTTTGGGTACCTCTTCTTTTGGCTTCTTCGTCGCTCAGAATGACAGATTGCACACCACCTACCAGGTCGCTCAGTGTGGGGTTCAGTAGAAGGTTTTTCAAAGTGTTACCATGGGCAGTGGCAATGAGTTGCACTCCCCGCTCGGCAATGGTTCTGCACGCTCTGGCTTCTTCCTCTCTGCCAATTTCATCCACGATGATAATCTCTGGCATATGGTTTTCTACTGCTTCAATCATGACATCGTGTTGTCTCTCTGGCGAAGAGACCTGCATTCGCCTTGCTCTTCCTATAGCGGGATGAGGAATATCTCCATCTCCAGCTATCTCGTTTGAAGTATCTACTATCACCACTCTTTTTTGAAATTCATCGCTCAACACCCGAGCTATTTCTCTTAGTTTGGTGGTTTTTCCAACACCTGGTGGGCCAAGAAGCAAAATGTTCTTGCCTGATACAACCACATCGCGAATAATATCTATAGTCCCATACACTGCTCTTCCAACTCGTAAAGTGAGGCCAATAATATCTCCCAAACGGTTTCTGATGCAGGATATCCGGTGCAATGTCCTTTCAATTCCTGCCCGATTATCTTTGGTAAAAGAGCCTACCCTCTGTACTACGTAGTCGAGGTCTTCTCGAGTGGTCACATAGTCTTGGAAAACAACGAACCCCTTACTGAACCTGGCCTCTAAGGGTCTACCCAGGTCCATAATTATTTCTATCAGGTCATCGCAATTTTCCTGTTCTTCAATTACCGAGCGGATATGACCCGGTAAAACTTCAAACAATTTGGAGAGATTATCAACTACTCCGTATTCTCCTTTCATAATTTCTGTTTTTCCTCCCATTTAACTAATGAAAATTTAGTCCAATTCGGAATCCTGGGATGCGATTTACAGGATTTGCCAAAAATAAAAACACGTAATGCGTGGATTTTATTTCTCTCCCACCATATGTTTTAGCCATCCGCGGACGATTATATGTCAATTTTCAAAAAATTGGAATTCCCGCTTATTTTTAATAAAATAAATCTCATGGATACTCGTGGTTCCTTAAGAGTGCTGGCTGTTAGTGATAGAGTGGATCCTCGCATTTATAGCGTTTCTCTTCGTGAGCGCTTCAGTGACATTGATTGTGTGATTTCTTGTGGGGATTTGCCAGAATATTATCTTGATTTTATAGTTTCCTCTTTGAATGTCCCGCTGTTTTTTGTACATGGTAATCACGACCCTTCTGGCGGCAAACGATCCCTGGCGGGAGGTGTTAATCTGGACGAGCAGACCGTAATCTATCGTGGTTGTATATTTGCTGGTTTGGAAGGGTCTCCCTGGTATAATGGTAACTTGCATCAATATTCGGAGAGAGACATGTATTTTAAGTATCTGCGCTTGCTGCCAAAATTGTTCTGGAACAGGGTACGTTTTGGTCGCTACCTTGACGTTTTGGTAACCCATGCACCCCCTCGGGGCATGCATGAAGGACAGGATGCTGTACACAAAGGTTTTTCGATTTTTACCCATATTATAAGGAAATATCGCCCTAAATACCATCTGCATGGTCATGTGCACCTTTACGATCGTAGGCAAAGCCTGCAAGACCTTTTTTATGAAACTTTGGTGATTAACTGCTACAATTATCGGGTTTTGGAAATAGAAATACCCTCTGCAACTGGTGGTTGAAATTTTTCGGTGCTAAGTCGCTTTTAGAATTACCTGAGTTGCTAATTTGTGCTCCTATTTCAGGCTCTTTTTCTTGTGTTACAATGAAAAAGTGAACTAATGAAGCAGTAGTTGTTTTTTTTGGTACGGTGAGGAAAGAAGATTTGCTGGCAGAAATCCGTGAAGAAGTCAAAAGATGTTTCCGGTGTCCACTGGCTGAGCAACGCACTCAAACCGTTTTTGGAGAAGGCAACCCGGACGCCTTGCTGATGTTTATTGGAGAAGCTCCTGGAGAGGAAGAAGACCGTACTGGTCGTCCTTTTGTGGGCAAGGCTGGCCAGTTGTTGACCAGGATAATTCAATCAGTGAATCTTACCAGAGAAGAAGTGTATATTGCTAATATGGTTAAGTGCAGGCCGCCTGGGAATCGCAATCCTACCCTTCAGGAGATAGAGGCTTGCTTTCCTTTTCTTGAAGCCCAGATTGCGATTATAAACCCCTCAATCATAGTTGCTCTGGGTAGTGTTGCTGCTTCTTATTTGCTTGATACGAAGTTGCCCATCAGTAAATTGCGTGGTCAGTGGTATGACTGGAGGGGTGGCAAGAAGGTTTTCCCTATGTTTCACCCCAGTTTCCTTCTGCGGTATAATTCACGAGCACCTGGTTCTCCAAGATACCTGACCTGGTTGGATATCAAAGAAGTGAAGAAGATGTACGATTTGTTACGCCAGGCTTCTTAACTTGACCACCCACGGGGGGTCTGTGCTATAATAACCTGGATATTTGCGGGAGGTGGTTTTATATATGAGTTATTTTGATTCTATTAAGGCTTTTACCACAGAACAGGTGGTAAAACTAATAGTCAACTCTTTGCGTAATGTTTCAGATGAGACCATAATTGAACTCACCTATCTTGCCGAAAAGTTGACGCCCATTCCCTATTACCGGGATCAAATTGCAGGACTTCGCCGCATGTTTGAGGAAAAAAGACCTCAAATAGTTCTTGCCAGAAGGGTGCTTCAAGAAACCCATCCCAATGTTCGGGAAAAGCTAATGGTTAACCTTATAGTTAAGAGCATCCTGCTTGGTGTGCCTAAACGTCAGAAACTGGAAAAAGAACTGGGTTGTCAGGTTCCGTTCTTTTTCGTGGTTAGCCCCACCATGCGTTGTAATCTGAACTGTTATGGTTGCTATGCAGGCGAGTACCGCAAGGAAAGCGATATGCCCGTAGAGCTTTTGGATCGTATTTTTACCGAAGCTAAAGAAATGGGCATGCATTTCCTGACTATCTCTGGTGGAGAGCCGTTTATAAGGAAAGAGCATCTGGATCTTTTTGAAAAACACAACGATATATCGTTCCAGATTTATACTAATGGAACTCTAATTGACCGTGCCATGGCTAAAAAGCTTGCTCAAATGGGGAATGTCTATCCGGCAATCAGTGTAGAGGGGTACGAGGAAGAAACTGATATGCGCAGAGGAAAGGGAACTTTCAAAAAGATTATGCAAGCTATGGAAGCGCTCAGGGACGAAGGAGTTATTTTTGGTTTCTCCATTACTGCAACGCGTCACAACACCGAACTGGTTTCCAGTGATGAATTCATGGATTTCCTCATCGATAAGGGGTGTTCTTTTGGTTGGTATTTCACGTATGTGCCAGTTGGTAAGAAGCCAGATGTTTCTCTTATGCCTACTCCGGAGCAAAGACTTCACCTTAGAAAGCAGGTACATAAGTTGCGCTATGAGAAACCAATATTTATTGGGGATTTCTGGAATGATGGTCCCTATGTTGGTGGCTGCATAGCTGGAGGTAGAAGATACTTTCATATTAACAACTCTGGTGATGTGGAGCCTTGTGTCTTTTGCCATTTCACTGTTGATAACATTAAGGATAAATCTCTTAAGGAAGTCATATCTTCTCCATTTTTCCGGGCTATTCAGGAAAGACAACCTTATGATAACAATTTGATGCGTCCTTGCATGCTAATTGATGTTCCTGAAGTTTTACGTGAAGTGGTAGAAAAATATGGTGCGCGTCCCAGCCACGAAGGTGCGGAAAGCTTAATTACTACTCTGAAAGATGACGTAGATGCTTATGCTCAAGCCTTTAAAAAGCTGGCTGACGAAATATGGGAGACTGAATACAAAGGAACCATTTATTACAAAGATTACAAGACCGAGCGGCAGGAATATTTGCGCAAGCTTCAAGAAGAAGCCATGAAAGAAAAGAAGGAAAAAGTAAGAGTCTGAATTAATTTTGCTAAGGTGGAGCTTCTCAATAAAAAAGCGGGGGTTAACCCCCGCTTTTTTATTGAGAAGCGGTTTTTCTGAGTGCTCTCCATCCAATATCTTTTCGATAATACATATCTTCGAAATGAATTTTTTTGGCTGCTTGATAGGCTTTTAGAGCGGCTTCCTCCATTGTTTTGCCCCGACCACAAACGTTAAGTACTCTCCCACCCGAGGTAAGGAAGATACTGTCTTTTTTGGTGGTCCCAGCGTGGAAGACAAGCACATCATCTTCAGGCAGATTTTGAAAGGCCTCGAGCCCACTGATAGTTTTTCCAGTCTCGTAATTTCCAGGATAACCTTTGCTGGCCAGAACCACACAGAGTGCTGCTCTTTCATCTTCTTTGATTTTTAAATGGTGCAACTTTTGGTCGATAATTGCGGTTTGTATTTCTATCCAGTCATTGGCAATGCGGGGCAGAACTACCTGTGTTTCTGGGTCTCCCAGCCGTACATTAAACTCGAGCACAAAAGGCCTTTTTCTGGCGTCTATCAGCAAACCCGCATAGATGATTCCTCGGTAATCAAGTTTTTCTTTCTGGATGCCTTCTACCAGGGGCTGGAAAATTTCTCGCTCTATTTGTTGAAGCAGAGTTTCTTCCACGCTGGGTACAGGCGAGTAAGCACCCATGCCCCCAGTGTTAGGTCCCGTTTCCCCTTCTCCCACTTTTTTATGATCTTGAGAAATTGGAAGGCGGAGATATGTTTTACCGTCGTAAACAGCCATTACCGTAACTTCTTCTCCTTCCAGAAAATCTTCAACAACTACCCTTGTCCCAGCGTCCCCAAATTTTTTCTGAATCATCAGTTCCCAGAGCGTATTTTTAGCTTCACCAAAGTCATTGACGATGCTGACGCCCTTTCCCGAGGCAAGGCCGTCGGCCTTGATAACCGCGGGATAGTTATGAAGGTACTGAAAATATTCTATTGCCTGTTGGTAATTATCAAAAACTCGGAAAGGTGCAGTGGGTATGGAATATTTTTCCATAAAGTTTTTGGCAAAAACCTTACTGGATTCAAGCATCGCTGCTTTTTGGGTGGGACCAACAATTTTGATGCCGCTTTCACGAAAAAAGTCCACTATGCCCTGTGCCAGAGGTGCTTCTGGCCCCACTAAGACCAGGTCTATTTCCTGCTCTTTTGCAAAAGCAAGCATATCGTCAAACGAAGAAAGGGTCGCACATTCGCCTATTTCACTCATTCCACCATTGCCAGGTACGCAAAAAATTCTGTCAACATCTTTGTTTTGCTTTACTTTCCAAGCTATGCAGTGCTCTCTTCCTCCACTACCTATAATCATTACCTTCAAGGTCATTTTCACCTCTTTCGGAGAACTTTTCTGCCCTTGACCTCTAATCTTCCTTCCAGGAAAAGCTTTACTGCTTCTTTGTAAATGCGATGTTCATGCTGGAGAATTCTTTCTGCAAGACTTTCTGGTGTATCGTAGTCTTCGACTGGACAGCATTCCTGAAGAATTATCGGTCCCGTGTCCATTCCTTCATCAACAAAGTGTACTGTGCAACCACTGACTTTGACTCCATATTCTACAGCCTGCTTCTGGGCTTCTAAGCCCGGGAAAGCCGGCAAGAGAGAAGGATGGATGTTCATGATTTTGTGCGGAAAGCTTTTAATTATTTCTTTGCCAAGAATCCTCATATAACCCGCAAGACAGATAAGGTCTGGGTTTTCTTCTTGCAAGACAGTAAGCAGCTTCTTTTCGTATTCTTTCTTGGATGGAAATGACGCATAGTCGAGAACCACGGTTGGAATACCGGCAAGCCGGGCTCTCTCCAGAGCATAGGCTCTGGGATTATCGCTGATTACCAAAGAGATGTATCCGTTGAAATAGTTTTCTTTTGAAGCATCGATAAGGGCCTGTAGATTAGTGCCTCGACCCGAAGCGAGAACTACTATCTTTCCAAGGTTATCTGTCAACTAAAATCACCTTCCCGTTCCCAGGTATTATTTCTCCTATCAAGTAAGCTTTTTCGCCTCGAGTAGAGAGAATTTCCAAAGCTTCGTCTATCCGCGTTTTATCGAAGATCATAACCATGCCTATACCCATATTAAAGACTCTCCACATTTCTTTTTCAGGGACGTTTCCCAGTTTTTGGAGGAAGGAGAAGATAGGCATCTCAGGGTATGCTGCTTTCTCGATTCGGGCATCGCAGTCAGGAGGTAGGATGCGGGGTAAATTTTCTAAGACGCCTCCTCCTGTTATGTGGGCAATGCCTTTGGGGGGACAATTTTCAAGGAGTGGTAAAATCAGGGACACATAGATACGGGTAGGTTCCAAAAGGAGCGAACTCAAGGTTTTGCCTTCCCATTCCTGGTTGTAGTCTATGTGATTTTCTTTCAGAATTTTACGAACCAAGGAAAAACCGTTGCTATGTAAGCCTGAAGAAGCAAGGCCAATTACTATATCCCCGGGTTTAATCAGCTTTCCATTTATAATTTGCTTTTCAGCCACTTCCCCTATAGCGAAACCGGCCAGATCGTACTCTCCTTCCCGGTACATATCAGGCATTTCGGCTGTTTCTCCACCCAGAAGAACACAATGTGCGCTTTTGCAGCCTTCAACTATACCTTCGATGACTTCTTCCAGGACTTCTATTTCAAGCTTGCCACAGGCAAGATAGTCCATAAAAAAAAGAGGCTTTGCACCTACACAAAGGAGGTCGTTAACACACATTGCTACCAGGTCTATGCCTACCGTACTGTTTTTTCGAGTTTTCTGGGCTATTTCCAGTTTGGTGCCTACCCCGTCACAAGTGGCGGCTATGCACATCTGGTTGGGGTGGTCGGGTATGCGGAAGACACCAGCGAATCCACCTATGCCTTCCACTACCTGTTCTGGTTTTATCAAAACCTGGGCGCGATGAGCTATTTTTTTGACAAATTTGTCAGCAAGCTCAATGTCCACGCCTGCCTTTTTGTAGTCCCACTGGCTCATTTTTATTCCTCCAGACCTACTCTTTTGAATATATAATCCACATGTTTTATAAAGTGGTCATAGCTAAACATTTTTTCCAAATCTTCTTGCGAGAAGTATTTTTGAATGACGGGTTCTTCCTGGAGCGTTTCTTGAAAACTCAAATTTTCGTTTTCCCAGGTTCGCATTGCTGCTCTCTGCACCACTTCGTAAGCCTGTTCTCGAGTTAATCCTCTTTTAACAAGTTCGAGCAGTATTCTTTCTGAGAAGACCAGGCCCCTGCTTTTTTCGAGGTTTTTTTTCATATTTTGAGGGTAAACCACCAGGTTGTTAAGGAGTTTTGCAAAAGTGTTCAGCAGGTAATCAGCAAGTATGAAAGAGTCAGGGAGAATGATTCTTTCTGCCGAAGAGTGAGAAATATCTCTTTCATGCCATAAGGGGATATTTTCGAGGCTGGTTACCAGGTTACCTCGTAGCACCCTGCTGAGCCCGCATATCTGCTCTCCTGTAATAGGATTTTTTTTGTGAGGCATAGCCGAAGAACCTTTTTGTCCTGCCCCAAAGCCTTCTTCCACTTCTCTTATTTCAGTTCTCTGGAGATTGCGTAATTCAGTAGCAAATTTTTCAAGGCTGGTGGCAACCATTGCTAAGGACCAGATTACTTCAGCGTATCGGTCGCGTTGGATTATTTGGCTGGATACGGGAGCAGGAGTAAGCCCCAGTTTTTCACATACGTATTTTTCGACTCGAGGATCTATATGGGCATAATTACCGACAGCTCCAGATATTTTGCCTACACTTATGGTCTCTTTAGCTCGCTGTACTCTGGTTCGGTTTCTTTGCATTTCTGCGTACCAAAGAGCCATTTTGAGACCAAAAGTGGTTGGTTCGGCATGAACCCCGTGGGTTCTTCCTATCATGAGAGTATAGCGATAGGTAAGAGCTTTGTCTTTGATGGCCTCCAATACAGTATCTATGTCTTTGAGAATGAGTTCACAGGCTTCTTTCATCAAGTAAGCGTTGGCGGTGTCCAGCATATCGGAGGAGGTCATACCGAAGTGGAGGAAACGGGCTTCCGGGCCTATGCTTTCTGAAAGAGTGGTCAGGAAAGCGATAACATCATGTCGGGTCCTGGCTTCAATTTCTTCCATGCGAGAGGAAGAAAATGATATTTGGTTACGCACTTTTTCAAGTATTTCTCTGGGGAAAAGACCCAGCTCGCACCACGCTTCAAGGGCAAGCATTTCAACCTTCATCCACACTTCAAAGCGGTGTTCATCGCTCCAGATTTGGCCCATCTGGGGAAGGGTGTAGCGTTTGATCAAGGGCTGTTCCTCCTCTCGGGGTTCTCTTTTTGAGGAGTCCCACAATAGGGACAATAAGACATCTCCGGGCTTATATCTTGCCCACATGATTTGCAAAAAATTTTTTCTCTTTTGAAGCTAAGCAACTTTTCCTTGATTTCTTCTATTTCTTCTTCAAGAGAAAGCACCTTTTGGCAGTATTCTTTAAACTTTTCTGTGTCAAGCTCATTTTTGCGATAAAGTTCATAAACTTTTGCTCCCAACTCTTCAATGCTTTTACGACGTTCTCTGTATAAAGACCGTAACTTTAAAAACATACTCAGTATTTGCCACCATTTCCTGGAAGAATCATTTCTAACCATTGGTTAATCAACTCCAAAATTTTAGCAGCTATCAGTCTACCATATTATTATAGCTTCTGCATTGTGATTTACCCTTCATTCTTACCCTTCATTCAGAAAGCTTTTGTAGGTTCTTCCTTCGTTAGTGATTGTTTTAAGACCCTCAAGAGAGAACGACGGTTGGTGGAAAAAATTTTTTCCACCCTTTGACTTTTAGAGTGGTCGCTTGTATAATGAAATCGA
>JARRBX010000065.1 GCA_029982245.1 Candidatus Atribacteria bacterium | reverse complement strand
CAGGATATACATATTCTTCTTCGGCAGGAAGAGGATAGGATATTATCCAGCTGTTTTCGCAAAAACCACAAACTTGCCGACTTTCCAGGGTTACTTCTGCCCATTCGCCTTCGACCAGAAGACGTGCAACTTTCACTCCAAAAAGGGGCAAACTGCATACGCCTCCTGAGTATTCAGGTTGAGCCTGCAAAATACCCTGAATGCGGGAAAAATTGATTTCAAAATTCTGATCGTGTGGCCCTCCCGGGAAAAGACAATTCCTCGCTTCCTCGTAATCACCATCGAGCAAAGCATTGCCATAACGGTCGAGAAGCGCCTTAACTTCCACTTCTTCCGGTGTAAGTGAAAAACCACTACACCCAGCGAGAAAAACCAGACTAAGCATTACTAATACCAATACGCTCTTCACAATCACACCTCCTCTTTATAGTTACGCAGAAAAAAGAAAGAAAGTTTTAAAGCAACGAAAAAGTATTTGCAAATTAAAAACCTTGTAGCTTGTTTTACTATATGCTAATATGGTAATATAGTTCAAAAGTCGACTATCAGGAGGAACAAAAATGGCTGCGGATGTCTATGAAATGTATGCCAACATCTTTCGGGCTCTGGCCCACCCCAAAAGAATCAAAATAATCGAACTCCTTGAGGAACATGGAAAAATGTGTGTATGCGAAATAGCTGCCCAAACTCAAATCGACCAGCCCTCCGTCTCCAAACATTTGAGCATCCTTAAAAACGCTGGAATTATAGAAAGCGAAAAACAGGGACTAAGGGTGGAGTGTTGGTTGAAAACTCCTACAGTTTCTGAATTACTTAAAGGAGCCCAGGAAATCCTGAAAAAAGATATGGAAAGTCGCTATATTGCTTCTTTAAAGAGGTGATAACAGTATGCTGCAACATAACTGGCAAAAACTCAGCGCTATGGTTGTTGTCTTTCTGGTAGCATATTTCATGCCCCTCAACAGTTCCCGTTTCACGGGAGCCGTTCTTGAGGCCCTTTACATGTTGCAAGAATACGCACGCTTGCACGTTTTAACCTGTCTTATCCCTGCTCTTTTCATCGCTGGCGCCATAGCTTACTTCATATCCCGTGAAGCAGTGATGAAATACTTTGGGAGCCAGGCCAAGAAATGGGTGGCTTACAGTGTGGCTTCCGTATCAGGGGCCATCCTGGCAGTTTGCTCTTGCACCGTATTGCCCCTCTTTGCAGGCATTTACAAAAGAGGTGCAGGGCTGGGTCCTGCTGTAGCCTTTCTGTATTCTGGTCCTGCCATCAACATACTGGCTATTTCCATGACAGCAAGAATCTTGGGAGCAAGACTGGGCCTGGCCCGTGCCATAGGAGCTGTGGTGCTCTCTGTGGTCATCGGCCTGCTTATGGCTGCTATTTTTCACAAGGAAGACTCAGAAAGGCTTCAAGGCTTCGTAGTCCAGGGAAAACCAGAAACCGAAAAAAGATCACTTGTTCAAACCCTTTTTTACTTTATCAACCTCATCGCCATACTGGTTTTTGCTACCTGGGGTAGATCAACACAACCAGGGAGTGTTTTAAATGCAATTTACAGCATCAAGTGGTACTTGGTTATTCTCTTGCTTGGGCTTTTAGCAATTATGCTTATCCGCTGGTTTGAACGACGTGAAATTTCTATGTGGATAGAATCCACCTGGAGCTTTGCGCAACAAATTCTTCCTTTACTTTTCGTAGGCGTCCTCTTAGCCGGTTTCCTTACCGGAAGGCCAGGAACCGATGCTGGTATCATTCCAGCAAAATACGTGCAATTGGTGGTCGGCGGAAATTCCATCAGGGCCAATTTCCTTGCTTCTATCATCGGTGCATTTATGTATTTTGCCACGCTTACCGAGGTGCCCATTCTGCAGAGCCTGCTTGGTTCTGGCATGGGGCAAGGCCCAGCCCTGGCGCTTCTTCTTTCCGGACCAGCACTGAGCCTGCCCAGCATGCTGGTCATAAATAGTATACTGGGGCCTAAAAAAACATTTACCTACGTGACCCTGGTGGTACTCATGTCTACCATAGCAGGCTATATCTTTGGAGCAATATCTTAAAATTCGAGGGAGGTAGATATAAATGGAAATCAAAATTCTCGGCATGGGCTGTCCAAAATGTAAAATGCTGGAGGAAACCACCCGCAAGGCTCTCCAAGAACTGGGTATTAACGCAGAGATTGAAAAAGTTCAGGATATCGAAAAAATAATGGAGTACAACGTCATGTTTACACCAGGGCTGGTCGTGAATGGAGAAGTCAAAGTAGCCGGTAAAGTGCCCTCCAAAGAAGAAATAAAAAAAATTATCCAGGAATGCAAAGAACAAGCTGGATGATTGAGGAGTAAAACAGGGGAGCAGAAGGAAAATTTTCTGCTCCCCCAAGCAAAAAAGAACTCCATAAACACAATTTGAGTGCAGGAATAAAATCGGGATAGGTAAAGACAATGAAACGTGCTACATATCCTGCCTCGCAAAAGAAAAGCGCGGAAGAAGCTTTAAAATTTTACATTCTCAAACTAACTAAAAGGGAGAACAGCATATGAGTCTACCCGAAAAATTTACCTACTGGAAAGGGATACCCCGGCAGGAAATAAACTGGCATCCTACCATTGATGAAAGCAAATGTGTCGGATGTGGCATGTGCGTGACCACCTGTGGGAGAAACGTTTTCGACTATGACCGAGAAAAGAGAAAAGCAGTCGTTGCCAGACCACTCCAATGCATGGTAGGGTGTACTTCTTGCCAAGTATGGTGTGTGTACAATGCCATATCCTTCCCCGATCCTCAGTACGTAAAGGACTTGATCAAAAAGAGAAACGTGCTGGCAACCGCAAAAAAAGAGCTTCAGGCAAGAGACTAAAGCAAGAAGAAATTTGATGCGTAAAAAAATTTAGCCATTATAACCATTCATTCAAAATGTGTTTACAATCAATTCATGGTTTCTTCATACTTTCGCCACTTTGGAAAGCTACAATAGGAACAGAATAGAAATTAAAAGAGGTGATTGAAATGAGAAAAAACTTTTTCGGAATAGCGCTTGCAATGATCTCGGTACTGACCCTAACCAGCATTGCTTTTGCCCAGGGCAACGCCCAAAGCGCAAACTGGGGCCAGAACCTCAACGGTGAAATAGTGGAAATCTCGGGAACCATCCAGAGTCTGGATTTAGAAGCTCCGCAAACTGAAATCACAATTGTAACCAGCGACGGAAACACAGTAGAAGTAGAATTGGGACCAGTATGGTTTCTTGAAGGGTTAAATGCCAAACCAGGTGACCCAATTACCATATCTGGTGAGTGGGTCGATGAAGACACCGTAGTGGCTTACGAATTGCAAATGGACGATATACCCCTTACCTTGAGAAACGAAGATGGAACACCTCTCTGGAGCGGAAATGCTGAGGAAAGTCAACCCGAAGAGAGAAATACCTACCGTCACCAGAGTGGACCTCAGGATGGAAGTGGTAACCAGTGGAGAAACACCTGGCAGGAAAGCAACCAGAACACAAACCACAATCAACAAAACAATCGTCAAAGAGGACAAAACCGAGGAAGATAGGCCTTCGAAGAAATCCTGTCCACGAGGCAGGGAAGCACTTCCCTGCCTCGTGGACACTGGAGCAGCGAATAAAAGCGTCGCCCTGAAATCAAAAAGCTGGTGTTTTTACCCCCTTACCGATCCAAATCTCAAAGAAGCTGATGCAAAAGAAGTGTTTTATCGTTGTCCTCTCTGTCACTAAGCCTTCACGACTCTCAAACCACGAAAAAGCAAGTAAACCCAACGTTTCCGTTTCCCCGTCACTTTTAAATCATGATAATTTTCTCCAATCCCACTTGCTTTATTTCACCAATTCAATATAATGGAGAGAGGTTACGTGAAAAATTAAATGAACAATTTCTCACAACAGGAGGAAAGCCAAGGTGCTGGACCTTCAGCAAAAACTTAACCTTTATTATCAAATGCTGCTCATTCGCAACTTCGAAGAAACGGCTGAGGAATTATACATGGCTGGCAAGGTCTGGGGGACCTTCCACCTTTACGTGGGAGAGGAAGCAGTGGCAGTTGGGGCCTGTGCTGCGCTTCGCCCTGAGGACTATATCACTTCAACCCACAGAGGCCATGGACACTGCATTGCAAAAGGAGCAGATGTCAAAAAAATGATGGCCGAGCTGATGGGTAAAAAAACTGGTTACTGCCTGGGTCTTGGTGGATCCATGCATATCGCAGACCTGGAAAAGGGTAACCTGGGAGCTACAGGCATAGTAGGTTCAGCCATTCCCATTGCGGTGGGAGCGGCGCTGGGCTGCAGGCTCCAGAAAAACGGAAGAGTGGTGCTCTGCTTTTTTGGAGACGGAGCCGCCAATACCGGAGCCTTTCACGAAGCGGTAAATATGGCAGCAATATTTAAGTTGCCGGTGGTTTTCGTGTGTGAAAACAACATGTATGCCATGTCTTTCTCGGTTAAAAAAGCTTTTGCCATTGCCGATATTGCCGAGCGTGCTCAGGGGTATGGAATCCCTGGTGTAGTGGCTAACGGTAACGATGTACTCGAAGTATACGAGGTAACCAGGGAAGCGGTTGAAAGGGCCCGAAAAGGGGAAGGACCCACTCTCATAGAAGCCAAAACTTACCGTTTTAAGGGGCATTCCAAAAGCGACAAAAACGTATACCGCTCCAAAGAAGAAATCAAAGAGTGGATGCGCAGAGACCCTCTCGTGCTTTTCGAAAAACACCTTCTTGAAGAGGAAAAAGTGAGTCCTCAAAAAATTCAGGAACTAAAACAAAAGGTCGAAAAAGAAATTGAAGAAGCCGTAGCTTTTGCCGAAGCAAGCGAAGAACTGAGTATAGAGGAAGCGAGGCGATTGGTCTATGCCGAATAGAATAATCACCTATGCAGAAGCACTCCGCGAGGCGATGCGCGAGGAAATGCGCAATAATCCCTCGGTATTCCTCATCGGAGAAGACATTGGTATTTACGGGGGAGCGTTTGGGGTAACCCAGGGGCTGATAGAGGAATTCGGACCTGAAAGGGTCATCGACACTCCCATTTCTGAAGTGGCAATCGTCGGTGCCGCAGTGGGAGCCTCGCTTATTGGGATGCGACCGGTAGCAGAGATAATGTTTTTTGATTTTATGACCATCTGCTCCGATCAGCTGGTCAACCAGGCAGCGAAAATACGGTTCATGTTCGGAGGCAAAGCCCGGGTGCCCATGGTGGTACGTTCACCAGCAGGTTCCGGGACCGGGGCAGCGGGACATCACTCGGGAAGTCTTGAATCCTGGTTTGCCCATGTCCCCGGCCTCAAAGTGGTAGCCCCGGCCACTCCCTATGATGCCAAGGGACTGCTCAAATCATCCATTCGCGATGACAACCCGGTGGTCTTTGTAGAACACAAGCTCCTCTACCGTACCAAAGGGCCGGTACCGGAAGAAGAGTATCTGGTGCCCATTGGAAAAGCAGAGGTAAAAAGGGAAGGCAAAGACGTTTCCCTCATCGCTTACTCCATTATGACCATACGCAGCCTGGAAGCAGCAGAAATCCTTGCTAAAGAGGGTATCGAAACCGAAGTTATTGACATCCGAAGTCTACGACCACTTGATGAAGAGCTTATTCTTCAGTCGGTGAAAAAGACCAATCGGGCAGTGGTTATCTACGAACCACCTCGTTTTGGAGGTTTCGGGGCTGAAGTTGTTTCCCTGATAACCGAAAAAGCCTTCGACTATCTGGACGCACCGGTAGAACGCCTGGGTGGCGAAGAAATGCCTCCTCCTTACAATCCGCATCTTGAAAGAGATCTGGTGCCTCAGGTAGAGGATATCGTGGAAACGGTAAAAAGAATGCTCGGATAAAGGCACGAATTGAGCAATTGGGGGGATTACATCTTGCACAATCTCTCAATTCGTGGTAAAAAGCAGGGAGGGGACGATAGACATTGAGAAAAGGACCGGAACCCGAACTCATAGCTGAAATAGCGAAGCTTTATTATTACAATCAACTCACTCAGGAGCGCATTGCGGATCTTCTGGGCATCTCTCGCCAGAAAGTTTGCCGCCTTTTGAAAAAAGCGCTCGAGGACGGTATCGTCCAGATAAAAATCATTGAACCAGAGCAATCAGATAAAAAAATCGAAGAAGCACTGATAAAGAAGTTTCATCTTGAAGAAGCCAAAGTAGTAAAAATTTTTCAGGACCGAAAAGACCTTATCCTCAAAAGAATAGGGCAGGGTGCCGCTGCATATTTGACAAACAGGGTGGAACCGTATCTCTCCATAGGTATCGCCTATGGAAAAACCCTGTACGAGATGGCCAACTTTCTCACTCCCCGCAAAGTGCCTGGATTAAGGGTAATCCAGATCATGGGGGGGTATGGAAAACTCAGCGGTGAAATCCTTTCCATCGAGCTTGCACAAAAAGTTGCCGAAGCCTTTGAAGGTGATGTGATTCCCCTTTTCGCACCAGCCTTTGCCAAAGATGCGAGAACCAAAAGAGCCATAGAAAGCGAAGATCGAATTAAAAGGGTACTGGAGTTGGGCAGAAAAGCCGACATGGCTCTGGTAGGGATTGGTGGTATCGGCCTCACTGCAACCCTGATCGATACGGGCGAAATCAGCAAAGAAGAAAGGGAAGAACTCATCCAGAGGGGCGCAGTGGGCAACATTTGTGGTAACTTCTTTGACAGAGAAGGAAAGCCGGTCCTGTCACGGGTCGACACCCGACGTATTGCACTTACCCTCTCTGACCTGAAAAATATTCCCCGGGTGGTGGGCGTCGCCGGAGGAGAAGAAAAAATCGAAGCCATTTACGGAGCACTGCACGGCAAACTGGTTAACGTTCTGATAACCGATGAGCTCACTGCAAAAGCACTCCTGGAACGAAAAACATAGAGGCAAAAAACCTTCGACCCCCAAAACCCTGGCAGGGTTTAGCCTTACAAAAGGTAGCTGCTGTCTGTTTCAAGCAAACTTAACGGAGATAAAAGCCGGAACAACCGCCTCCAGGCAGTCCTGGTTTTTATGCAAGAACTATCCAAAATGCAAACACCCAAATCCCAAGGGGGGTTCCACAAATGAGCACAAAACCCCGAGTCTTCATCACCAGAAAGATTCCCGAAGAAGGAATCAAAATGATCATGCACCACCTTGAAGCCGAGATAAGCGACTTTGACGGTGTCCTGCCAAAAGAGGTGCTGCTCGAGAAAGTCAAGGATAAAGATGGTATTCTTTGCCTACTCACCGACACCATAGACAAAGAGGTAATGGATGCAGCCGGGCCAGGCCTCAAGGTGATTTCCAACTACGCCGTGGGCTTCAACAACATCGATGTAAAAGAAGCAACCAGGCGGGGCATCATGGTCACCAACACGCCCGGTGTGCTCACTGAAACCACTGCAGACCTTGCCTGGGCCCTCATGATGGGCATTGCCCGGCGTATTGTTGAAGCAGACAAATTCGTGAGGGCCGGTCAATTCAGAGGGTGGGAACCACTACTGCTTCTCGGTACTGATGTGTACGGTGCGACTCTGGGCATCATCGGTTTCGGAAGAATAGGGCAAGCCATGGCCCGTAGGGCCTTGGGCTTCAACATGAAAGTGATATACTACGATTTACAAAGAGCGCCGTTGCGAATAGAAAAGGAACTCGAAGCCTCTTACCGAGCTCTTCCGGAATTGCTTCAGGAAGCCGATTTTGTAACCATCCACGTACCGCTCACGCCTCAAACTCACCATCTTATCGGAGAAAAAGAACTCAAAATGATGAAAAAAGAAGCCTACCTCATCAACACCGCCCGAGGGCCCATCGTTGACGAAAAAGCCCTGGTTCGTGCTCTTCAGGAAAAATGGATTAGAGGAGCAGCGCTGGATGTTTTTGAAAACGAACCAGAGGTGGAACCAGAACTGCTTAAACTTGACAACGTAGTCCTGGCCCCCCACATTGGTTCAGCCACTTACGCCACCCGCACTAAAATGGCAACCATGGCCGCCGAAAACCTGATCAAGGGGCTTCAGGGGGAAATTCCCCCTAATCTGGTCAACCCGGAAGTACTTAATAACAACAAAAATCAATAAAGCAGGGGTGAGGGGCATTGAAAATACCAAAGCGGAAAAATCAGGAAATATGGATACTTTTTCTTTATCTCAACGTACTTCCTTTTCTGGCGCTGCACGAAGAAAGCCCACCCAAGTTGCTGGTGGGTTTTCTTCGCATA
>JARRBX010000064.1 GCA_029982245.1 Candidatus Atribacteria bacterium | reverse complement strand
GACCCGGAACACCTCAAAAACTGCTTTAACGGAATAGAAAAGTAATAGAAACGGATTTTCTCCTTGCTCCGGACGTTTAACCCGGAGCAAGGAGAAAGCAAAAGTCAAGATCTTTTTTCTTGGCTTTCGGTAAGCCTTGCCCGGCTGACCAGAGTCGCAATATCCACCCGGTCCCTCAGCTCCAGCTTGCGTAAGATGTTGCTGATATGGTTTTTGACCGTACTTTCGCTTATGTAAAGCAACTCTGCAATTTCCCGGTTGCTTTTTCCTTGTGCTATTAACCGGGCAATCTCTATTTCTCTTGGGGATAACCGCTCAAAAAGGAGCGACCTTTCCTCTTCGGGGTCTTCCTTGCGCATCATCTCAAGCACTTTCATATACACCCCGGAATCCAGTAGCACTTCTCCAGAAAGGCAAGCCCGAATGCTTTTCAAAAGGCGTTCGGGAGAGGAATGCTTCAAGATATAACCCCGGGCTCCTTCTCTAACTGCACGGTAGATAACCTCTTCGCTCTCCTCCACAGTGAGCATAAGCACCGGAAGGTCAGGATTGTCTTTGCGCAATTTACGCAAAACCTGGATGCCATCTTCACCGGAAAGATTGATATCCAGAATCACCAGGTCCACTTCTTGCTCAGGGATTTTTCTTAGAGCCTCCTGATAGCTGTAAGCGACACAAACCACCTCAAAATCCTCTTCCTCTTCAAGAAGCTTGCGCAGGCCAGAAACAAAAATGGGGTGATCATCCACCAGAGCTATTTTGTATTTTCTCATCCTTGAAGCACCTCAAGGGGTATGGTTGCCCGTACTTTGGTTCCTTTGCCCGGCGAGGAAAGAATACGCAACCTGCCTTTCAAGAGACGCACTCGAGTTCTCAGGTTAGTAAGACCAAAATGCTCTCCAGTCGCTTTTCTCACCTCACTTGGTGAAAAACCAACCCCATCGTCTTCGATGGAAATATGAAGTTTTCCATCTTCTCGCACCCCAACCATGACCTTTGCTTCACGAGCGTGAGCATGTCTCTGCACGTTAGAAAGCGCTTCCTGCACTATGGAAACAATGGTCTTGTAAACCCAGAAAGGCATCTTACCGTAACCCAGATGAAACTCCTTTTGCACCTTAACCTGTGGGGGGATAAACTTTTGTACCACTTCTTCAAGCCTGGACTCAAGCTCCCTATTGGAAACAAAGCTCCCTTTTAATTCAGAGAGAATGAACCGTGACTCTTCAATTCCTGCTGAAGTCAAAAGTTTTATTTTCTCTACCAGTAAACGCGTAGCAGCATCTTCCATCGGCAATTTTCCCTCCAGAAAATGAAAATAAATTTGCAAGGAAGCAAGAATCTGGGCTAAACCATCGTGCAATTCCCTGGCCAAGCGGTTTCTTTCTCTTTCTCGAGTAAACTTCTCAGTAGTCTTCAAAAAGTATAGATTATCGAGACAGGACACAGCAAGTGTGGCGACAATGGAAAGAATGAGTAAGTCCAGCAGGTCAAGCTTTTCATTGAGGAAAACCACCAGGACATACTTATCCGTATGAGCAGAAACCATGGGCAAAAGAAGTGATTCCCTACCATTGAACCTCACAAGCCCTGGAAACTTTTTGTCCAGCACTTCTTTTATCGGTTGGTGCAGACTATCGAGCTTACCCCAACTGAGTTCCGCTGGCCAGTTGGCCCTGAACACCCGGTAAGGGCGTCGAGCTGAGAGTTTAAAAACAGCCATCTCCGAAGCGCCAGTGAGCATCCTCACCGAGTTGCTCAACCCTTCAAACACTTCCTCAGCACTTTCAAAACATCTCACGCTGCCAAAAAGAGAGATGATTTCAGAAAGCGCAACGATACGGCTCTCTCGCTGATTGCGCAGGAAGTTTTCCCGCAAAAGCAGGGCAATACTCTCAGCCAGTGCTTCCAGGCGAGGAATATCCCGCTCACTGAAGCGCCGTGATACAGCGTTGAGATTTAAAACGCCCACCACCTCTCCATTCTCATAGGAAACTGGCAGGGAAATTGAGGAGTGCAGACGGCTCCTTCGACGACTCAAATTTTGAGGGTCTCTATCGTCTATGATTAGAGGCTGTCCGCTCTCAGAAACCAGTGCCGAAACACTTGCTTCTCTGGTATCAACTCGCTTTCCCAGGTGCTCTGGAAAAATATTTTTTCCAGCAGCAATATAGAGTTGTTCCGACTCATCTTTGAGAAGTAAAGAACCACTTTCTGAACCAGTCATCTCGATGGCCAGCTCCAAGATGCGATCCAGAATTTCTTTTTCTCGAGGAGAAAAAACCCATTTTTTGCTCTTAATAGAAAACCCCTCCCTTTAGGGGATTATTATAACACGGCTTTTTTTCCTAAAAAAGTGAAATCATTCTCCAATCCTGTGGTATAATTAAAATCGGACAAGGAAATAAAAGTTGTTGAACTTAAAGTGCTGCGCCTGCGGTGAGGAGCAACTCTGAAACCAAGGGTGAGAGAAATGAAGCCCGGTTTGCGCGCTCTCGCAGGCCGGGCAACTTTTTTAAAGGGGGATGCTCATGAAAAGCGAGGCAACTTTGCAAACCAGAAGACTCAACATTGAGGAGTGGATGCGAGAAGTAATCAAGGAAGACGAAATAGACCGCTACCTTGAAAAGGGTCAGGACTTCATAAACGATGAGCGTATTGAAGAATTGCTCAATGCCAATCGCAATCCTGAGCCGACAAAAGTAAGGGAAATACTTGCAAAATCCCTGAGCTTGGAGCGTTTGGAACCTGAAGAAACAGCTACTCTTTTGAACGTGGAAGATGAAGAACTGTGGGAAGAAATTTTTAGCACCGCAGCTTTGGTTAAGAAAAAAGTCTATGGAGACCGCATTGTAACCTTTGCGCCGCTTTACTGCAGCAACTATTGTGTGAACAACTGCCTTTACTGCGGTTTCAGAAAAGATAATGACCGTCAGAAAAGGCGTCGCCTGACCATTGAAGAAGTGAGAAAGGAAGCCGAGGTTTTGGTATCCTTGGGACATAAAAGGCTCATCATGGTCTACGGAGAGCATCCACTCTCTGACATAGACTACATAAAAAGTACCATCGAAGCCGTGTATGAAACTCGAGTGGGTAACGGTGAAATTCGCCGGGTCAACGTCAATGCTGCCCCCATGGATATAAGCAGACTCAAAGTCCTCAAAGAGGTGGGAATTGGTACTTTTCAGGTATTCCAGGAAACCTACCACCACGAAACCTATCGCAAGGTGCATCCCCAGGGAATCAAGGCCAACTACCGATGGAGACTTTACGCTTTACATCGCGCTCAGGAAGCGGGCATAGACGATGTGGCCATAGGTGCTCTGTTTGGACTGTACGACTGGAAATTTGAGGTAATGGGTCTTCTCTACCACACCATAGACCTTGAAAAACATTTCGACGGAGTGGGTCCGCATACCATATCTTTCCCCAGATTAGAGCCGGCAGTGAACACCCCCTTTATCCAGGAAACCCGCTATAAAGTAAACGACCGTGACTTCAAAAGGCTGGTAGCGGTGCTTCGTCTCTCAGTTCCCTATACGGGTCTCATCATTACTGCACGTGAGCCGGCGCATATCCGCAGAGAAGTGCTCCAGGTGGGATGCACCCAAACCGATGCCTCGACCAAGATAGGCATAGGTGCTTACAGCGACCGCTATCAGGAACAGGAGCTGGAAAGACAACAGTTCATGATTGGAGACCCCCGTTCGCTCGATGAAGTAATCCGAGAATTTGCTGAACTTGGATACCTGACCTCTTTCTGCACAGCAGGTTATCGCTGCGGACGGACGGGAAGATATTTCATGGACATTGCCAAAAAGGGGAAGGTCCATCTTTTTTGCATGCCCAACGCCATTTTAACCTTTAAGGAATATCTGATGGACTATGCTTCCCCGGAAACGAGAAAGGTTGGAGAAGAACTTATTTCCAAAAAGCTACCAGAAATCGAACCCCAAACCAGGGCTATCGTCGAGGAATACCTGCAAAGGATTGAAAAAGGTGAGCGTGATCTTCGAATTTGACCACTGGGTTCGGGAAGTAGAAAGAGAACTTCAGAATATTGACGGCTTGGTTGCCAAACTTGAATACCTGGCCAGAGCCCTGAAAGAGCGCTATGGCATAGCGGTAAGGTTTGTAGAAATACTGGGAAAACGGTGGTCACATCTTGCTGGCTGGGGTGGTGAATACCCTTCTCCTCACCTTGAACAGGTGCAGCTTTCCGAAAAACTGGGAATGGTGATTGAAACCAACCACCCCATCTCAGCCCAAGAAATGGAAAGGGTAACTCTCTGGATTAAGGAAAAAGTGCTACCAGTGGTTACCCAGGAAGTCAATTAGGAGTGCCGGAAATATCTGAGTAAGTGGTTAGGAATCTCTAAAGGACTCAAGTTCCTTGAGCATACGATAGGGCTTGGTCAGAATCCGCAAGGGAAGATTTTTCAGGAATTCGGTCAGGTCCTTTTCATATTCTTCGCTCAAGCGCCTGGGTTTGGTAAGCACTCTTTCCACCAGTTCTTCTCCATAAAGAGCCAGCAACTTTTTCTTATCGAATCCGATTTCCAGACCACATTTTTTACATATGATGGACTGCACAATGCCCGCCCGGTAAATTATTTCATGCTCCACTTCTTCCTGGCATTGCAAACAGTAAAGAGAAGTGGTCAGCTTTTCTCCATCCAAACTCTAAACCCTCCTCAAGAACCGCTTTCAACACGGATAGCAAAAGCATCACTTACCACCGAAAGTTTACGGATATGCTCCAGAGCAAGCTGCAACTGGCTTTCCGGAGTATGGTGAGTTAAAAAGTAAATGTGGGTAAGCTGGTCAGGAACGCTCACCGGTTGCTTCACCGCCGAAAGACTTACTCCACAAGCCCCAAACTCAGCAGCTATTTTCCCCAGAACACCAGGGCGGTCATAAGCCAGTATCCTCACACAATACTGGTTAACGACCTCTTTCATAGGCTTAACCGGAAAATTAGCAGTGAAGTTATACCCCGCTCTCCCCCGGCAGGAGTACTTCAAGTTTCTTATCGCCTCTATTATATCACCCACGATGGCACTACCCGTAGCTTCTCCACCAGCACCTGGACCTATAAAGGTCAAATTGCGAGTTCTTGACTTCACAAAGATGGCATTCTCAACGCCATTTACCGAAGCTAAAGAGTGCCAGGAAGGCAGAAGCACCGGATGCACTCTCAATTCAAGCTGATTTTTATCTTTTTTAGCGATAGCCAGAAGTTTTATAACGTAACCAAGTTCCCGCGCGAAATCAATATCTTGAGGCAGTAAAGCGGTAATACCTTCCCTGTACACCTGGTCAACATCCACCTGGGTACGAAAAGAAAGCGAAGCGAGAATAGCAATTTTGTACGCAGCGTCAAAACCCTCCACATCCATGGTGGGTACTGGTTCTGCATAACCAAGCCTCTGTGCTTCTCTAAGCGCTTCCTGGTAGGACACACCCTTCAAGGACATTTCAGAAAGAATAAAATTGGTGGTGCCGTTGACGATACCAAAAATTTCCTCAATGTCATCTCCCAGAAGCTGTTCCTTAAGGGCATGAATTATGGGAATACCCCCGCCCACCGAGCCTTCAAAGAAAAGCTCACTACCGCTTTGCAAGGCCACTTGCAGGAGTTCCTTTCCCTTTTTGGCAATAAGTTCCTTGTTTGGAGTCACCACAGTTTTACCCCGTTCCAGAGCCTCTTTTACAATGCTAAAAGCTGGCTCCAGGCCTCCTATCGCTTCCACCACAATGTCAATGGAATCGTCGTTCAAGATTTCAGCAGGGTCTTCACCGCGCAGCGAGGGAGGAATTACAATGGAACGGCTTCTAATCCAGTCTTTATCAACGATTTTTACCACTTCAACAGTCACACCAAGTGCTCTTTCTATCTCGAACTTCTGTTCCCAGAGAACCTTGACCGTGCCGGAACCTACAGTCCCAAAACCAATAATACCGATGTTAACCCTGGTCCTCTTTTCCTCCATACTGCTCCTCCTTCAAATGTTGATTACTTTACTCAAAAAAGCTCTGGTGCGTTCGTTGCGGGGGTTGTAAAAAATTTCTTCTGGAGTACCCTCTTCTATAATCTTACCATCGTCAATATACACAACTCGGTCAGCAACCTCCTTGGCAAAGCCCATCTCATGGGTCACCACAATCATGGTCATTCCCTCCTGCGCCAGCTCCTTCATAACTTCTAAAACGTCTTTGACTGTCTCTGGATCCAGCGCTGAGGTGGGCTCGTCGAACATCATAACCTTGGGGTTCATCGCCAGAGAGCGAGCAATGGCCACTCGCTGCTTTTGGCCTCCCGAAAGCTGCCAGGGATAAGCGTCCTGTTTGTCGAGCAAACCCACCTTCTGGAGAAAGTTTCGGGCTATTTTCTGAGCCTCCTGAAGAGGTATTTTTTTCACCTTGACCGGGGCCAGTGTGATATTCTGGAGGACCGTCATGTGAGGAAAAAGGTTAAAATTCTGAAAAATCATCCCGATGGACTGCCTGACTTTATTCAGGTCCACTCCGTTCTGGTGAATATCCACACCATCCACCAGCACTCTGCCGCTCTGTATCGGCTCCAGACCGTTCAGGCAGCGCAGGAGAGTACTCTTACCAGAACCAGAGGCCCCGATAATCGCTACTACTTCTCCAAAGCGAACTCTGAAGTCAATATCTTTTAAAACATGGTGTTTCCCAAAATACTTGTTAAGACTCTCAACCTCGATGACCCACTCACTCATTGTACTGGAGCCTCTTTTCCGAATATTTCACCACTTTGGAAATCGCATAGGTCATTAAAAAGTAGAACAAAGCCACTCCCGTCCAGATTTCGAAGGATTTAAAAGTTCTGGTAATGATAATCTGACCAGTACGGGTGAGTTCGGCAATGGCAATGGTGGAAACCAGCGAAGAATCTTTTAAAAGCGCAATGAATTCATTGCCCAGAGGAGGCAAAATACGCACGAAAGCTTGAGGAAGAATCACGTAGCGCATGGCCTGCCCCCAGGTCATACCCAAGGAACGGGCAGCTTCCATCTGTCCCTGGGCAATGGATTCAATACCTCCCCGCACAATTTCGCCCACATAAGCACCACTGTTGATACCCATCGCAATAATTCCAGCAACAAAAGGGTCCAGGTTAAGACCCAGCGAAGGAAGAGCAAAATACACAATGAATATCTGCACCAGAAGGGGAGTACCCCGGATAAGTTCGATATAAGCCGAAGAAATAAGACGAAGAACAGGGTTGGGCCAAACCCGACCCAACCCTGCCAGAATGCCTATCACCAACCCCAGGGCAATGGAAAACGCAGTAACCCTCAGAGTCATTGAGGCTCCAATTAAAAGAGCAGGAAAAGCACGGAAAAGGGCTGCAAAGTCAAAGTGCAAACCTTACTTCCTCCTGAAAATTTTATTGATTGCTACCAAACCACTTATTGTATATCTCGTCATATTTACCAGATTCTTTAATCTTGCGCAGCGCTTCATTGATGGCCTGCAAAAGCTCGACATCCCCTTTACGCATAGTAACTCCGTAGCGGTCCTCACCTTCACGGAAAGTTCCTGCTATTTTCATTTGAGGAAGCATGCGCATCCGGTAAGCAACTTCAGAAAGGTCGTTCACCACTGCATCGGCTCTTCCATTCAAAACCTCCATGTAAGCCTTGTCAATGGTGTCAAAACGCTTTACAGTTACCCCTTCAATTTCGGAAACCGCAAGGTCGCCAGTGGTGCCGATTTGCACAGCAACCACCTTGCCAACCAGGTCTTCTGGGCCTTTAATAGAATCGTTATCCTTCAACACAGCAATGGCTTGAGAGGTAACATAATAGGGATCGCTCATCTCTTTGGACTTTAACCTCTCTTCGGTGATGGAGGTTGAAGAAATGATGACGTCGAATTTTTTGGCATCCAGAGCAGGGAAAATGCCATCCCAAGCAGTATCCACAAAAACAGCCTCAACTCCCAACTCTTCGGCTATAGCCCTGCCCAGGTCAATATCAAAACCCACGATTTCACCGTTTTCGTCATGAAATCCCATTGGGGGATACGTTGCGTCAGTGCCAATGATCAGTTGACCCCTGGCCTTGATTTCATCAAGGGTTGAAGCAAAGGCAAACCCAAAAGCAAAAAGTGTCATAACCAGTACCAATAAACAAACTAAAAATCTCTTCACAAACACCGCCTCCTTTGTTTTCGAAAATAATACCATCCTT
>JARRBX010000004.1 GCA_029982245.1 Candidatus Atribacteria bacterium | reverse complement strand
GCCCGTATGTTGCCTCTGGCTGAGGTGTTTAACCGCTTTCCGAGGATGGTTCGGGATATTGCCCGCAATTCTGGTAAAGAGGTTGATTTTGTAATTGAGGGCGAAGAAACCGAGCTGGACCGCTCACTCCTTGAGGAAATCACCGATCCCCTGATTCACCTTTTGCGCAATGCGATAGATCATGGCATAGAATCTCCCGAAGAAAGAGCAACTGCTGGGAAGCCTGCTCGAGGTAGGGTTCTTCTCAAAGCCTATCAAGAGGAAAATTCAGTGGTAATCATGGTTCAGGACGATGGAAGGGGTATATCACTTGGGAAACTCAAGCAAAAAGCCCTTGAAAAGGGATTGGTGAAAGCCGATGAACTGGAAAAGCTCAGTGAAAAAGAGATTATTGATTTTATCTTTCATCCCGGTTTTTCCACGGCCGAAGAAGTAACCGATGTTTCGGGTCGTGGAGTGGGTATGGATGTAGTGAAAAGAAACATTGAAAAGATCAACGGGCAGGTTTTTGTGGAAAGCCACGAAGGGAAGGGTACTACTTTTTATCTAAGGCTACCTCTGACTCTGGCCATTGTCAGGGCCTTGCTGGTCAAGGTGAAAGAAGCAATTTTCGCTATACCCCTTTCTGATGTAGTGGAAATCGAACGAGTAGAGCTAAAAAATACCTACTGGCTCAACCAGGTGCTCACCACACTTTTTAGAGGTAACACTTTGCCCCTGGTTTCTCTGGCGGGACTTTTGAGTGGCGAAGTTGAGGCAACCTTTTCGAATCAGGAGGCTGCTTCAACTGTGTTTTATACTGTAGTGGTCAATGCAGCTCGTTCTATGGCGGGTCTCGTAGTTGATGAAATCATTGGTGAACAAGAAATAGTCATCAAGTCTCTCGGTGAGTATATCGGTGATATCCGGGGTTTGGGAGGGGCTACCATTCTTGGTGATGGTACCGTTTCGCTGATTCTGGATGTTGCCAGCTTATTAGCGAAATTTTCACAATTGAGGAGGTTTGCAGAGAATGCCAGGACGGATTTTGATCGTAGATGACGCTGCGTTTATGAGGATGATGTTGAAGGACATCCTGACTAAAAACGGCTATGAGGTGGTTGCCGAGGCAAGTAACGGCAAAGAAGCAATCTTAAAGTATGAAGAGAGTAGGCCAGACCTGGTTACCATGGATATCACTATGCCCGAGATGGATGGCATTACTGCAGTCAGGGAAATCATAAAGCGGGATCCCAAAGCCAGAATCATCATGTGCAGTGCTATGGGGCAGCAAGCGATGGTAGTGGATGCTATCCAGGCGGGAGCCAAGGATTTTGTAGTGAAGCCCTTTAAACCGGATCGAGTTATTGAAGCCGTCAAGAAAGTTTTAGGTCAGTAGGGTGGTATAAAAAGAAACGGGATGGATTCCTTTCGCAGGGCTTTGCATTTGCTGCGTCGCAAGTTAAAAGCTGCTTTGCTGGTCCTCCTTAAAAAGAGTGGAGGAAAGTGGGTGATGGTTGCGTATTCTGGGTTGCATTTTTTCCGGAGACACCTTGCGCTTTTACTTGTAAATTGTGAGAGGCAACCGGACACCTTCTGGGAAGCTTTTCTTGAAGAGAAGGCTTTCGTGTTTGGCGGTATTTTCCTTTCCAGCGATGTGCTGCTTGTTTTGGGTTTTTCCGGTCAGTGTCTTGCGCCTTCCGTCTTGCTTTCACGAGCTGATAAAAAATTGCTCCTTGAGTTTGCACAGAGTTCCAGGGAAGATTCGTCCCTGAAACATTTTTTCCGTGCTTTTCCAATGGGTTTTTTCATGGCTGACGCCGAGGGCAGTTTGTGGTTTTTTAATGCGGAAATGATGGAAATTCTGGGGCTTGAAGAGAAAGAGGTGTTGGGAAAGAAAGTAGACCAAATTTTTGGGGGAGTGGAAGAAATTGCTCCTCTTTTGAGAAAGCTTCGCTGGGAGGGAAAAGAGCTTTTCTTGAGAAATGTATCCTTTCACGATTCTTCCGGAAACAGGAAGTTGCTCAATCTTCGTTTCTTCCCGATAAGGGAGGAAAAGTGCTTTGTGGGGTTTGGAGGCATCGTTGAGGATGTCACGCAAAGAGCGCAGCTTGGAGAGAGCGTTCGCCAGATTGAACGGCTCTCAAGTATTGGGCGATTGGTTTCAAGCATTGCTCACGAAATCAACAACCCCTTGGGGGTTATATACGGATATGCGCAGATGCTGCGCGCCAAGCTGGATAGAAGTTCTTTCAGTTGTCCCACCTGCAAAAGTGTGCGTCACGGGCTTGAAAACATTGAAAAAAGCGCCGAACACTGTGGGGAAATCCTCAGAAATTTAATCGATTTTTCCAAACCCAGCATTCTCAAAAGAGAGACTGTCGATATTTGTGTTCTCTTAGAAGAAGTACTTAACATGGGGAGAATTTACTTCCGGGATAACCAGCGCCTCGAGTTTTCCTTCGAGAACGGAATTCCTCCCTTGCAGATTGACAAGTTGCGCATGAGGCAGGTTTTTCTCAATCTTATAAGAAATGCTGTGGAAGCAATGGATAAAGAGGAGGGCATTCTGGGGGTTACGGTTAGGAAGGTTTCCCTCTCTGCAGAGCAAATTCCATTTTCAGAAACGAATTTCGAACCGGGTAAAAAAAATTTTGTAGCCATTTCTTTTCAGGACAATGGCAAGGGAATACCGGCTGAGAAGCTGAATCGGATATTTGAGCCCTTTTTCACCACCAAGCCCCAGGGCACGGGTCTGGGGCTTTCCATTTGCTATAGCATTGTTCGTGCCCATGGGGGCTGGATGGAAGTTACCTCAGAAGAGGGCCAGGGAAGCACGTTTTCAATTTTTTTGCCTCTGGAGGTTAAGGAATGAAGAAGTCCGAACTGCGCCAGTCGCTCGCCTTGCACCAGAAACAAAAAATGATTCCCAAAATGATGCTGGCGGGAGAAATGATGATGCTTCCTCTGGAAGAACTGGAGATAAAACTTGAACAACTCCTGCAAGAAAATCCTTTTCTGGAATTTGAAGAGCGTATGTTTTGTTTTGCCTGTGAGCAACCCCTGGATCGGTATTTGGATTTTTGCCCTAACTGTGGACGCATTGTAAGGAACGATACCGGCTATTATCTGGAGGATCCCGGGTCGTTTTCTGAAAAGAGGAGTTTCAAGGAGCTGCTCGAAGAGGAAATTCTTTCCTGCGTAGAGCTTAGCAAAGAGGAGCTGCAATTGCTGGAGGTTATCCTTGCCAACCTTGACGAGGAAGGGTTTTTGCGTCTTGACCTGAGAAAATTTGCTTTCCATCTGGGAGTTTCTGAAGACCGGCTTCAAGGAGTTATTGAGAAAGTCCGTGCTGAGGGATTTGTAGGGTTTGCGGCCACAGATACTCTGGAGTTTGTTATTTTGCAGTGCCTTAGCAAGGGACTCATTACTCTGGAGGAGAGCTTCCAGCTTCGAAAAAACCCTGAACGGATAAGGTTTCTTCTGAAGAAAGGAGAGTCGCTTTTTGTTTCCTTTCGGGAGTTTTTTGAAGCGGGTCTTGATGAGCGAAGTCGCAAAGAGCTGGACGACACCAGAAGAGTTTCCTATGATGCTGAGATCGTGGCGTTAGGTGGTGGTGAATACGGTGTTTTACTCTTTGATTCTCCGTATCTTAAGCTAACTCTTAATGAGGGTTTCATTTCCCTTTTTAAGGGTAAAAGGTCTTCTTTGAATTCTCGAGAACAGTCTTTCTTGGAGGAACGCTTGCGTGAGGCACGGGAAATTCTCTCCTGCTTGCGCTATCGCAATAGCCTTCTGTTGCGTGCTCTTGAATATATCGTCTTCCGGGAAAAGAAGTATCTTGCTGGAGACAATACTGCTTTTGTTCCTCTACTTCAAAAGGAAGTTGCCGAAGCGCTTGGAGTCAGCATTGCTGCAGTGTGTCAGGTGCTCAAGGGTAAACGGGTGCTTTTGCCCAGTGGAGTGGTCAAGGAAGTAAAGTTCTTTTTCGATCCCTCTTACCCTGCCAAGCAGGTGATTAAGCAGCTTATTCAAAAGGAAGACCACAAAAAGCCGCTTTCTGATGCTTCAATCGCTGCTTACCTTCGCAAGCAAGGGTTTTCAGTTTCCCGACGGACGGTAACGCTTTATAGAGACCAGTTAGGAATTCTCCCTTCGCATTCCCGCAAAAAACTTTATGCTTCAATGAATTCCTAAAAACTCCCCCCTTTTCTGGCAACAAATTTTATCCTCTACCTGGTGAAGAGAGGTGGAGGTGGAACGATGAGCGGTTTTGGTCTGGATCGGGTTTTTGCTCTTTTGGAGCGGGGGTTAGACTTTGCGGCTCAAAGACAGGAACTACTTGCTTCCAATATAGCCAATGTGGAAACACCAGGATATAAACGTCGGGATCTGGACTTTGAGAGCCTGCTTAAAGGATTAGAGAAACAAAGTGGAAAGCTAAATCTTGCCAGAACCTCTTCCAGACATCTTCCAGGTTATGTAGCCAGGAGCGAAGAAATGTTCCCCGTCAAGGAAGAAAACATAACCATACGTGATGATGGTTCCTCAATAGATGTGGAAAGAGAGATGGTTACCCTGCTTGAGAACGGCCTCTATTATCAAACACTTAGCAAACTGACCGCTGGCAAGTTTAATCTTTTGCGTACAGTTTTGAAGGAGGTGCGGTAAGTGCAGATTTTCAATACTTTCCGGATAAATGCTTCGGCTTTGACGGCAGAGAGGTTACGCATGGACGTCATTGCTTCCAATCTGGCCAACGCGGAAGTTACCCGCTCGGGGAATGGCGGTCCGTATTTGCGCAGACAAGTGATTTTTGAGCCTGACGAAGACGGAGGTGTGCGAGTAAGCAAAATAATCGAGGACCGTAGCACACCCACTAGGAAGGTTTTTCAGCCTGACCATCCTGACGCCGATGAAAATGGTCTTGTGGAATATCCCAACGTGGTGGTTACCAACGAAATAGTGGATCTTATGGCAGCCTTGCGGGCCTATGAAGCCAATGTAACCGCCATCAACGTGAGCAAGGAAATGGCAAAGAGCGCTCTTAACATTGGCGGTTAATGGGGGTGTTTGTGATGGCTGTAGGCAGGATTTTTGATGTTTCGCAGGGCTTAGGAAGTCGCGAAATTGCCTCGCCCAGGAAAAGCAATAAGAATGAAAAGTCCTTTTCGGAGCTGGTAGGGGGTTTTTTGGAAGGAGTGAATTCTCTCCAGAAAGAAGCCGACCAGGCCATTCAGGAAGTGGTTCTGGGCAAAGAGGAAAACCTCCATCAGGCAATGATTGCGCTTGAGAAAGCCAACCTGGCGCTTGAACTTACCGTCCAGGTGCGCAACAAAGTGGTCGAAGCCTATCAGGAAATAATGAGAATGCAGGTGTAATCTATGAGGAGTCCTCTCGCCGATTTGAGTGGTAACTTTAAAAAGGTTTGGGAAAGTATGAACCAGGGGCAAAAGGTGATCGCCCTTTTGCTTCTGGTGCTTCTGGTTGGAGGCTTGATAACTTTATTCATGTACTCTTCAAAGCCCGATTACGTCCTGCTTTATCGCAGCTTTTCTCCTGAAGAGTCAGGGGCGTTAGTGGATAAGCTTGAGGAGCTGGGCATTCCTTACCGGCTTTCAGATGGTGGCACCAGGATAGAAGTTCCCCGGGATAAAGTTTATTTGGCTCGCATGAAACTCGCTCAAGAAGGCTTTCCTCAAACCGGGGTTGGGTTTGAGCTTTTTGATAAAAACACCTTTGGACTAACCAGCTTTTTGCAGAAAGTTAACTATCAAAGGGCCTTACAGGGAGAATTGGAACGCACTATTGCCCAGCTTGAAGAAGTGGATGGTGCCCGGGTACACATTACCATGCCTGAGGAGAGTCTTTTTGCAGAGGAGGAGAAACTCCCCACCGCTTCAGTGGTTTTAAAGCTTCGCCCCGGGGCTCGCTTGAGGGAAGACCAGGTCGAGGCCATTGCACGTCTGGTTGCAAACAGCGTGGAGGGTCTTGATGCCAGCCGAGTAACCATACTTGATGACCGGGGGGATATTTTGGCCAGTGGTGGTGGAGAAGAAAGCTGGGGAAGTATCACCAACCTTACTGCCACCCAGCTCGAGATGAAAAAGGAACTTGAGAGCGTGATAACCCAGCGGGTGCAGAGCATGTTAGAGGGAGTGCTGGGTCGCCGCAGGGCCGTGGTGCGCTCCAGCGTGGAACTAAACTTTGAACAGAAAGAAGGAGAAAAGGAGATTTACCAACCAGTAGCTGGCAATGAAGGAGTCATTCGCAGCACCCAGGAAGAGGAAGAGAAATACCAAGGGACTCCAAACACTGCAGGGGGAGCAGCAGGTGTGGCTTCCAATATTCCCGTTTACGGTTCAGAAGAAGAAAAACAGGGTGGCAGCTATACCCGGAGAAACGTGACCACCAATTATGAGATAAACCGTGTTTTAGAAAAATATGCCGCTTTACCCGGAGATATCAAGCGGCTTTCGGTTGCTGTTCTGGTTGATAGCGCTCTGACTCCTGAAGATGTGGAAAAAATTCGCAGGGTGGTCGAGGTTGCAGCCGGCATTGACCCAGAACGGGGAGATGCTGTGGTGGTGGAGACTTTGCCCTTCAATCAGGATTTCTGGCAGGAAGAAGAAAGGGCGCTCAAAGCACAAAGGTTTATGGAACTCATAGACCTTGTGGGGCGCTATGGAGTACCGGCTTTATTGATACTGGTTCTTTATTTCATCGGTCGGAAGGTGTTGGTGGCGGTAACTGCCCCCCAGGAAGTGGTTGCAGAGGTTTATGAAGAAGAACCCCTTGAGTATGAAGAGGCTACGGAAGTGACACCTCTGCGTAGTACCCCTGAGCTGAGTCCTGAGGAAAAAATGCGCATGGAGATTCAAAAACGTATGGAAGAGGAAATTAAAAAGTTGGTAGAAGAAAAGCCCGATGATGCAGTGAAACTAATCCGTAACTGGTTGAGCGAGGAGTGAGTGGTTGATGGCTATCGTTCCTCGTAGGGGTTTAACTGGAAGACAGAAAGCAGCGATTCTCCTGGTGAGCTTGGGTCCAGAGCTTTCAGCTCCCATATTGAAGAAGCTGTCTGAAAACGAAATCGAAGATATCACCCTGGAAATCGCAGCTCTGGAAAAAGTACCCCCCGAAATTCGAGAAGAGGTAATTAATGAATTTTACCACATGGCGGTAGCCCAGCTTTATATCGCTCAGGGCGGAGTAGAATACGCAAAGCAGCTGCTTGAAAAGGCTCTTGGTCCCCATAAAGCGCAGGAAATAATCAGCAAACTTTCTGCCAGCCTGGAAGTAACGCCCTTTGAGTCTTTGCGCAGAGCAGATCCTCTACAAATTCTCAACTTCATCCAAAATGAACATCCCCAGACCATTGCGCTGGTACTCTCTTATCTTAAGCCGGAGCAGTCAGCCACAATTCTGGGGAATCTTCCAGAAGGCGTGCGGGGAGAGGTGGCCATGCGTCTTGCCCTCATGGACCGTGCTTCTCCGGAGGTGGTTCGGGAAATAGAGTCCATTCTGGAGCGGAAGATTTCCACTTTCCTGGGTCAGGATTTAACCCGGGTAGCTGGAAAACAAAAATTGATAGAAATCCTTAACAAGAGTGACCGAGGTACTGAAAAGAGCATTCTGGAGGCCATTGAGGAGAAAGACCCTGACCTTGCCGAGCAGATTAGGTCTGAAATGTTCGTCTTCGAAGACATTGCCCTGCTTGACGACCGGGCAATCCAGCTTGTACTGCGTCAAGTGGACAACAAAGACCTGGCTTTAGCCCTGAAGGGCGCCTCGGAAGAGGTGAGAGAAAAGATCTTCAAGAACATGTCTCAGCGTGCAGCGCAGATGCTCAAAGAAGACATGGAGTACATGGGACCTGTGCGTGCTCGCTTGGTGAACGAGGCACAGCAGAAGATTGTCAACATCGTGCGCAGACTTGAAGAGGCTGGAGAGATCGTTATTGCCCGTGGTGGGGAGGAAGAGATCATTGTTTAGATTTAACCTTTGCAAAGCAATCGTAGCCGAGGATCAAAAAGTCGTGGTTGACCCCGAAAGAGGGGAAAGAGTGGGACACGACGGCGTTTCTGATACCGAATTCCCTGAAGGGAAAGCAGGGGTTACAGAAGAAAGCCTGGAAGCATTGCGTGCTGCGATAGAAAAAGATCGGGAGAGCATTTTGCAAGAAGCTCATAAAGAAAGGGTGCGCATTCTGGAAGAAGCTCGGAAAGAAGCACAGGTACTGAAAAAGCAAGGCTTTGAGGAGGGCTTTTTACAGGGTAAGGAGGAAGCAAAAAAAGAGGCGTATGAAGCATTGCAGAAAAAAATTGTACTTTGGGAAAGCGTGCTTCAGGAAATAAAACGGGTGCGTGAAGCAAGCCTTTTCGAGCTTAAAGAGCTTATTCTGGAGCTCAGCTTGGCCATTGCAGAGCGTATTATTCGCAGGGAAGCCAAGCGAGAACCTTTCTTTGCCAACCTGATTGAAGAGGCCCTTCAAAAGCTCAATCGTCGCGAAAGAGTAGTTTTAAGAGTGCATCCTCTGGATGTTGCTTTGCTGAAGGATATCAAGGAAGAGCTGTGCAGTAAGCTGGACGGTCTGGAATATCTTGAAATCAGAGAGGATGCACGTTGTGCACGGGGTGATTTTCTGGTGGAAACGGATTTTGGGAGCATAGATGGTCGGGTAGATACCCAGCTTCACTGGATTAAGAAAGAATTGCTGGAGGAGATACAGAGCAAAAATGCTTGAGATCAAGCGTCTGAAAGCAAAGCTGGAGAGTATCGATACCTTGCGTCTTAACGGAAAGGTACAGCGGGCAGTGGGCATCGTCATAGAATCCAAGGGTCCAGCCTGCAAGGTTGGGGAACTGTGCCAGATTCGCTCGCTGGACACCCAGAGCGAAATACTTGCTGAGGTGGTTGGCTTCAGGGATGCACAGACGCTGCTTATGCCTCTTGGTGAGCGAAACGGAATTGAACCGGGTAGCGACGTGGTGGCGCTGGGTAAAGAGTTGCGGGTGAGGGTTGGTGAAGAGCTTTTGGGACGGGTAATCGATGGATTGGGAAAGCCCCTTGATGATAGGGGTTGCATCGAAGGCCAGGATGAATACCCTCTGGACAACGAACCTCCCAACCCCCTGCAGCGGAAGCGTATCAGTGAAGTACTGCCTATGGGGGTGAAGGCGATAGATGCGCTTCTCACCTGTGGCAAGGGGCAGAGAGTGGGTATTTTTGCTGGAAGCGGGGTGGGGAAGAGTACACTTTTGGGAATGATAGCCCGCAATGCTCAAAGCGACGTGAATGTTATTGCTCTTATCGGCGAGCGGGGTCGAGAGGTACGCGAATTTATCGAAAAAGACCTCAAAGAAGGTCTCAGTAAAAGTTGTGTGGTGGTAGCCACTTCAGATAGGCCCCCTCTGCAGAGAATTAAGGCAGCTTTTACTGCCTGTGCCATAGCCGAGTATTTTCGTGACCAGGGCAAAGATGTACTCTTTTTGATGGATTCGGTGACTCGCCTGGCCATGGCTCAAAGAGAACTGGGACTGGCTATTGGAGAGCCACCCACCACCCGGGGATATACGCCATCAGTTTTTGCTTTGCTTCCCAGGTTTTTTGAACGCTTGGGGACTTCTCACCAGGGCTCGATTACCGCTCTGTGTACGGTACTGGTTGAGGGTGACGATATGAACGACCCAGTTGCTGATACAGTGCGGGGAATCCTTGATGGACACATCGTGCTTTCCAGAAAGCTCTCTTTTGAGGGACATTATCCGGCGATTGATATTTTGCAAAGTATAAGCCGTCTTATGCCTGATATAACCAGCAAGGAACAACAACGGGCTGCTCAAAAGGTGAGAGAAATTCTTGCCACCTATCGGGAAGCAGAAGACCTGATTAATATCGGGGCTTATCAGAGGGGAAGCAATCCCCGCATCGATTATGCTCTGGAAAAGATAGAAGCGGTAAAAGCTTTTCTGCGCCAGGATGTTGAAGAAGCATTTACCTATGATATGACACTCCAGCTTCTCTTTAATCTGTTTGAAGTTGAGAAAGACAGCGAGGTGGCTTGATGGGCTACAATTTTAAGCTTCAAAAAGTCCTTGATGTTAAGAGGGTTCGTGAAGAGTTGATTGAAGTAAAATTGGCCGAGCTTGAGAAGCTGGCTGAGCGCCAGCGTAGGGAGCTCATTATCATGGAAGAGGCCAGGAAAGAGTATATGGCTCAAAGGACCCGGGAACGGGAACAGGGAGAGCGTCTGATGGAAGAGGCCTTTTTTGAGAAAATGCTTGATAACCTGGAGCGCAAGATAGAGGAACTCAAAAGCTACCTTCGGGAATTGGAGCGGCAAATTGCACAGACCAAGGAAGAGTTGGTCTGTGCTTCCTTAGAGCGCAAGGTTATGGAAAAATTGCGCGAGAAAGATTACCAGGAGTTTTCCCTGAATGTTCAGAAGAGTAACCAGAAACTTCTCGATGAAGTGGCTATTCAGATGTATCTGAGGAGGGAGATCTGAAATGCAGCCAGCTTCCCTCTCACGAGTTCTGGATAGAGTCAACGAAATAGAAAGCCTACTTTCTCGGGTAAGAGGTTCTTCTGGCACACCTTTTACTTTTCGTCGTGAAGGCAGGGTCTCTTCCAAAAACCTTGAGGAAGGAAGCTCTTTTGAGGCGATACTCAGAGAGTATGCTGATAAGTACCAGATTGACGTGAATTTATTAAAGAAACTGGTCCAGGTGGAGTCAGGTGGAAACCCCAACGCTGTTTCACCCAAGGGAGCCATGGGGCTTATGCAGCTTATGCCTCAGACTTGCAAGATGCTGGATGTGCAGGATCCCTTTGATGTCCGAGAAAATATCGCTGCAGGCACCCGATACTTACGAAGCTTAATCGATCGCTTTGGTAACCTGGAGCTGGCTCTTGCTGCTTACAACGCAGGACCGTCAAGAGTTGAAGCTTATCAGGGGGTACCTCCTTTTGAAGAGACCCGGACCTTTCTTAGGAAAATCTTAGGAGGGTATTACTGATGGCTGTTGCACAGCAGGAAGTGCAAAAAATGGCACGGAAGGCGGGATCTCAGAAAAAAAACGCTGTGGCTCGCTCTAAGGGGAAGAAGGGAAATCAGTCTCAAAAAACAAAAAAGAATCGCAAAAAAGCAGGTTTTGTAGATACTGTTTTTCCTCTTTTGATTTTCATGGTGACCCTGGTTTTCTTTCTCAATTTTGCAGGAATTATTAATTTGCCCTTTTTGAAGCCAGTTATGTCTGTAAAGTCTGGAGAAGGAAATCCAGTCGAGGCAGTGGAAGAAACTCCTCTCGTTTCTGAAGAAACACCGGAAGAAGAGATATACCCTGGTCCGGATCTTCCCAAAGTGAGCCAGGGTGAAGAAAAGCAGTCGGTGCTGCCTGAGGTAGAAGAGCCACTTCCTGCTTCGCAAGCAAGTGAAGGTGCTGTGCAAACCGGAGTAGAGGATTCCACCCCTTCGAGTGAAAGTGAACAGGAAAACCTGTGGCGCCTGGCTAAGATTTACACAGCTATGGAGCCAGAGGAAGCAGCCCGGCTTTTGGAAAAACTTTCCGATGAGGAGGTGATTCGAATATTTTCGGTGATGAAAGAAAGGAATGTGGCTGAGATTTTGAGCATTTTCCCCCCAGAGCGGGGTGCAACACTCATTCGCAAAATGATGGAAGGGAGGTGAACTGATGGAACTGGGATTGTTTGCTCTTTTGCCAGAGCAAAATGTTGCCATCGAAAAAAGGGAATGGTCCGAACAAGTTACTGAGGAGAAGAAACTCGAGACCGGGGATTTCGAAACAATGATAAACGAACTTGTAGCTGGACCAGGTGTTGCCGCAGAACAGAGCAGTATTTTCTCTACTCAGATTTCGAATTCAAAGCGCTGTGGCGCTGAAAGTACAGGAGGAGCTCTGGTGGAAGCAGTAACCCCGATTACCAGCTGTCCTTTACCAAAAAGCTCCTGCGCCGGCACGCAGAGTAGCTTGTCAAGCACTGCTTTTGGTGCTGCAGCACTGGATCCTCTTCTGGCATTGGACTTTGAAAATGCTGTTTCAGAGTTCCTTGATGAGGTGCAAAGCCTTAACTTCAGTGTTGATATGGGTGAGCTGGGCAAAGTGGAATTAAGTGGTGGAAGGAATGAGAGTGGAGAGTTTCAATTTCAGATATCGGGCAGCAAAGAAGCGCTTGCTCGCCTGTTGGGGCGGGTTTTAGCGGCAGTGGCCGGCTTCGCTGGTGGTGGAGGTACTTCGAGCAATGCCGGCGATTGCGGAGCTTCTGGTTGCGGCGGTGTCTCGCTGGATAGTTTCTGTGCTCAGGATACCCTGTTGGACTTGCAGCCAGAGACTGTAGCTGCTCAAGAAAACGTTGAAGAAGCGGTTATCACGGGAAACAGCGATAATTCCCAGTTTCAGGAGGGAAGTGTAGCTTCCTCGGAGGTGGACGCTGTTCTCCTTGCAGAGGAGGCCCAACTCTCCTCGGTAGAAAACGAGCTTTCACATGTTGAAGGTGAAAGTAATTTCGAGGCAAATCTTGAAGGAAGTACGGTTCCTGAGACTAACACAGGTTCTGAGCAGGTTCCAGAAGGCGAAACTCTGTTTGATATCCAAAATAACCAGGCTGCTACCACTGATGAAACCCTGGACCGTCGCGGGGTGTTCGCGGACCAGAAACCGGATGTAAATACCCAGAAGAAAGACTCTATCAGTGGAGAAAACCTCACCGTCTTTGATGCTCACAGCACAAAATCTGGAGAAGCTTTTGCTGGAGAGACGTTTGAAGTGCACGTGAAATCAGATACCGATATTAAACAGTTGTTTGATCGGGTTTTTCAGGTACTGAGTGTGGAGAGAGGCAAAAAACAGGTAACCATTCAGCTTGAGCCCAAAGAACTGGGCAAAATCGTGGTTTTGCTCACCGAACACGATGACAAAATTCGCTGTGTCTGGCACGTAGAACACCCTGAAACCAGAGCACTTCTTGAAGAGAATCTGGCACTACTCGAGGCGCGGGCTGCGAGCCAGGGCATGAATCTGGAGAGTTTTGTTAGCCAGCAGCAAAACTCCTACTATGGCAGGGAAGAGTTTGATAATTTTGCAAGTTTTTCGCTGCAGCATAACCCGAATGAAGAGCTTTCTCGGCGGGATTTTCCGGTTCAGTCCTGGTCAGAGGGAAGGCTGAACCTGGTTGTTTGAGGGGGTGTGGCTGAATGATACTGCCGGCGGAGAGCGCTACATATTATACCGGGAGTGGAGAGGTTCAGGAAAATCAGGATAAAAGGGAGCTAACCCACCACGATTTTTTGCAACTTCTGGTGTGCGAGTTGCGCTATCAAAATCCCCTGGATCCCATGCAGGGAAGCGAGTTTGGTGCCCAGCTGGCTCAGTATTCCACCCTGGAGGAATTGCAGAATACCAATAGTTCACTGCGGCAACTCTTGTTTCTTGAGGGAGCAACCCTGATTGGGAAAAGAGTGTTGCTGGTTAGTGGCGAAGAGGGAGTGGTGGAAAGCGTGAGTTTGGGCGAAGATGCGTTGGCCCTTAATGTAGGGGGTAGCGAGTATTCGCTATCCGAGGTTCGGGAGGTTCTTGAGTAACGTGGTGCGGGAGATAGGTTTCAACGACCGCTGGTTGACAGAAAATATTACCAATAAGACACCGCTTTCCCGTGCCAGAAACTCGCAGCAAGGGGCTTCTCGTTTTGAAAACTTCCTGCAAGAGGAAGAAGTGCGTTTTTCCTTGCATGCTCGCCGCCGCATGGAGGAGCGAGGGATAAACCTGGACGGAAAAACTGCAGAACGCTTACAGGAGGGTATCTCCAGAGCCGCTGCTAAAGGTAGTAGAACTTCGCTGGTTATCGTGGACGGCGTGGGATTTGTGGTCAGGGTGCCTGAGAAGACGGTTTTGACCTGTATGGAAGCTTCTCAGGAGAAGGTATTTACCAACATTGATTCGGCAGTGATTATTTAGGTTGAATTTAGAGGGACTGGGCCGCTCAGTCGGGGGTCCCTTGAGGGGAGGTTGACAAGGTATGATGCGTTCTCTGTTTGCCGGGGTTTCTGGTCTGAAAAATCACCAGACCCGTATGGACGTAATTGGTAACAATATTGCCAATGTGAATACGGTGGCCTTCAAGGCCAGCCGGGTTACTTTTGAAGATATACTCAGCCAGACTGTTGAGGGAGCAAGAAGTCCTGAAGCCGGTGGGTTGGGAGGTGTGAACCCCAAACAGGTGGGATTGGGTACTGCTATAAGTAGTATCGATACCATATTTACGGCGGGTAGCCTGCAGACCACTGATAATCCCACCGACTTCGCCATTCAAGGTTCAGGCTTTTTTGTGGTTAGCGACGGTGAACAAAACTACTACACTCGTGATGGGGCCATGAAAACCTCAGCCGACGGTGCACTGGTCAACAGCAATGGTTACCGTCTTCAGGGGTGGATGGCTGACTCAAACGGCAACATTGACACCACCCAGGCCTTACAGGATATCATCATTCCAGTGGGGACTCAAATGAGCCCTAAAGCCACTGGCAATGTGGGTTTTGAGGGTAACCTGGATGCCAACGCAGCAACGGGAGATAGCTATTTCACCAGCGTCCAGGTTTATGATTCTCTGGGGAACGTGCATAACCTGACCATTACCTTTGAAAAAACTGCCAATCCTAATGAGTGGACCTGGGAAGCCACCCTGGATGGCAGCGCACCCAGCTCAGGCGGCTCGGGCACTCTTTCTTTTGACCCGGCAACTGGTGAGGTGAGCTCAGGAGGCACCGGCAGTGCAACGTTCACGATTACTGGAGCTGAAGACCTTAACCTGAATTTGGATTTCTCGATTCTCACTCAGTTTGGAAGTCCTTCCACTGCTTATGTGGCTTCGCAGGACGGCTACGAAGCAGGGTCGCTCGACATGGTAACCACTGATTCAAGCGGAGTAATCACTGGTATTTTCACCAACGGTCAGTCCAAACCTCTGGCCCAGATTGCTCTGGCTACTTTTTCCAATCCCGCGGGCCTGCTCCGGGTAGGTGGTAATCTATTTCAGATTTCCAACAACTCTGGCTTGCCCAGCGTCGGTCCTGCAGGAAGCGGTGGTCGGGGAAGCATTGCAGTGGGGGCACTGGAGATGTCCAATGTGGACCTGGCCCAGGAGTTTACCAACATGATTGTTACTCAAAGAGGTTTTCAGGCTAACTCAAAGGTAATAACTACTTCTGATGAGATGCTCCAGGATTTGATAAACATTAAACGTTAGTGATGTTTCCGGGGCTCCCCTTGAAGGGGAGCCCCGCAGGGGAGGAAAAGATGATTGCAGTTACTCGTTTTAACGGATCGGTTTTTGTGGTGAATTCAGATTTAATCGAGACCATTGAGGCGACTCCGGATACGGTAATTACTTTGGTTACTGGAAAAAAGTATGTGGTTCAGGAAAAGGTGGAGGAAGTGATAGAAAAAATCATCGAATTTCGACGTAAAAGTGGCATGGCCCGGATATTGATTAGTGAAATTCACTCTGAATGGGGGAAGGAGAATGGATAAGGCTACCCTTATTGGTCTGGCACTGGGAGTGGTTCTACTTTTCTGGGGGATGCTTGGTTCGGCAAGCCTGCAAGTCTTCATCAGTGTTTCTTCGGTTCTCATTACCGTTGGGGGAACTTTAGCAGCGACTATGATCAGCTTTCGTTTTGAGCAGGTGATGAAGGCATTCCAACTCTTCCAAATTGCCATGAAAGAGAAACTTCCTTCCTCGCAAGAGGTCATTTCGGTTTTGGTTTCACTTGCTGAAAAAGCTCGCAAAGAAGGACTGCTGGCACTTGAGGAAGAATCGGAACGCTTCGAAGACCCCTTTTTCAGAAAAGGCATTCAGCTGGTGGTCGATGGTACTGACCCTCAGTTGGTGAAGAGCATCCTGGAGACCGAACTTCTCTTTCTCGAGGAACGCCACAAATTAGGCCGCTCCATTTTCGAGACCATGGGTACCTTTGCCCCCGCTTTTGGCCTTATTGGAACTCTCATTGGTCTGGTAGCCATGCTGGTTAACCTTGATGACCCCAAAAAAGTCGGACCTGGTATGGCAGTGGCACTTTTGACCACCCTGTATGGAGCCATCATCGCTAATCTTTTCTGTCTTCCAGTGGCTAACAAACTTAAGTTGCGAAGTCAGGAAGAAATCCTGCTTAAAGAAGTTATCATCGAAGGTATCCTGTCTATTCAGGCTGGAGATAATCCGCGCATTGTTGAGGAAAAACTCAAATCCTTCTTTGCTCCTCAGGTTAGGGAAGCATTTGAGCGGGAGCGGGAAACCGGAGAGCGAGTTATAACTTTGAGAAGAGAAGCAGGAGGTTGATGGAAAAATGCCAAGGCCCAGAAAGAGTGAAGAAGCACCTCCGGGTGCGCCCTTGTGGACTCAAACCTATGGCGACTTTATGTCGCTTCTACTTTGTTTTTTTGTTCTTCTTTTTGCGTTGTCCACTATTGATGTGGCTCGTTTTAAAGAGGTCATTTCCTCTATTCAGGGTGCGCTGGGTGTCCTGGAGGGTGGCCCCAGGGTTTTACAGCCCTCGGATATCCCGGTTCCTAAGCCCCCTACCCAGATTAACCCTTCGGGCCTTGTGGAGTTGAAACTGGCTGGTCTACAGAGAGAAATTGAGAAAAAGCTCATTGAGGAAAAAGCGATTTCTCCTGAGAAAGTAGATATCAAGATTGATGAGCGTGGTCTGGTGATTACCTTTCTGGATAACGTTTTCTTTGATCTGGGTAGTGCCGACTTGAGGCCGGAGATGATTCCGGTTCTGCACGCAGTCGCTGATGTTTTGAAAGACATTGACAATCCAGTGCGCATTGAAGGGCACACTTGTGATTTACCTATCAATACACCCCGCTTCCCATCCAATTGGGAGCTATCTGCAGCCAGGGCCATTGCAGTCCTGCGCTACTTTGTTGAGCAGGAAGGGATGCCTCCTGAGCGTTTGATAGCCGTTGGTTACGGGCAGTATCGTCCTTTGGTTCCCAACCTTGATGAGGAGCACCGGAGAAAAAACCGCCGGGTGGAAATAGTGATCTTGCGTGGAAAGGAGGCGTAAACACCATGCCAGAAGAAGTAAAAGCTCAGGAAGCAGAAGAAGTTTCAGAAGAAGAAAAAAGCTCTTCTCCAATGAGAAAAGTCATGCTTTTTGCCACTCTGGGACTGGTTGCTTTTATGGGTTTTTTCTACGTTAAGCAGAGCGGTCTACTGCAAAAGTTTCTGGGAGCAAGGGAGGCTAAACCCAAACCACCCCTCGTTTACACTTTTGACCAGCAATTTCTGGTCAACCTTGCTGATAAGGATGTGTTACGCTATGTTAAAGTGGTGCTGGGTGTGTCCACTCGCGATCAGAAAGTTATCGATGAAATTAAAAAACGCATGGTGGAGGTCAGGGATGCCATCATCCTGGTGATCAGTTCCCGAAATTCTGAAGAGCTTCTTAAGCCAGAAGGGAAGGAAAAGCTGAAGCGCGACATTCGGGAAACGCTTAACGGTCTTTTAAGCAGTGGAGAGGTAGAAGAAATTTATTTTGTTGACTTTGTGATGCAGTAACCACGAGGGCGTAAGGCATGAGCAAGGAGATTCTTTCTCAGGAAGAAATTGATGCGCTGCTTAAGGCCCTTACTGAGGGAGAAGAAACCGCTGAGGCTGTTAAGCAGGAAATAGAGAAAGAAAAAGTCTCGGAGAGGCGGGTTAAGGTCTACGATTTCAGAAGGCCAGAGCGATTTTCCAAAGACCAAATCCGTACTTTCCACATGATATTTTCGGCTTTTTCGCGCCTTGCTTCTACCAACCTGGCGGCTTTTTTGAGAAGCAGAGTACAGATTAACCTTCTTTCTGTTGACCAGCTCACTTATGATGAATTTGTGCGCTCAGTGCCCAGTCCAACATATTTGTGCATTTTTTCCATGCTGCCACTTGAGGGAAGATGTCTGCTTCAGATTAGCTTGGATATCGTCTTTTTGATGTTGGACCGCCTTCTGGGAGGCCCGGGAGGGGTCCCGGCTCATATCCGAGCCCTTACCGAGATTGAAAACCGAATCATGGGTGGCATTATGGAGAGAGTCATGATGGCTATGACCGAGGCTTGGAGCAGCATTTACAGCATCGAACCCCGGATTGAAGCGATGGAGTCTAACCTGGAATTTGTACAGATTGTATCCGGCAACGATATGGTGATTCTCTTTAGCTTTGAGATTGAAATAGGAGATCGACAGGGAATGTTGACCGTTTGTATACCGTATATCGTGGTTGAGCCGATTACCAGAAGCTTGAGCGCTTCGCTGTGGTTTGCTTCTCGGAAAAGTAGTGATCCAGAGACCCAGAAAAACGTGGAACGCTTGATGGGTAAAGTGAAACTCCCTATTTCCGTGGAGCTGGGAAGAACCAACATTTCTCTCGGCGACTTTCTGGAACTCGAGGTGGGGGATGTGGTGGTGCTTAATCAGAGGATTAACAAGCCGCTTAATATCCGGGTGGGTAAGAAGGTGAAAATGGTTGGTGTTCCTGGGCGTGTAGGCAATAGAATTGCGGTGCGGGTAGACCGCTTGAAGGAGGAAACGAATCATGAGTGAAGAACTCCTAACTTCTCAAGAAAAGGATGTGTTGGGGGAAATATCTAACATTTCCATGGGTTCTGCGGCCACAGCCTTGAGTGGTCTTTTGGGAAAAAGAGTGGAGATAACCGTTCCTCGAGTTGAAGTAGTTTCTTCGCAGGAAATGGATGCCTTTTTCCCGGAAGAACATATTATGGTGAAGGTGCTCTATGCAGAGGGTTTGCGAGGAAGTAATATTTTACTCATCAAAAACGAAGATGCTAAAGCCATGGTTAGTCTCATGATGGGTGGCGATGGGAAAAGTGATCTTCCTCAGGAGATTGACGAGCTGGGAATCAGCGCACTTGGTGAGGCCATGAACCAGATGATGGGTTCTGCTTCAACAGCACTTTCTGATTTTTTGGGCCTTCGAGTAAGCATTTCTCCACCGGAGGTAGTTTTTGAGAATGTTTCTGAAGCGGAAAGGAGATGGGTAGAGGAGCAGGGTGAAGAATCCCTGGTGGCTATCACCTTTCGCTTGGTGGTGGAAGATGTTATCGATAGTTCCATGATACAGCTGGTTCCCTTGAGTCTGGCCAAAGAAGTTGTTAGCTCACTTCTTCCTGGGGAAGAAGTTGTGGTGCCTGAAGAAACGAGCGAGGAAGAGGAGAAAGCAGAACTTGAAAGTGGTGGTGCCGAGGAGACTGGCGCGAGGGAAGAGGAGCAACCTCTTCAGAAAAAGAGTAAGCCTACCGTTGAAGCAAAAAAGGTTGAGTTTGCTGAATTTAAAAAGCGAGAAGAAGCAGCCGAAAAAATTAACCTGGAATTGCTCATGGATGTGAGCTTACCCGTGATTGTGGAGCTGGGAAGGACTCGCCTTGCCATAAGTGAGATTCTGGATTTAGGCCCCGGTTCCATCATTGAGCTTGATAAGCTGGCTGGTGAGCCGGCGGATCTCTATGTGAATGATGTTCTTTTTGCCCGCGGTGAAGTAGTGGTGATTGAAGAGAATTTTGGAGTGCGGATTACCGAGATTATAAAACCTGAAGAGCGCATTAAATCCTTAAAAGAAGCGAGGGCTCAATAATCGTGAGATTGCTCCGGGTTTTCTGGTTGTTTTTTTTACTTCCACTCTTGGAAAGAGCAGCTTTTGCTCAGGATGAACTCGAGCTTCCTGAAGTTGCTCCTCCTTCCTTTTCAGGGGGGGTCGATGTGCTCAGGGTGGCTCTGGCCTTCCTGTTCGTTATTCTGTGTTTATGGGGTCTTTACTACTTTCTGAGGCGTTTTGCAAGGGAAAAACCCCGTCTTGCCTCCTCTCGGTACATGGTTCTGCTGGATTTTTTCCCGGTCAGCCAGAAGCTCTCAGTGTACCTTTTTCGAGTTGGGGAACGGGTAATCATGCTGGCCCAGAGTGGGAACACGGTTCGGGAAGTTGCGGAATTCCAGATGGAAGAGCTTGAGGAGCAAAAACCCACGTCGTCCGGTTTCACTTCCTATCTGGATCTCATTCTGGGGCGGAGGAAGAACGATTAGTATGAGAGGCTGGTCACCTTTTTTGAGAATCAGAAAATACTTTTACTGGGTGGTACTGCTTAGTTTGGTGCTGGCTACCTTTGGTTCAGCCCTGGCTCAGGAGACTCCGCTTTTTATCCCTCGCATTTCCATTGAACCCCAAACTGCCGAACAACCGGAACAGTTCGTGTTTACTCTGCAGGTTTTGATTTTTCTGACTGTTTTGAGTCTGGCTCCAGCCATTTTGATTCTGCTCACTTCTTTCACCAGGATTGTGGTGGTGCTGGCTTTTGTACGCAATGCCCTGGGTTCTCCCCAGATACCCCCCACTCCGGTTTTGATAGGACTGGCCCTGTTTTTAACCTACTTTGTTATGGCGCCTACTTTCTCTCAGCTCAACCAGGAGGTATTAACGCCCTTTATGGATGGCGCTATCACCCAGAATGAGGCTCTCAGTAAGGGAGAAGCTATTCTGCGCGATTTCATGTTCCGCCAAACCCAGGAAAAAGATCTGGCACTTATGGTTTCTCTGGCTAAAATTCCCCGGCCCAGAAACCGCGATGAGGTGCCTACTTACGTCCTCATTCCGGCCTTTGTTTTGAGTGAGTTGAAAATTGCTTTCATGCTGGGGTTTATCATCTACGTTCCTTTTCTGCTCATTGACATGGTGGTGGCCAGCATTTTGATGTCCATGGGGATGATGATGCTTCCACCGGTGATGATTTCTCTTCCTTTCAAGATACTGCTTTTTGTGTTGGTAGACGGCTGGGAATTGATAACCCGGGGCCTGGTGCTCTCGGTCCGTTAGTTGAGGTGAGAAAAGTTGCTGGAAAGCCTGGTGCTGGAAATCGGAAGGGAAAGTTTACTGCTGGTCATGAAAGTTGCCCTACCCATACTGGGTGTGGCGCTGCTTGTAGGTATTCTGGTGAGCATTTTCCAGGCAGTTACCCAAATCCATGAGCTGACCCTCACCTTTGTACCCAAAATTCTGGCGGTGTTTCTCATTCTGGCTTTGCTCGGTCCCTGGATGTTGCGGGTTTTCATGGATTTTGCGGCGGGTCTTTTCTGGAATCTGCCTTCTTTTATCAGGTGATATGAGCTACATCTTGGAAGTTCTGGCTAACAATATCTTGCCGTTTATCCTGGTCTGGGTGCGCTTTCTGGGTCTTTTTCTGATGGCTCCAGTTTTGAATTCTCGCTTTATTCCTCCTCTGGCCAAAATCGGTCTTGCTTTCCTGGTGGCGGTCATGGTTTTCCCTCTTGTGGATTTTCCCCAGAGCTGGATGGCCCTGGATGCTCGCTATTTGATGGCTGTTTTCTCGGAGAGCCTCACCGGCTTTGTGCTGGGATTAATCGTATCCTTTGTTTTTGCTTGTATTCAGATTGCCGGTGAAATAATTGATTTTGAAATGGGATTCAGTTACGTTAATGTAGTTGACCCTCTTTCCAACCTGGGCGCTTCAGTGGTGGGTCAGTTTTACCTGATGCTGGCCACTCTTTACTACCTGGGCATTGACGGCCATCACCTTGCTTTGCGGGCATTGGTACACTCTTTCCGCTTGCTTCCTCCGGGGAGTTTCTTGCTGGGAGAACACCTGCTTGCTCCTTTTCTTAACCTGGTTCAGGAGGTTATGGTAGTAGCCCTACAGATTGCGGCTCCGGTTATGGCAGCTCTCTTTCTAACCAACCTCACCCTGGCAATCATTTCCCGGGCCATACCCCAGATGAACGTATTTGTGGTGGGTTTACCTCTTAATCTGGGAATAGGAATTTGGGTTATCCTTTCTGCTTTGCCTTACTTTTTACCTGTTTTGGGGCGGGTTACCGAGCTTTTTGTGAGAGCGCTTCTGCTTTTCCTGTCTCCTGCAGGCTGAATTTGGCAATTAAATTTATCTGCAATCTGCAGGTGATGATTTATGCCGGCTCAGGAGAAAACTGAAGCCCCAACGCCAAGGCGCAGAGAGGAACTGCGGAGAAAAGGGCAGGTTCCGAGGAGCGTAGACTTCAGCACGGGTTTTGGATTCTTGGCAACCTTTTCTGTGGTGAGTTTTCTGGTTACTTCACTGATACAGCAGTGGGAAGATTTTACCAGTACTTTCTGGATGAGTGCTTTTCAGGTTCAGGAAAGGGGGGCAGAGTGGGCGCTGAGCCTTTTTAAGACCGTTTTTCTTTTCTATGCCAGGATGGTGGCGCCGGTGGTGCTGATTGCTGCAGGAATGGGCCTTTTCCTGGGTTTTTTGCAGACTGGTTTTGTGGTTTCCTTTGAGAAGTTAAAACCTCAATTTCAATATGTTAATCCTTTGAAGGGTGTGGAAAGGCTTTTTTCGCTACGCACTTTTATGGAGTTTTTGAAAGTGAGCTTGAAGGTGCTGCTTGGTATAGCACTTGCTTATCTCATTCTCAAATCAGTACTACCTGGGCTTTCTACGCTCTCCTTTATGGAACTTCGCTCCGCCCTTTTCCTGGTTGGTGGCGTGGCGAAAAAACTGGGTTTTTCTCTGGGGGCTTTATTTTTAGGTATCGGTTTCTTCGATTTTTTCTACCAGCGCTTTGAGTATGAGCGCAATATCCGGATGACCAAGGAGGAACTCAAAGAAGAACTTAAAAAAACCGAAGGTGATCCCTTGGTGCGTTCCCGAATACGCTCCAAGCAGCGAGAGATAGCTCGTCTGCGCATGATGCAGGAAGTGCCCAAAGCGCAGGTAGTGGTTACCAACCCCACCCATGTGGCTTGTGCACTGCGTTACGAGCGTGGCGTGATGAGAGCGCCGGTTTTGGTGGCCAAGGGCAAAAATTTCTTGGCCCAACGCATCAAGCAAATTGCCAGAGAGCATGAGGTGCCCATTGTCGAAAACAAAAAGGTGGCCTGGGACCTTTATAAATCCTGCAAGGTCGGGCAGGAAATACCGGGTTTTCTCTATCGAGCAGTTGCCGAAATCCTGGCCTTTGTTTACAGGCTTAAAAAGAGCAGGGTTTGAGGTGAAAATATGGACAGCGTGAAGACTCTGGTCAGGACTCTGGAAAGTGGTAAAAAATATAGCGATTTCATTTTCGCTTTCGTTTTTATACTGATTATTTTGATGATGGTCATCCCGCTTCCGCCATTTGTGGTTGATTTTTTCCTTAGTTGCAACATCACCCTGGCGGTGCTGACTTTGCTTTCCACCAGTTATGTCACCAATCCCCTGCAGTTTTCAGTGTTTCCCTCACTTTTACTTTTCGCTACGCTCTTTCGATTGGCATTGAATGTCTCCACAACCAGGTTGATCTTGCTCCATGGTTATGCTGGTAAACTTATCGAGGCTTTTGGGCACTTTGTGGTGGGTGGCAACTACATAGTGGGGTTCATCGTTTTCCTGATTTTAGTAATTATTCAGTTTGTGGTCATCACCAATGGAGCCAACCGTATTGCTGAGGTTGCTGCCAGATTTACTCTGGATGCTATGCCCGGAAAACAGATGAGTATCGATGCTGACCTCAATGCCGGACTCATTGATGAAAACGAAGCCAAGCGTCGCAGACGTGAGATAGAACGCCAGGCGGAATTTTATGGAGCAATGGATGGTGCCAGCAAGTTTGTGCGCGGGGATGCCATAGCCGGCCTTATTATCACCCTGATTAACTTTCTGGGTGGAGTGATTGTAGGGAGCATGCAGCGAGGGCTTTCCATGAATGAAGCTTTGCAGACTTATGCACTTTTGACGGTGGGCGATGGTCTGGTTGCTCAGATTCCAGCTCTTTTGATTTCCACTGCCAGTGGTTTGATCGTTACCCGGGCAGCGAGCGAAGACAATCTGGGTAAAGATCTCGCTCGAGAAATAACCCGTACTCCCCGGGTTTTGATGATTGCTGCTTTCCTTTTGCTGGTTCTGGGTCTTCTTCCAGGCTTACCAAAAATTCCCTTTTTCCTGCTTTCTCTTGGGTTAGCTGGTTTTTCCTATCTGCGAAGCAGAGCTAAAGTGGAGGAGGCAGAGGTTTCTGCAGAAAAAGCGCCGGAGATTGAAGAGCTTCCCAGAAGCGTGGAAGATATTGCCCAGATGATTGAAGTGGACCCCATCGAGCTTGAGGTGGGTTACGGTTTGATACCGCTTGTGGATCCTCAATCTGGTGGAGGACTATTGCGCAGGATTACCCAGATGCGTGTGAACCTGGCCAGAGAAAAAGGTTTTGTTGTTCCGCCGATAAGAGTACGTGATAATCTGCATCTCCAGCCCAATGAGTACGTAATCAAAATACGGGGTGTGGAAGTTACTCGGGGAGAAATTCTACCCAACCACTATCTGGCCATTCACCCCGAAAGCAGAGAAGTCAAAATCGAGGGTATTCCCACTAAGGAACCGGCTTTTCAGCTCCCCGCCTACTGGGTTAACGAAGCCCGGCGGGAAAAGGCTGAAATGATGGGATTCACGCTGGTTGATCCCGAATCGGTACTGATTACCCACCTTTCTGAGGTGGTTAAAAAGCATGCGCACGAGTTAATCACTCGCCAAGATGTCCGCCTGCTCCTTGAACAGGTGAAAAAGACCAACCAGGCAGTAGTGGAGGAGCTTATTCCTTCCCTGATGACGGTTGGAGAGGTTCAAAAAGTGTTGCAGTATCTCCTTATGGAAGGCGTTTCGATTCGGGATTTGCCCATGATTCTGGAAGCCCTGGCAGATTATGCCCCACAGAGTAAAAACATTGAAGACCTTACCGAAATGGTGCGCAGAAGGCTGGGCAGAATGATTGTGAGGCAGTACATTACCGGAGATGGCAAACTGCACGCTCTGGCACTTGATGCATCTTTAGAGCAGAAAATCCTGGGAGTAATTGAAGGGAGAGAAACCATCGATCCTGAGAGGTTCCGCAAGGTATTGCAGGGGGTTTCTTCTGGCATAGAGTATCTGGTAAATGCGGGTTATTTCCCCTTGCTGGTTGTAACTGGTAAAATTAGGAGAGGTTTCCGAGACTTGATTTCTGGCTATCTTCCTCAAGTGGTGGTCCTCGCCTTTGAGGAAGTACCCAGAGACGTGGAAATCAAAATCGAGCGTGTGGTACGGAGTGAGTAGTCTTGGAAGTAGAAAGGATTTTTCAAGTTAACCGTAAAGCGAGCATCGGGGTTTTGTGGAAAGGTTCTCATGGTGAAGATACATGGCGCTTTTATCCCAGCAGGATAGAAAGCATCAGAAATAATGAAGTTTGGTTTGCTGCTCCTCAAGAGCGAGGCACACTGGTTCCGATTGGCAAAGGGGATCCGGTGCAGGTTTACATTGTGGGTGACAACGAAATCTTTTTCTTTGAAGGGAAAGCAAAAGAGCGTCAGCGCAAGGGAAATCTGGCCTATTTGATTCTGGAGCTTCCTCAAAAGGTGGTGCGCAAACAGAGGCGTAACTATGTTCGTCTGGATATTTCTCTGCCGGTCTGTGTGCGGGATGAGGAATCCCTGGTAGAAGGCTTGACCAAAAACATAAGCGGGGGCGGAATGCTGGTTTCCTTTGGAGATCACAAAAATCCCTTTCCTGCCGATGCTCAGGATTTGTTTTTCATGATTGGTCTTCACAACGGCCAGGATATCTTTGGCAAGGCGCGTGTGGTACGCAAGGAAGACCCTTCTACCTATGCTTTCGAGTTTACCGATATTCAGGAAGCGGATCGAGAAAAGATTGTGAAATTTATCTTCCAGAAGCAAATTGAAATGAAAAAGAAAGGACTGGTTTGAAGTGCGAAAGATCAGAGCAATGGTTGTTGATGATTCAGCGTTTATGCGGCGCATGATAGGCGATATTCTGGAAAAAGCTGGCATAGAAGTAGTTGTGGCGGCACGTGACGGTGTTGAGGCACTGGAGAAACTCAATGAGTTTACACCGGACGTTATTCTCCTTGATGTTGAGATGCCCCGCATGAATGGCTTGATTTTTCTTGATGAAGCCATGCGTAGAGGTCCTTATCGGGTGGTTATGCTCAGTGCCTTAACCGGGGAGGGAAGCCAGTATACCATTGAGGCACTGGAGCGAGGAGCTCTGGATTTCATCCAGAAACCTTCGGGAAGCATCTCTCTGGACATCGAAAAAAAGGCTGAGGAGATTGTGAGTAAAGTAAGAGCTGTGGTTGAGGTCCCGCTTGAGAAGCTGCGGGATTTTAAAGCGCTAAGGTTTTCTTCAAGGGGTGCTGTTAAGGCTGAAAAAAGAATGGCGGGAGGTGAAGCCATAGCGGAAAAACTGGTTTTCATTGCTTCTTCTACGGGTGGTCCCCGTGCCTTGAAAGCACTTTTTGCCGGTCTTCAAAACCTCAAAAAAAGCTGTGCAGTCATCGTACAACATATGCCAGCAGGTTTTACTGCTCGCTTTGCCAAACACCTTGACGATATTGCTCCTTTTTCAGTGGCTGAAGCCTCCGGTGGTGAGCGAACCTGGATTAACCGGGCTTTTCTGGCCCCCGGAGGGAAGCACCTTTTGATGAAAGAGGATAAAAGCCTGGTTTTAAGTGATGACCCACCAGTTGCCGGGCTTAAACCCTGTGCAGATTTGACGCTGCTTTCCGCAGTAAAGGCTTTTGGAAAGAACATTCTGGCAGTGGTGCTGACTGGTATGGGTAAGGATGCCCTGGAAGGTTGTCGGGCCGTAAAAAACTCTGGAGGAAAAGTGGTGGCTGAAAGCCAGGATTCAGCGCTCATTTTTGGCATGCCTGGAGCAGTGAGCAGTGGTCAGGGAGAACCTGGCTGACTGGGTACTTCCTCTGGAAGCAATTCCTCGGGTAATTCTTGAGTGGGACGAAGCGTAAAGGAGTGAGGCTTTTGTTTTCGAAGGCAGAGCTGGAACGTTTGCGCCAGGCAGTCCTCAAAAAAACGGGTCTGGACCTTGGTTATTACAAGGAAAACCAGCTGCAACGCAGGTTAAAATTTATCATTCAAAGGGCCGGAGCGAAAGATGTAGAGGAGTATGTCGAGCTTTTTTTAACTCGTCCTGAAGTGGTTGAGGAATTTAGAAATCGCTTTACAATCAATGTTTCTGAGTTTTTCAGGAATCCCGAGAAATTTGAAGAACTCGAAAAAAAGATTTTGCCCGACATACTTGCCAGAAAGAACTCCTCAACCCTGCGAGTTTGGAGTGCAGGGTGTTCCATTGGGAGCGAACCCTACTCTTTAGCTATCCTTTTTGAGGAAAAAGGTCTACTTGGTGGGTACCAGATATGGGCCACCGATGTTGATTATGATGCTCTGGAAGAAGCTAAAAAAGGAGTGTACAGCAAAGACTACCTTAAGAATGTTCCCCCAGGGCTTCTTAAGAAATACTTTGTGCCAGAGAGTGAAAACCGGTTTGCAGTGCAACCGTTGCTTAAAAGACATATTGTTTTTGAAAAGCACGATTTACTAAGAGACGAGGTCAAAAAACGCTTTGATCTTGTGGTGTGCCGTAATGTGGTTATTTATTTTGAAGATGAAGCAAAGGAAATCGTGTTTGATAAGCTTGCTCAATCTCTGGAGCATGGAGGGTATCTGTGGATTGGAAGTACTGAGCGCATAAACAATGCGCAAAAATTTGGTTTGCGGTACGTTTCTCCTTTCTTCTATCAAAAGGAATAGGAGTTGTTGTGTGGTGGGACTTTCTTTCGATAATCTCAATGATTTGCAGCTCGATGCTTTAAGGGAAATAGGAAATATTGGGGCTGGGAATGCAGCGACCGCTCTTTCCAAGATGGTAAACAAGAAGGTTACCATGACTGTTCCCCGGGTCGCTTTGTTGCCTATTAAAGAGGTGCCTAACTGGCTGGGAGGTCCGGAAAAAGAGGTGCTCGGAGTTTACCTTGCTGTTTCCGGGGAGGTAACCGGGCATATTCTGTTCATAATGACGGTGGAAAACGCCCTGAAGCTGATGCGTATGTTGCTTGGAGACCTGGCACCATCTGACATCAGTGCGGTTTTCGAGCCCGACGAAATGTCAGCTTCTGCCATGAACGAAATTGGCAATATTCTTGCTTCCTCCTATCTTACAGCACTTGCTGATTTTACAGGGCTACGCCTTGACCATTCCGTGCCCTCTTTGGCCGTGGATATGGCTGGTGCGGTGGTGGACTTGATTTTGATAGAAATTGCCAAACACGGTGATTACGCACTGCTGATTGAAACCGAGTTTGTGGAAGAAGAAGACCACGTGGAAGGCTACTTTATGTTGATTCCAGATACTGGTTCCCTGGAAATTATCCTGAAAGCGTTGGGTGTAGTGTAGATGAAGAAAAGTTCCATAGGAATGGCAGAATACAGGGTGAGTAAAGACCCGGAGGAGGTTTTGTGTATTCTGGGGTTGGGTTCCTGTGTTGGTCTTTGTCTCTATGATCCGGTGCGCAAAATTGGTGGCATGGTGCACATTCTTCTTCCAGAGAAGATCGAGAAGCAAACTAATCCCTTTAAGTTTGCTGAGACTGCTCCTCAAGCGTTGCTCGAGGCAATGAGAAAGGAAGGGGCCTTGAAAAAGGACATTTACGCCAAGATATCTGGTGGGGCCATGATGTTTTCGGGTTCCAATTCCCTTTTTGATATTGGACAGAGGAACGTGGAAATGACCAAAAAAGCTCTTGCAGAGCTGGGCATACCTATCAAAGCAGAGGAAGTTGGTGGCAAAAAGGGAAGGAGCATATTTTTTTATGTGAAGGATGGAAAACTGGAAGTGAGAGCCATTGGGAGGGAGATCATTACTCTTTGAAATGCAAGGCTCAGGGAAAATTGCCCGTATTTTTGCTTTTCTGATTGCCTGGTGCGCAGTTACCGTTTTTGCAGTGGTGGGTCTTTTGCGAGGGTTTTCTTTATTTGCCCTTGTTTTAAGGGCACTGCTTCTTGGGATTGTGATTTTTTACGTGGTTTATTTTTACCTGAGCTGGTTTTTAACTCGCGGGGAAATCAATTCTCAAAAAGAGGAGTAGTTAAATGAAAGTGGTGACCGAAAGAGAAAAACTCTGGGAAAGCTACTTGAAAAATGGAGATCCAAAGGCCAGAGAGGAACTGGTGGTTTCTTACTTGTATCTGGTGAAGATAGCCATAGGGAGACTGCTTTACCTTTTGCCCCCTCATGTCGACCGTGAAGACCTGGAGAGCTATGGGGTTTTGGGTCTTATTCAAGCCCTGGAACGTTTTCGCCCTCAAAAAGGCTTGAAGTTTGAAACCTACGCTCTTTCCCGTATCAGGGGTGCGGTGCTCGATTACCTGCGTTCCCTGGATCCGTTGACCCGCACGCAAAGAAAAAATTTGCGAGAAGTGATTCGTGCCTGGAGGGAGTTTGAAAGCCGGGAAGGTCGGGAGCCCACCCTTGAGGAGCTGGCTGAAATAGTGGGTCTTTCCATAGAAGAGCTTTCCTGGATGGTCGAGCAAAGCAGGGGAGGTTTTTTGCTTTCGCTTGATGAAGAGATTCCTGGCGGTGATAACTCTCTTGGAGATACCATTTGTGAGAGGCGGGAATACATCGACCCTGAGAAGGTGCTGGAGAAGAAAGAACTTATGGAAGCACTCAGTGAAGCCATTAAAGAACTCCCCGAGCGGGAAAGGTTGTGCCTTATCCTCTATTATTACGAGGGTTTGACTTTGAAAGAGATAGGGAGCATAATGGGGTTAGGGGAATCCCGTGTTTCGCAGCTCATTTCTCGAGCTCTTTTGAAAATCAAGGTAAAGATTCTCGCTTGGGAAGGGGTACGAAATGGGTGAACAGAAAAGGAAATTGGATGTTCTCGAAGAGGAGGGGCGCATTCAGCTTCTCATTCCTCAAGACCGCATGAGGGCCGAGTTGATAGTCAGGAAGCCTTTGTCTGAAGAAGAGATTAGCAACTTCGAGAGTATAGATGAATTTTTGAGTCGCAAAGGTATTGTTTCGGGTCTCAAGGAAGAAGTTCTTCAAGACTCGAGTGATATTCTGAAAAAGCCTGGTTCGTATCTCCTTGCTCAGGGTAGGCTCCCCGTTCGGGGTAAGGACGGGTGGGTGAAGCTCTTCTTCGAGGAAGAAGTCACAAAAGAGATCGTTAGTGAGGAAGATAGAATCAACCTTTTTGGGGTTACCAGAGTACCGGAAGTGAAACCGGGAGACTTGCTGGCTGAAATTATACCTCCTGAAGAAGGGGAGCCTGGTGAAGATATTTTTGGCAATCCCGTTCCACCGCTTCGGGGCCGAGAGGCCAGAATAGCAGCTGGTAAAAATGCCCGGTTTTCTGAGGATGGAAAGCAGGTGTTTGCCACTATTGCAGGGCGACCACAGCTTTTGGGCAATCGGATAACTGTTCATCCAGTTTTTGAGGTGAGGGGGGATGTAGACGCCCAGACCGGGAGCGTTTCCTTTGTGGGCAGTGTGGTAGTAAGGGGAGATGTACGCAGCGGTTTTTCGGTAGATGCAGAGGGGGATATCGAAGTCTGGGGAGTGGTGGAAGCAGCTTCCTTGAGAGCAGGAGGCCACATTCATATCCGCAAAAGCTTTGTGGGTTCTGGCGCTGGTGTTGCCCAGGCTGCTGGTA
>JARRBX010000063.1 GCA_029982245.1 Candidatus Atribacteria bacterium | reverse complement strand
AGGCAGGGAGTGGAGTTCTGGGTGATCTGGGTTCTCATGTTTTTGACCTGGTCGAGTTTCTCACCGGATCAAAAATTCTGCGGGTTAAGGCTTACGCCAGGACTTTCGTTTCCGAAAGGAAGGACCCTGTTTCGGGAGAGAAAAAGAAGGTTACTGTGGACGATGCGGTAAGTGTATGGGGTGAAGTGGAAGGGGGAGCCTTTTTGACTGCGGAAATGTCCCGCTGTGCAACGGGTCGGGGTAATGCCCTGACTGTGGAGGTAAACGGTGAGCAGGGTGGCTTCCTGGTTGATGTTGAAAAACCCCAGGAAATTCTCGCCTGTCCGGCATCGATGACTGAATATACCTACTTTCGGAGCAATTTTGCTCTCTTTCCATGTCCGCCTCATTTTGGCTCTTTCGATCATTACTATTTTCAGACCGAAGCTTTTGTGAGAGCCCTGCGGGGAGAAGTGGTTGAAATCCCATCTTTTGGAGATGGTTTCCGCAATCAGGCAATCCTTGATCGCTGTATAGCTTCAATTTCTGAGGGTACCTGGCAGGAATGTTGAGGTAATTTTGTGATTTCTCAGAATCTGCGGGCGTGAGAAGGTATCGTTTAAGCATATTTGTCAGGGGATTGCGTGAACCCGTTGTATAATTAGGCAAGGAACTCCCTGATACATCGTATTGCTGTTGAGGTGGGCGCATCAGGCTGTTTATGGGCTCATGGGTGTTGTTTGAGCTTGGGCAAGTAGGAAACTCTTATTACAAAGAATAATTCAGCCTGGCGAAAAGATTGGCGTGGTTTGGTGATAATTGGGGTACGTATTTGGATGGAGATTCAAAAGGCTTGGGGGGAAGATTGATGAGTATATTTGATTCATATTCGATGGAATATGATGAATGGTACGACAAAAATAGATTAGCTTATTTATCCGAAATAGAGGCATTGAAACAGGTAGTTCCCAGGGGAGGCAAAGGACTTGAGATTGGTGTTGGCACCGGAAGGTTTGCAGTACCCCTGGGCGTTTCTTTCGGTGTTGATCCGTCAGAGAAGATGCTTGAGATTGCTAAAGAGCGTGGTGTAAAAGCGTTTTTGGGCAAGGGCGAACAGCTACCATTTGGGGAAGCGGAGTTTGACTTTGTCTTGATGGTAGTTACTTTGTGTTTTGTAGACAATCCCGATTTGGTATTGTCAGAATCGAGAAGGGTGCTTAGGGACGGTGGAAAGATAATCATTGGCATCGTGGATAAAAATAGTTATCTGGGAAGGCTTTATCAACAAAAAAAGCAGCAGGGACACAAGTTTTACGAAAAGGCAAATTTTTATTCAGTAGATGAAGTTATAGGTTTACTGAAAAGACACAACTTCGATGAAATTGTTACCTATCAAACCATTTTCCAGCCCTTGGAAGAACTTAAGGAAGTGGAAAAGCCAGAAAAGGGGTATGGAAAAGGGAGTTTCGTGGTGATATGCGGAAGAAAAGGTTGAAATACGTTTATGGGCCGGTTGCTTCCTGGAGATTGGGAAGCTCTTTGGGAATAGATCCTTTGTCTTGCAAAGATAAAATTTGCACATTTGATTGTATTTATTGCCAATTAGGGGAGACTCATTTTTTCAGTTCAGAAAGAAAGATTTATGTTTCCACCGAAAATCTTCTGGAAGAGATTTCTTCTTTGCCCGAAATAGGAATCGACTATATAACCTTTTCCGGTAGAGGCGAGCCTACCCTGGCGAAAAATCTGGGAGAAATGATAAAGTCCGTAAAGAAAGTGCGGAGAGAAAAAGTTGTGGTTATCACAAATTCTTCTTTAATGGATAGAGAAGATGTTGTGAAAGATCTATTGCTGGCTGATTTTGTAATGGCTAAATTAGATGCTTTTTCTCAGGGGTCGTTGGAAGCGATAAATAAGCCAATGAAAGAGATAAACTTTGACGCAATTTTTAATGGTATAAAGAAATTCAGGTCTTTATATAGAGGAAGGCTCGCTTTGCAGATAATGTTTGTAGAAGAAAATAAAGATGATGCCGAGAAGTTGTCTGAACTTGCGAGAGAGATTAATCCTGATGAAGTTCAGATTAACACGCCGCTAAGGCCTTGCAAAGTAAAACCGTTGTCGAGGGAAGAGATTCAGCGGGTGAAAAGCTATTTTGAAGGAATGAACATCGTTTCTGTCTACGATGTCGAGAAAAAAGCGGTCCAACCAATCAGTGCTGAAGATACCCTGAGAAGAAGGGGTAAAATTTATTCCTGAAAGTGCTTCAGTGAGTTGATTGGTTGCACGCCTATTTATGAGTACCGGTGTGAAGACTGGGGAAGGATAACCGAGTTTCTCAAAGGCGTTGGAAAGAGTGAAGTGGAAGCTTAAACGCTGTGGCAGCGAGCGACTGAGCAAGATGCCTTCTGGTGTCCTTTTGTATTCGGTGGTAATCTTTTTAGCTCGCAAAGTGACAGAACCTGTTGTGGCAGAGAGGAGAGGTGCGAAAAACCACCATGTTTAGATGGTGGTAGCTGCGTAAGGTGAATGAAAACAGGAAAATTTTCTCTCACTCTTTTGGCTTTGCTGGTAGCGGGTAAAAGGGTTGCATTTCGCCCTGTTCGAGTTGTCTTCAGCAGCGTTATTTTATTGCTATCTCAAAAAAGGCAGGGTTCATAAAAGAGGCTTTTTAAATTGTTAAACTGTAATGGTGAGTGCTATGTTTACAAACACTTTAACTACAACAGGCGCTGATTCCTATAAAAGAGCAGTTTTGCTTTCCATCACGCTGGGTTCTTTTCTCACTCCCTTTATGGGTTCTTCTATCAACGTGGCCCTTCCCGCCATTGGAAAAGAATTCGCCATGGACGCAGTTTTGCTGGGCTGGATTCCCACAGCATACCTTTTGGCTGCAGCAGTGTTTATGGTTCCTTCGGGAAGGTTGGCTGATATATATGGGAGAAAGAAGATTTTTACCTGTGGTGTGCTGATTTATACCATCGCTTCTTTTCTCGCAGCAGTTTCTAATTCTCCTTTTTTGCTTATCGCCTTTCGAGTACTCCAGGGAACAGGTGGGGCAATGATATTCAGTACTGGAGTGGCCATTCTGACTTCGGTTTTTCCACCAGGAGAGCGGGGTAGAGCCCTGGGGATAAACACGGCGACCGTGTATCTGGGCCTTTCCTTAGGACCCTTTCTGGGAGGACTTCTGACCCAGTACCTGGGTTGGAGAAGCCTTTTCTGGCTGAACGTTGTCCTGGGTCTTTTGGTCATTGTTTTTACCCTGTGGAAGCTTAAGGATGAGTGGGCAGAAGCCCGGGGAGAAAAATTTGATTTTCTGGGTTCGTTGATTTATGCCTGTTTCCTGGTGGCATTGATATATGGCTTTTCTCTCCTTCCGGATACTTCTGGAGCCTGGTTGGTCCTGGCTGGTTCTTTGGGCTTTTTGGTGTTTGTGGTGTGGGAGATGAAGGTAGCTCGCCCTGTTTTGGACGTGAATCTTTTCAGGAACAACACAGTGTTTGCTTTTTCCAATCTGGCAGCACTGATTAACTACAGTGCTACTGCCGCTTTGACCTTTCTTTTGAGCCTGTATCTCCAGTACATAAAAGGCTTCAATCCCCAGGGTGCAGGTTTAATCCTTGTAGCCCAGCCTGCGGTCATGGCCATCTTTTCGCCTTTTGCAGGCCGAATTTCTGATCGGGTTGAACCCCGAGTGGTGGCTTCAATGGGTATGGCCTTTACCGCTTTGGGGCTTTTCCTTTTTGCTTTTCTGGGCAATGCCACAGATCTTACTTTCATTGTGGCCAGCTTGCTGCTCCTGGGCTTTGGGTTTGCGCTTTTTTCCTCTCCCAACACCAATGCCATCATGAGTTCCGTTGAAAAAAAGTTCTACGGGGTGGCATCGGCCACTCTGGCTACCATGCGGCTTGTGGGGCAGATGCTCAGCATGGGAATTGCCATGTTGATTTTTGCAGTATTTATGGGAAGAGTCCAGATCACACCTGAACGCTATCCACTCTTTTTGACAAGTGTTAAAGTTGCTTTTATGGTTTTTGCCTCTCTTTGTGTTTTGGGTATATTTGCCTCTCTCGCCCGGGGCAACCTGCATGGTGGAGCTTGATACACTGTGGTTCTTTCTCTTTTACCGGTGCAGTTTTTTATCTTTTGAAAAACCGGGTTAGCAAATCTTATAGCCTGTTCTTTTTCTTGAGATAGGCTGCGCAGTAATCAATGGTGGCCCCTATCGCAGAATAGGGAGATACGTACGTAAAGGAATCTTCTTTGATGGTGGAAGGTATGCTGAACTTTGCTTTGCCAATCTCTTTTCCTTGCGGATTGTAGTAGCGCTCTTCTATGGCGAGGTAACCGTAGTTTTCGGGATTGAGGTAGGCTTTTAAGATGGCATATTCTACATCGTAGTCATCGAGCAACCTTATTGTGTACTCGGTTCCGTCCTCTGTTTTGTAGCTGGCTTCGTCTGGCCAGGGTTCTTTGTTTGCGCAGGCAATTGCTTTGAAAAGCCTTTCTATCAGCTTTTTGGAATCTGTTCCCAGAACTCGCTTTATCTGGGTTTTGATAATTTTGAACTTGGTGAGGCTGATAACTTCAACAAACGATTTGTCAACGAAGAAGGTGTCTTCACTGTAGGTGCGGGCTACCATTTTCCATTCTGCAGGGAACGCTATACCCGATGCCATCAGCAGGATGATAACGCATAAAAGCATCAATAACTTTTTCTTGGCAGACACGCTGCATCTCTCCTTTCCTGATTTCTGTGATTGACACAAACTGAACGCTTTAGGTGGTGCTTTTATTGAGCATTTTGGCGTTTTAAGAGAAAAATCACTTTTTCGTTTGCCCTTCTTCTTTGATAGCAATTTTCCATTTACCGAGAGCATTTACCTGGAGATAGTAACTGCCTCCTTGAGGCTGGTATGATGAGCCACGTTTAGCATTGCCCAGAATGTCCACGTAATCTCCATCTTTGGTGCAAATGGTTATCATGAAAAAATTCCCTTCTGCTTGCCACTCGATAACCCACGCTCCGGTAACGGTGAAAGGTCTTGTGTTCTGGATACCTTCCCCCTCAAACACGATTTGGTCAGAGGTGACCGTTTGCTGTTCGGTTATTTCTGGGGGTTGCAGAAGTTTTTCTAATTCTGCAACTCGTTGTTCGAGCTGTTCAATGCGAGTAAGAAGCTCTTCTGTGGTTACCGCGTAAGCAGAGGAAAAGGTTATCAGCGTAAAGCACACAAAAAGCAAAAAACTGGCTAAGCGACGCATATAAACACCTCCTGCAAAGGTTTTTTTAGGCAAGCTTCCACTCGCCGTAAACCTTCTCAAAGAGAATTAAGAAACGAGTTTCGCAGTCAGTTTTAAAGTACCACCCGTTGTAGTAGAAGTCTTTGCAAAAGTCGTGGTACATGGAGATCATGTTGACGTTGATGTATTCGTGGCCGTAAATGTCTGTTACTGTGTAGAAAACGTATGCGAATGGGTATTCTATACTGAGCCTCCAGAGGTCATTTGTATAATCGAACATGATTCCTCCTGGTTTGCAGTAAGATAGGGCTAAGGCAAAATTATTTGCGTTGAGGGCCTGATACCAGGCAAGGAGAAGGTTTTCGCAGATTTGAAAGTCGTTACTTGCTATGGTGAAAGTGGTGGTTGAAGTACTGCAACCAACAAGAGAAAATATGCCCATAACTGTTATTAAAATAAGCGCAAGAAGAACTTTGCGATCGAACAATGTTCTCCTCTCCTTTTTGATGATTTGGGTTCATTATTGATTGTAAGTTTACGCAACGTCATTTAGTGTCGCCGTGATAAAAAATCGGTTTTTTCTGGTTCAAAAATTTTTGAAAGATCTGACGAATGAAGATTGGCTTGGAAGTTTTTACTTTTGAGTAAGTTGCTTGGGGTGGATAAGGAAGCTTTGGCTTGGGATTTCGAAGGCTCTTCCTTGTCTTCAGTTGGTATTAAACAAAATCTTGTTTGCTGACTGAGTATGTTTTTGATAAATTGGGTATAATTGCCTGGGAAGAAGATTTGCAAAGTAGAGCGCTGCCCATATTGGTAAAAACGTGATGGCAGTTTTGGCATTTTGGATTACAGCTTTTTGGTGAGGAGGCTGTTTGATGGAGTGGTATCAAAAGGATATAAATGCGGTTTTTGAAGAGCTTAAAACTGGTCTTGAGGGGCTTTCACAGGAGGAGGCACAGAAAAGGCTTACCCAGTACGGACCGAACGAAATAAAAGAGGGGAAAAGACGCACTCCTTTCGAGATGTTTCTTGACCAGTTCAAGGACTTCATGATAATGGTTCTCATCGCTGCTGCGTTTGTATCAGGAATCATTGGTGAACCTCAGGATACCATTGCCATCATCGTGATTGTTATCATCAACGCCATTATAGGCTTCGTTCAGGAATACCGGGCAGAGAAGGCTATAGCGGCTTTGAAGAAGATGGCTGCACCGGGAGCGGTAGTTATCCGGGACGGAATGCCCCAGAGCATTCCGGCTTCTCAGGTGGTAGTCGGTGATATCGTACTCCTTGAAGCGGGAAAAATCGTGCCTGCTGATATGCGACTTGTGGAAGTTGCCCAGTTAAAGGTTGATGAATCGGCCCTCACCGGCGAATCAGTACCCGTTGAAAAGGTGGAGGAACCTCTGGCAGAGGGAGATATTCCGCTTGGCGATAGAAAAAATATGGCTTACAAAGGAACCATCGTGACCTATGGAAGGGGCAAAGGCGTGGTGGTTGCTACCGGCATGAACACCGAACTGGGAAAAATTGCCACCATGCTTCAGGAAGAGGAAGAAACCAAAACGCCCCTTCAGAAAAGACTGGCTGCCTTTGGCAAAAAGCTGGCAATTGCCATTTTGGGAATTTGTGCCATCGTTTTTATAACTGGTATCATCAGGGGTGAGGACCCCTTTCTGATGCTTCTTACTTCTATATCTCTTGCTGTGGCAGCAATTCCTGAAGCACTTCCGGCAGTAGTGACCATTGCTCTGGCCCTGACTGCAAAAAACATGGTCAAGCGCAACGCTCTTATCCGTAAGCTACCCGCGGTGGAAACTCTGGGTTCGGTAACCTACATCTGTACCGACAAAACAGGGACCCTCACTCTCAATAGGATGCACGTTGAAGAGATGTGGGTTGATGGCAAGGTTCTAAAAGTTAAGGACCTCGAAAAAGGCGGTGGTGTTCCCAACGGCCTTTTCCCCGAGTTCTTTGTGGCCCTCGCACTGAGCAACGATGCCCAGGTAGACAGCTCAGGAAAAGTACTTGGTGACCCCACAGAAACTGCGCTCTACAGCCTGGCTAAGAAATTTGGGTTCGATAAGACCACCCTTGAGGAGGATTTCTCCCGGGTATCGGAAATACCCTTTGATTCTGAACGCAAATGCATGACCACCATCCACGAGGTTGGTCAGGGAGAGCCGGGAAGCATGGAAATCGTTTTTGGCGATGGGGTGAGTTTTGTTTCCTTCACCAAAGGTGCGATTGAAAACCTGATTGAGAAATCTCAAAACACGCTGACTTCTCAGGGCTTGCGACCTGTGGACAAGGAGGAAATTCTCCAGGTGGCAGAGGACATGGCTTCCAGGGGCCTGCGAGTCCTGGGCATTGCTATGAGAAAATGGCGTACCCTTCCTGAGCAAGTGGAAGAAAGGGTTGTTGAGAACGAACTCACACTTTTGGGCCTTGTGGGCATGATAGATCCTCCCCGGGAAGAAGTCAAAGAAGCCATACGCCTTTGCAAGGCAGCAGGAATTAAGCCGGTGATGATAACTGGTGACCATCCGCTCACTGCCAAAGCCATTGCAGAGAGGTTGGGAATTCTTGATGGAAATACAGAAGAAGCAGTGATTACCGGGGCAGAGCTTGAAAGGTTGTCGCTTGAGGAATTCGAGGAGCGGGTTGAGCACATTCGGGTTTATGCGCGAGTGGCGCCTGAGCAAAAGTTGAAGATTGTGAGAGCCCTGCAGGATAAAGGCCAGTTTGTGGCTATGACTGGAGATGGCGTGAATGATGCGCCAGCTCTGAAGCGAGCAGACATCGGAGTGGCTATGGGGATTACTGGCACCGATGTTGCCAAGGAAGCCTCGGACCTGATTCTCCTTGACGATAATTTTGCCACTATCGTTAACGCGGTGAAAGAAGGGAGAAGGATATTTGACAACATCAAGAAATTCATACGCTACACGATGACCAGTAACGCCGGAGAGATATGGACCATATTCCTGGCTCCCTTTTTTGGGCTTCCGGTGCCCCTTTTGCCAATTCACATCCTCTGGATTAACCTGGTTACCGATGGTCTTCCCGGTCTTGCTCTGGCCGGAGAACCTGCAGAAAAAGACGTTATGAACAGGCCTCCACGGCATCCCAAAGAAAGCATATTTGCTCACGGATTAGGCTTTCAGATTATCTGGGTCGGCCTGCTTATGGGATTGATATCCATTTTTACCCAGGCCTGGTCCATTAAAACAGGCCATGCTCACTGGCAGACCATGGTCTTTACCGTGCTTTGCTTGAGCCAGATGGGTAATGTACTTGCCATGAGGTCAGAGAAGGAGTCTTTCTTTAAGCAGGGTGCTCTTTCCAATAAACCCCTCCTGGGTGCTTTTATCCTTACTTTCATTTTGCAGATGGCAACTATATACGTTCCTTTCCTGAGGCCGATTTTCAAAACGGCTCCGCTTACTGCGGGAGAATTACTGCTGACCTTGCTGCTTTCAAGCGTTGTTTTCTTTGCTGTTGAGATTGAGAAGTTATTTAAACGGCGGAAGGCAGCA
>JARRBX010000062.1 GCA_029982245.1 Candidatus Atribacteria bacterium | reverse complement strand
GAGGTTTTTGACTTTGGTGACACCATGGCTTATGAAGTGATGACCCCTCGAACCGACATTGTTGCTGTTGATGAAGAAGCTACCGTTAAAGACGTTCTGGAGGTTTTTAGAAAGAATCACTATTCGAGAATACCGGTTTTTCGTGAGGACATCGACCACATTGTGGGATTTGTCCATATTAAAGATATTCTGGTGCTTTATGAAGAGGGTATGTTGGACAAAAAAGTTAAGGAAATATTGCGCCCGGTTTACTTTGTTCCGGCTACCAAGAAAGTTATAGAACTTCTACGTGAGATGCAACGTCGGAGAGTACACATGGCGATTGTTCTTGATGAGTATGGAGGTACGGCAGGTCTGGTTACCATTGAAGATCTTCTTGAAGAACTGGTTGGTGAGATACGCGATGAGCACGACCGAGAAGCTGCTCCCTACCGTAAAGTTGGCGAAAATGAGTATCTGGTAGATGCTTCCATCCAAATAGAGGAGTTAAACGAACTTTTGGGTCTTGATATACCGGAAAGCGAGGAGTTCGAATCTATTGGTGGTCTGGTAATGGAACTCCTGGACAAGGTGCCTGAAGAGGGGGAAGTGGTCAAAATTGGCAGATATTTGCTTAAGGTGGAAAGAATGCGGGGTAAGCGGATTATTACCCTAAGATTAATTGTGGAAAGCGACGAAGAGGAGGGAAAAGAGAAGGATGTCAAAACTGATACTCGCCCATGATTTGGGTACAACTGGTGACAAGGCAAGTATTTTTGATGCAGAGGGGAAGTGTCTGGCAAGCACCGTATATCAGTATGAAACGTATTTTCCTGACTCGCTCTCTGTGGAGCAGGACCCTCGTGATTACTGGAAAGCTGTTGTTTGCTCTACGCAAAAGTTACTCTCGCAAGGCAAGTTTGGGCCACAAGATATTGGGGTAGTCACCTTTTCAGGCCAGATGATGGGCGCTTTGCCTGTGGATGAACATGGAAATCCTTTGTATCGCATCCTTATCTGGGCAGACCGCAGGAGTGTTAGCGAGGTAGAATGGATTAGAAGGCGAATTAGTGAAAATACCATATACGAGATAACTGGGCATCGCTTAAGCCCTAACTATTCACTGGCTAAAATCTTGTGGATACGCAACAATTTGCCCGACGTTTACCGCAAGGCACATAAATTTCTTCTGGCTAAAGATTACGTAGTCTTTAAACTTACTGGTCGCTGGGCTACTGATTTTTCTGATGCTTCAGGGACCAATATGTTTGACCTTAGGAAAGAAGACTGGTCAGAAGAAATTCTGGAAGCAGTAGAGTTGCCAATAGAAAAACTTCCTCCGGTTTTTCCTTCCACAGAGGTAATTGGTGAAATAACCAGCGAGGCTTCTCAGGAAATTGGACTTTTGCCGGGAACCCCGGTGGTCATTGGTGGGGGCGATGGTTCTTGCGCAGCTTGTGGAGCAGGTGTGGTTCAGGAAGGCCAGGCTTACGCGTATCTTGGTTCTTCTTCCTGGATTGCACTTGCCTCTCGTGAGCCTATCTACGACCCCCAGAAAAGGACTTTTACATTTCATCATTTGATCCCTGGTCTTTACATGCCTACTGGAACCATGCAAGCTGCTGGTGCTTCTTACCAGTGGTGTCGGGATACTTTGTGTGATAGAGAAAAACAATTATCTGCGGAATGGGGAATAAGCCCTTATGAAATAATGAACCTGGAAGCTCGGCGAGTACCTCCAGGTTCTGAAAAGCTGCTTTTTTTGCCGTATCTTATGGGTGAGCGAGCTCCCTGGTGGAATCCCCATGCTCGAGGAGCTTTTATAGGTCTAACTCCTCGTCATCGCAAGGCACACCTTGTCAGAGCGGTTCTTGAAGGAGTGAGTTTTAACTTAAGGATTATTCTTGATGCTTTCAGGGAACAAGGGATTCAAATAGATAGCATGCGGATTATCGGAGGTGGTGCGAAGGGGGATTTCTGGGCTTCGTTGCTTGCCAGCATGTTTGGGATGGAAGTTTTGCGACCAGCACTGATTGAGGAAGCTACTTCCTTGGGTGCAGCTATAGTTGGGGGTGTAGGGATAGGTATTTTTCCAGGGATTGAGGCTGTGAGAGATTTGCTTGAAATTAAAGATTGTTTCCTTCCCAAGGAGGAAGAGTCCCAGGTTTATGAAAGGCTATACCCGGTTTTCAAACAATGTTATCTTTCCCTGGTAGAAGTTTATGAATCTTTAGCGTCTCTTGGTCAAGATGAAAGATAGTGAAAGACATTTGTTGATTATTTCCAACGGTCATGGTGAAGATAATATCGGGGCACTTCTTTCTGATAAGCTTCGCGAAGTCTTAGAAGGCGAAATCCCGGTGAAGGCCTTACCTCTGGTTGGGAAGGGGATTGCCTATTTAGAAAGAAACGTAGAAATCGTTGCTTCTTTCCCCAGTTTGCCCAGCGAGGGACTTGCCAAGTACGGGGTTTTAAATTTCTTCAGAGATCTTAAGGCGGGGCTCGTTGATCAGCTCAAAAAACAAATAAGGCTTTTGAGCGAAATTAAGGAAAAGATTTGGTTATCTTTGTGTGTTGGAGACGTATTTCTGGCCTATCTGGTTTTTTTGGGATTGAAAAGAAGAGTTTTTCTTTTGCTTGTGGGAAGAACGGTGCGTACGAGGCCTTTTTCCGTTTTTGAAAAGAATATTTTGAAAAAGTGCACCCAACTGATATGGACCAAAGATGAGGAAACCTATCGGGCTCTTTCGAGTTTTCTCCCCCAAGCTGTTTATGTGGGCGATCCCATTATGGACCTTGGTGGAGATTCTTTCTGTGAACAGGGCTTTTTTTGGCGAAAGAAAAGTGGCTTTCGGGTAGTTATTTTACCTGGCAGCAGGAATCAGCAGCTTGAAAAACTTTCCGTGCTTCTTGAGGCCGTTTTTCTGGTTTCTCAAGAAGCTTCTGTTGAATGGGTTCTGGTAAAAGCTCCAAACCAGAGTCTGGAAGAGCTAGTTGCTTTCGCACCTGATTGGTATTGCGACGGGGATTGTTTTTGGAAGAAAGGTGTGCCAGTAAGAATTTTTTGTGGGCCGGTTGCCAGTGTGGCGAAAGGAGCAGATCTGGTAGTCGGTTTTGGGGGTACTGCAAACCAGATATGTGCGGGTTTGGGGGTCCCTGTGCTGGCGGTGGGTGGTAAGGAAAAAAAGTCCCAAAAGAAAATTTTGGGAGAAGCTGTAAAAGTGGTGCTGCCGGAGGTAAAAGCTATCAAAGAAAATCTTCTGTGCTTGCTTAACGATTCCGAAAAGAGAGCCGAAATGAGCCGTATTGGGCGAGAAAGAATGGGTTCACCCGGCGCTTTGGACCGCATTGCTGGTCAGATTAAAGAGTTGGTAAGGGCAGAGGGTGCTGTGGAAATCCCTCTGCCCGGCCAATCAAGGTAAATTTACGACTTCGATACTGGCTTCATCATTGTTAATAACAAAAAGTTTATTTCCCTCTGGAGATATGGCCATGGCCCAGGGTTTAAAGTCAAGGTTAATTTCCTGAAGAACTGTTGTTTCTTCGAGGTCGATTATGCTCAAACTTCGAGAGCCATTGTTTGACACGTAAGCGTATTTCCCATCTGGAGAGATTTCCACAAACCAGGGCCACTCTCCCACACTGATTGAATCCACTGCGTTCAAGTTTGGGATGTCAACAATGGTTATCGTGTTGGATTCGCTATTGACTACTACAGCAAGGTTACCAGAAGGAGTTATTTTAATATCCCAGGGAGCTTGGCCGGTAGGTATTTTCTTGATTTCTGACCAGGCAGTGGTATCAATTACTGAGAGGCTTGCTGATCCAGAATTAGCTACAAAAACGTATTTTTTGTCAGGGGAGACGGCTATTCCGTAGGGAGCTGTTCCAACTTGGACTTGTTTGGTAATCTGCTGGCTTGCTATATCTATTATCAGCAAGCTGTTGTTTATCCAGTCACTTACTAAAAGAGTTTGATCATCGAATAGAGCCGCATTTTGGGGTAAGGCTTCCAGAGCTATTTCAGCGGTTTCACTGAAATTGAGAAGATCGATTACCGAGACACTGTTTGACCTGTAGTTAACGACGTAGGCGGTTGAACCGTCACTTGATAGGGCGATACTCTGGGGACCCATCCCGGTTTCGACTTGGGCTTTTTCGGAAAGAGTGTCGGCATCCAGTAGGGAAAGAACGTTTGAATCAAAAAGTGTTACCAAAAGAGTGTTTCCATCAGTGGACAAAGAAAGGTTGGATGGAGTACCGTCCAGAATAGTTCCACCCCATGACACGCCGCAGGACAAAAAACAGAAAATCGTGATCCATAGTAACAATACTGAAAGTTTTCTGTTCACCTCAAAAACCTCCTTTGATTAAGAAAATTTTTCTTCCCAGTGGGTTAGCCTGAAAACACCGTTAGGATTAAGTGGTGGAGGATTATCCAGAAGGTCTACATTGTAAACTATGTCTGCGTTGCCTGTAAACTTGATTTCTTCACCCACCACAGATCCAAATATTTGCGAGTTACCAGCTATTTTTATGGTCCCGTTAGGAGCAAAAAAAACACCGGTTACTTCTCCATTTCCGTTGATTGTGGATTCTCCATCGCTCAAGCTCACAAAAGCTACCGAAGCAGGCTGGTTTAAAACATGCTCCATGTTGCCATTAAGAGTAATTGTCCCTTCCACAATAAAAATCCCTTGTCCTTTAACAGACGCATTGCCGTTTATGTGCAAATTGCCCCGTATATATACCACTGCATTATTTTCAAGAGTTATGTGGGTGTTGCCGGTAAGGTGCAGGTTCCCGTCGATGAAAGTATTACTAAGGTTGAGATTATTATTCCCGGAGTAGGTGAGGTCGTCAGAGTAGTTAGTACCACTTTGGGCTTTGTTCATCCAGGTTATTCGCATTTCTTCTGTGACTTCTGGTATTTCCTGATAATATGCTTCACCTTCCAGGATTCCCTGTTCAATGGTTGCATTGCCTCGAATGGTTACTGTACCATAGGCTGAAATTGCTGCACCTGAGATATATGTGTTGCCCTTTGCTTCGATATCGTGGTGGGCATATACGTTGCCATGTATTTTGTTTTCATCAGAGCTTCTGATGAGGGAATTTCCAGTTAGTTCCAAATCCGTTTCTGAAGCCAATGCATTGCGAAAAACTGCTGGCATGGAAGGTTCTTCTTCAAAGTTGCAGGTTATAGTTTTGGCAATTCCTGATGAGATACCAACAAAGTCCATAGTGTCCGAGGGTATTTTGGGGTACTTAAAAGTAAAGTCTTCTATCTGAAAAACGTAATTGCTTTCTTCTTCCCCCACTTTGTTAGTTGAAATGTCGATGCCATTGTTTTTTTTGTATAGGAAATCTTCAATGCCAGCTTCAGCGGCATAAAGAGCTTGTAACTGACGAGCAGCAATGAGGGCTTTACGATATCCGGAAGTGGTGAGTGTCGATGCTGCACCAAGAATTATTGCCACTGCTCCCACGAGCGCAAGTACTGCCACCATTACTGAGCCATGTTCCTTGGGCAAAAATTTTTTTCTCATCTTTTCACCTCCTTACGCGGGAAGAGGGTTGCGTACGGTTACTGAGGTGTGAAAATATCTTATTCTATTTCCCAGAACTACTCCTACTTCTATACTGATTTTCTGAGAAGTCCTCTCTACTTCGAGAGAATAAATGTTATCTATTAACACAGTTGATTTGACGAGAGAAGATTCTCGGTAAATGCTTTTTTGAAGCATATATACTTTTTCGCCTTTATCTTCCCACAGGTTTTTGTTGAGCACAATCTCGTATCGCACTTCCAGATTTTCACTCTCCTCCTCAGGGTCGGGAATAAAAAGGGTGAAGAGAAGGAAAGGCTGAGGATTTTCTTCTTCAATTTGGGAGTCAAAATAGTTGATGTCTCCTCCCTCTGAATTTATGTTCACTAACAGGGCGTTACGAACTTCCTGTGAAATGCTTTTAAGCAAAAGATTTACTTGGTCTACAGAAATCTGCTTAAAGGTGGTACTCCGACTTTGCCGATTAGCCAACAACAGAAACTGGTATAGTGCTCCCAAAATCAACCCTAAGGCAGCTATTATCAGAAGTAGTTCAATCATAGAGAGCCCATGTTCTCTGTTATTCCGAGCTCGAAACAATGTAGTCATTAAGTCCTCCTTTTACAATATAAGTAGCTACCTTAAAACTTCGCTCCTGTCCAAGTTGGCTTGTCGGTTCTTTCCAGGTTAAATTAACCACCAGTTTAATTTTGTCTTCTGCTTCCCGGGTAAAACTGAGATAAGAATTTTCAAGTATGCCGGGTAGTAAGGAGAGATCTGGCGCTGGATTGTCTCCATCCCAGAAGTTGGCTAAATCCAGCTCTAAACTGGGATTTTCTTCCAGGTTGTAGGTATCGACTATTTCCTGGAAACTTTTGCTTCTCAGATAATCCATAATGTTCTGGGCGACAGTTGTAGCCGCAAGAAGTGCTTGAGCAGAATGTTGGGTAGAAGTTGTTTGCCACAGGAGAAAAGCGAGAGCACTTACCGCGAAGACTACAATAGAGATAATAAGTATAACTTCAATTAACGAGGAGCCCCGTTCTGGTGAAAAGCATTCTTTTGGATTTAACATGCCCTTCCTCCTCTATTGAGGAAGATGAATTTGCACTTTTGCTCCTGCTTCTGCCTTCAGTCTTTCTCGAGCATTTCCTTGATTGACGGCTATTTCCAGAAAACCCGAACTATCTCCATGGATCAGGATTTCACCTTGAGGAATGCTACCGTAAGTTGGTGCATAGTGTACTGTGTATATCTCACCACTTATATATATCGGCAATTTTTGATAAAACTTTAGTCCTTTTTGAGTAAAAAGCCAGGTTTCTGGAATGTTGGTTTCTATGTTGCCAAAGCGGTCAAAAAAGGCAATTTCACCAGTGATTTTACCTTTTTCAAGTCGTGGTTTCTGGTAATCGAGTAAAGTAATTTCTGGAAGAAGAGGTCCAAAGTTTTCAAGAGGCATGCCTTTGCTTAGGAACGCAGCGCAGGGGGCAAATATATCTCTTCCGTGAAAGCTGGTTGATGGTTGCTTTTTGTAAAACAGGTCGGCGTTGGCAAGCTCCCTTATCTCAAGGATGGTATCTTCTTCTGCAACAAGGGTGAATAACCCATTATCTGGACCTACAAAGAAGTAGCCGCTCTGGGTGGAAAAAGCTATTGCTTTTCTTTCGGTGCCTACACCATGGTCAACAACCGTCAGGAACACCGTTCGAGGTGGAAAGTCTCTATATGCTCTGTAAAGCACGTGCATTGCCTCTCGAACACAGAAAGGTTCAATCTCATGGGTGAGATCGATGACCTTCGCTTCTGGGTTGATGGAATGTATAACTGCTTTACATACTCCTACGTAATAGCTTTTTAATCCCCAGTCCGAAAGGAAAGCAATGAGCATCTTTTTCTCCTTCAGGGAGACTTATCCATTCTTTGCTGGATAAAAAATTTTACCACTTGCTTTGAGTTGGAAAAATCGAATTTAAAAGCTCGACTTAAGTTTTTCAAAAAGTTTTGTGCGATAATAGTCGAAGTAGATTTGGTTTGTGTTTTATTGGAAATGAGTTCCTGGAACAGCGGAAAAGTAGTTTATCTGGGCATCTTCACCGGTATTGCCATTGCACTGCATATCCTGGAAGGTAGCTTTTCTCCTTTGCTTCCTGTACCAGGAGCAAAAGTGGGATTGGCTAATATTGTTACCTTATTCGTATTTTTTATAGTTGGCCCCCGTGATGCCCTATTAGTTTTATTGCTCCGTATACTGGTGGGTAATCTTTTGGGAGGTACTTTTTTAAATGTTGGTTTCTTTCTGAGTGTGAGTGGAGGACTTAGCAGTTTTCTGGCTCTTTGTGTTCTTTCAAAGAGAATGCATTCGGTTGCTGTTCTCAGTGTGATTTCAGCGGTGGTCCACAACCTTGTTCAGCTTTTGGTAGCCTTTTCGTACATAGAGAGCAGAGCCATATTCCTGTATTTACCCCTTCTTGTTTTTTCGGGGGTGACTTTTGGGTTTTTTTGCGGCTATGCTGGTGCTTTTCTCATAAGTGTCTGGCGTCAACGCTTTGCTGGAAACTGAGACTATCTCTTGACAATGAGAGAGGCTTTCTATATGGTATTCTGAAAGTTGATAAGCCGTTTTAGGAGGCGTAAGGTAATGGAAAAGAAAATCAGTGATGGAAAAGTCATCCTGACCCGTAAGGGTTATGAAAAACTTGAGGAAGAACTTAAGTTTCTCAAGTCTGTGAAACGCAAGGAAGTAGCTGAGAAGATTCAGCACGCTCTCTCTTTTGGAGATTTGAGTGAAAACGCGGAGTATGAAGAGGCAAAGAATGAGCAGGCTTTTATAGAAGGAAGAATACTTGCTCTTGAGGAGAAGTTACAGAGGGCAATTATTGTTGAGGATACCGAGGAAGATGTTGAAAAGGTGCATCTTGGGGTAAGGGTTTTTCTGAAAAATCTTAATCGAGGTACTGAAACTGACTATACCATAGTTGATTCAGTGGAAGCCAACCCTTCGGAGAAAAAAATTTCTTTTGAGTCACCACTTGCGCAGGCTCTTCTTGGTAAGAAGCGGGGTGACATAGTTGAACTAAAAGTGCCGGCCGGTGTAGTCAGATACCAGATTCTGGATATTAAGAAAAGGGGGGAATAGCTCTTTGGCTTCTGCAGGAGAAAATAAGGATCAATCATATCTTGAAAGAGTTGAAAAAATCGACTTTTTTAGAGAAAAGGGTCTGGATCCTTACAATGGTCGTTTTTT
>JARRBX010000061.1 GCA_029982245.1 Candidatus Atribacteria bacterium | reverse complement strand
TTTGTGAGGGGTGAAGTTTTTGGGGTGATGCGTTTGGTAAACAGAAAAGTTTTGGTGCTGGTTGTGTTGTTTTTGACAAGTGCTTTTGTGGCTGTAGGTTGTGATGTAACAATTGTTGGCCCACCGCTTGTATTTGGAGATGTAAGGGTATGTACCAGTAATTCTTCTTATTATGCCCGGGTGTACATTGATGGCAACTTAGTGGGAATAATAGACGGCTGGGGTATGTATGCTCCCCAATGCACTGGATGGTATTCAATTACCCTCAATGAAACGCACAGAGTTGTCCTGCGGGATGTAAATACCGGTGTGATTTTAGTTGATCGGTGGGTAACGCCCACTTACGACGGGTATACCATCGAAATATACTGAAGCTTAAAGAGCCTGTTCTCTTGATAAGAAGTAGAATTGAGCCAAAAATATTTCTTGCGGTTGTAGCTGCAGTATTAAGTATTTTCCTTTTTTCTGGATGCCGGGTGGGTCTCGGCGTGGTAGCTGAGATCCGCCTGGGAGTGGTTTATTTTGCCTCATCCAGCCCTGAAACCTACGGTGAACTCTATCTTGACGGCTCTTTTATAGGCCGGCTTGAGCCCCTTGGGGTAATTTCCAGGATTACCACTCTGGACTTCCCGCACCAGGTGGATTTACGTTGTGGCTTTTGTGGGGAAGTGCACACCTGGATTTTTGAGCCTCCCTTCCACGCAGGGGAGACTATGGAGCTGGTTGTTACTCACTAAAAACTTTGGTAAGTACTAATTGGTATCCCCTCTGAGGAGCTTCTATTTTTTCGGGATAAAACTGGTTGTTCTTGTAATAGAGGTACAGTTTTTCTCCAGCAACTTGTAGCAAAAACAGAGTTTTGTCAGGGCTTTCCTGGAGTTTCTCCACCCTGGCCTTCCATATCATGCCAGAGATGGGAATGAGCACTGCAAGTGATTGAACGCTTTTTGGTTGCTCGTTGCCGATTAAAAAGGGTAACTGTTCCAGGTCAAAGACCGGTCCTTTCGAGGACAGAAAAGCCTTTTTCTTTCCTGCCTCTGCAGAGAGAAGAACTTCGATATGGTCAGCGTAATAGTTACTTTCGATAAATAGCGTTCCACGTGGTGTATACACCCATTTTCGAGAACGAATGGGGAGGCCGTTTTGCTTGGCAAGCCATAGCTCGGCTTCTTTGCGATTTTCTGTTCCCTGACCCAGGGTAACCATAATATGCAAGGCGTTTCCTTCTTCCTGAAAGGTGTAAGTGAAAGTACCCAGCTCCCGCTGGCCTTTGAGGGCCTGAACTGTGTAGCGAAGCGAATCCGGATAAGATGGTTGCTGGGAAAAGGCACTGTTAGCTGTAAAGAAAGCCAGAATGACAAAAAGCACAGTTACCTCTTTTACAAGGTGCTGTAGGTTAATTTGTGCCTACCCCCTTTGCTTTTCGATAACTTACAAAGAGCATCGCATAACCCAGTACGGAAAGAAGCGGCAGGATGCTTGAAGTGTAAAGAATGGAAACCAAAGCTCCCTGGGGGGTGCTCTGGGCAAAGCTCAAAACCAGAGCGTGAAGAGTTTTTATGCAGAACACTGCAATCAGAATGAGCGGGGACTGGGACCTGTCTTTACGCTTTCTGGAATGAAACCACAGGGCCAGAAGACCAAAAACTGCCATTTCTACCTGCGCCTCAAGAGCACCCCTGATTACCAAAAGAGGGGTTAGGAAGCTTGCAAACTGGCTGTAACCGTAGAAGTGATGGAGGGGATGAAAGAGCACCAACAGGATATCCCGGACAAGCTTGCCCATTCCAAAAGACCATCCCCAGAACAGTGCCGGAAGAAGGGATAAAGGAGTCTTGGGGACGGCAAGAATTCCAATCATTAAAAAGATAATTGCCAGCTCTGCATAAGTTTTGGCCAACAGGGAAAGAAAGGTTCCCTCAAAGCCAGCATAGCAAAAAAGGAGTAATCGTTCTATTTGGGGCAGGGGTAGAATTAAAGGAATAAGGAAACTGAGTACGTAGAGAAGGTAAAATCCCGTTTGGGCTTTTTTCAAGAAAGAAAGTAGCAAGGCAGGAGCAAGGAGAACAACAGCCAAAAAAATTGCATAGCCCACTACTTTGGCACTCCAATCTTCTCGCAATACTTTTCGACTGGGCACATCCCACAGCGGGGTCGGCGGGGAAGGCAGATGTTTTGTCCAAACAAAACCAGGGTGTGGTTGAGCTCTTTCCACCATTTTTTAGGAATAATTTTGCGTAGTTCTTTCTCAGTTTCTTCGGGATTTTTTGTGTCAACCATACCTGTTCGGTTAGCAATGCGATGAACATGGGTGTCCACGGCAATGGCTTCTTTTTCGAAGGAAACACTGAGTACCAGGTTGGCCGTTTTTCTTCCCACTCCAGGAAGCTGTAACAATTCTTCAAGTGAGGAGGGAACTTTGCCTCCGTGTTTTTCGAGAAGAATTTTTGAGACTTCTCGCAGAGTTTTGGCTTTCCTGCGGTAAAAACCCACTGGATAAATTATCCGACTCAACTCCTCTTCAGAAAGCTTGGCAATGGCTTCTGCTGAAGGAGCAATCCGGAAGAGTCTTTCGGCCACTTTCTGGGTGACTACATCTTTGGTGCGCTGACTCAGGATACATCCCAAAAGCACACGTAAGGGGTCTTTTTCTTGAGAAGAAAGGGTGTAATCTTGCCATTCCCGCTTTTTATCCTGTAAAATGACTAAGATTTTTTCTATCGTGGTGGCATCAAGCATATGTCTATAATAACGAGGAGGGAGGCCAAAAGCAAGTGAAAACGTTGATTCTAGTTCTGTATGTAGCCTGTATGCTGCTTATCGGATATTACAGCATGCGCAAAACGAAATCTCTCAGTGATTTTTTTCTCGCCAATCGAAGCTTGGGTCCCTGGGTTTCTGCTTTTGCTTACGGCACGACCTATTTCAGTGCCGTGCTTTTTATAGGGTATGCGGGTCGCATAGGCTGGAACTTTGGCCTTTCCAGTTTATGGATTGTGGTGGGTAATACCCTAATTGGTTCCCTGCTTGCCTGGCTACTGCTTGCTAAGAAAACCCGCCAAGTTACTGAAAAGCTTAACGTGATGACCATGCCGGAGTTTCTGGGCGCTCGCTATGGTGACCCTTACCTGAAAGCATTCTCAGCAATTTTGGTTTTCGTCTTTTTGATTCCTTATTCAGCCTCGGTTTACATGGGTTTGAGCTACCTTTTTGATGTAGTAATGGGTATTCCCTATGTTCTGGCCCTGCTTTTGATAGCGGTATTAACTGGTGTGTATCTGGTGATGGGAGGTTATTTTGCGGTTGCATTAACCGACCTTGTGCAGGGAAGCATCATGTTCTTTGGAGCTATCTTCATGGTTTTTTATCTTTTGGCTCACCCTCAGGTTGGCGGACTAAGTGGTGCAATAAGTAACTTGCGGGCCATAAACCCTTCCCTGGTGAATGTGATTGATCCTCCAGGTTTCTGGCCCCTTTTTGGACTGGTGGTATTAACCAGTCTTGGTCCCTGGGGACTTCCCCAGATGGTTCAAAAGTTTTATTCTTTGAAGAGTGAGAGAATTGCTTTTGCGGCTACAGTGGTCAGCACCATATTTGCTCTGGTTTGCGCTTTCAGCGCTTACTTTTCTGGCTCACTTACTCGACTTTTTTTTACCGAGCTTCCCCAGATGGGCGGTGTGCCCAATGCTGATTTGCTGATGCCTAACCTTATTGTGAAAGTCATGCCTCAGGCTTTTACTTTGATTTTTTTACTGCTGGTTTTTTCTGCTTCCATGTCCACCCTTTCTTCCCTGGTGTTAGTTTCTTCTTCGGCTGTTGTGGTGGATCTCTTTCCTCAATCCTGGAGAAGAAACTCTCTTTTCTGGATGCGCTTTCTATGTGGCCTGTTTGTTTTCCTGTCTTTGCTGATTGCTTTCAAAAGAAGTACTTTCATCGTTAACCTGATGTCTATTTCCTGGGGTGCAACAGCAGGAAGTTTTCTGGCGCCCTATGTTTATGGTCTTTACTGGAAAAGAGGTACTCGTCAGGCGGCCTGGACATCGATGCTTTCTGGGTTGGTTATTGCAGTTGGGTTTTCCTGGTATTTTGGCTTTCGTTCTCAACTGGTGCCTCTGGTGGGTTCTCTGGCTATGCTGGTACCTCTGGGGATTTTCCCAGTGGTGTCTTTATTTTCGGGAGGTGAAAGGTAAAATGTTAGCCTGTGTTTTCAAAGCCAAGAATCAGTGGGTTGTTGAAGAAGTGGCAGAACCTGAATGTAGACCTGATGAAGTGATAGTCAGGGTAAAAGCGTGTGGTATTTGCGGCACAGATTTGCACATTTTGCAAGCAGAGTACTTTTCGGATTTCCCCATCATTGCAGGACACGAATTTTCGGGGGTTGTGGAGCGAGTTGGAGAAAAGGTTACCCAGTTTAAGCCTGGTGATCGGGTGACAGCAGATCCCAACATATTTTGTGATCGCTGCTACTATTGTAAAATCAACAAAAACAATCACTGCCTTAACCTTGAGGCAGTGGGGGTTACCAGAAGTGGTGCCTTTGCCGAGCTGGTTGCGGTTCCGGAAAAGTGTCTTTTTCCGATACCGGAGGGGTTGAGCTTTCAGGAAGCGGCCATGGCCGAACCTCTGGCCTGTGTAATTTATGGGATTCAGAGAAGTAATCTACGCCCTGGGGAAAGGGTGCTCATTTTTGGTGCAGGACCTATAGGGCTTTTATTGCTCTGCGCTTTTCAGAAAAGTGGTGCCTCTCTGGTTACTATGGTCGATGTTAGCGAGAAAAAGCTCAATCTGGCTCAGGAGCTGGGAGCACATGCAGTGGTGGTTGCAGATGGTTGCGAGGGTTCCAGATTGCGTGAGATAGCTCCTCTGGGCTTTGAGGTGGTGGTCGATGCCACTGGTATCCCCGCAGTGCAAGAACAAGCCTTGCAGTTTGTTCAGCCGGATGGTACCTATCTGCTTTTCGGAGTAGCTCCCCGGGGTGCATTAATGAAAGTGGAGCCTTACTCCATTTTTAAGAACGACCTGCGCATTGTGGGCTCTTTTGCAGTCAAAAAGACCATGCAATATTCGCTCAATTTGCTGGCCAGCGGTGCTATCCCTGTCAACAGGTTGATTTCAGCCTCTTTTACGCTGAACGACTTTGGTCTGGCCCTTTCTGAGGTTTTGGACAATCCTGACCACCTCAAGGTACAAATTGTCTTTCCTTAGTCGTTTTTCAACATGTCAGAGGTGCTAAACTTCCAGTGGCACTTTACCAATCGCTGCAATCTCCGTTGCAGGCATTGTTATCAGGATTTTTTCCAAGATGTCCCTTCCTGGACTGACCCGGTTTTGGTTGGGAAAAGGTTGCTTGCAAGCCTTGCTAAACATGGTTTAAAGGCTACTTTTGCGCTTACTGGGGGAGAACCGTTCCTTGTACGGGACACACTCTTTGCCATCCTCGAGCTTCTGGAAACTCATCCTTCGGCAGAAGAAATCAGCATTATCACTAATGCTACTCTTTTCAATCAAGGACTGCTTGATGTGCTTTCCCGTTTCAGAAAGCTGGTTTCCTTTAAAATTTCCTTGGAAGGAGCGGGCCCCAAAAGCAATGACTTCATTCGTGGCAAAGGTAACTTTGAGAAGGTGGTTGAGAGCTTAAAGACGATTTGTCGCCAGAAGCGGTTTGATGTGTACGTCATGTATACTCTGTATCGAGATAATTTTTTGGAGTGGCAGTCTCTTTTCCCCTTACTGGATGAGCTGGGTGTTAAAGGTCTGATTTTGGAGCGCTTTGTCCCGGAAGGAAAGGGTAAGCTGATGAAAGAGCTGGTTCTTGATAGGTCGATGTGGAAAACGTTAATTCAGGCACTCATTGCTTTCTGCCGGCTGGAAGAAGTGGAACCTTTACAGCTTTTACCCTACAAGGCTTTTATGATTTCGATAGCCGAGCGTTCACTTTTAGGAGCGCTCTGTGAGCTGGGACGCTCTTTCTGTATTATGCCAGATGCTGCCCTTTTTCCGTGCCGTCGTTTACCTCTGGTACTTGGTTATCTGGACAGAGACGACTTCATGGATATTCTGAGTGGTAGCACCTTGCTTTCTAACCTCAAGGACAAATCGAAAATAAGCGGTCAGTGTGGAAGTTGTGCTTTCAAATCTTGTGTGGGTTGTCGCGCTCTTGCCTATGCACTCTCGGGAGATGCCTTTGCAGAGGATGCCCAGTGTTTTCTAAGTGATTCCTGAAGTGTTCAATGGGTGTGGATTTCCACCACGTCCCCGTCTTCAAGCTGGTAATCAACGGGAACGAACTGACCTTCAAACTTGGCCGAACCCCACACCCTTGCTCCTCGAGTAGAGCTGGCGACTTCTTTGTGAATGAGTTCCGCAAGGTCCATTACCGTTTGTCCCTTGAAGAGCACAAAGGGGCGAGACATGTCTGGTGGTCGGTTGGGAGGTTTACTATACACCCTAATAATTCCAGCTATTTCAAAGATGCGTTTTTTGAGTTCTGCTTTTCCTTTCTCGTCAATGTTTTTCAGAGATATTCCCCAAACCGGAAACTCTTCTTTCCATAGTTCTTCAACCAGGGAAAAGATTTCCTGGTCTTCCGAATGCTCTACTTTGTTACAGAGAAGCAAGGTTCGTATAGTGTGCCATCCCGGTATTTCTTTGTTCAGGGAAATACGGTATTTTTCCAGTTTATTCCGAACGTTCTCTATTTCCTCAAGCAAGGTAGCGCTTTTCGCGTCTACGACCAGCAAGCAGGCACGCACCCGTTGCAGGGCAGAAGCAAAGTTGCCTTCCAACTCCTTTTCAGCGATGGGTGGAAAGTCGATGAGTTGAATCTGGATGTTTTCGTATTCCATCATTCCTGGTAAGGGTCGATAAGTGGTGAAGGGGTAATCTGCAATTTGGGGTGAGGCGTTGGTAAGAGTTGCAAGAAGTGTTGATTTTCCACTGTTCGGTGGGCCAATTATGGCTATCTGGGTAACCCCTGCCTTCTCAATGTAGAAAGGGTTAAAAGTGCTTCCTTTCCTGGATTTTTCTTTCTGAAGGCTTTTTCGCATGCGGGAGATCTTTTGCTTGATTTCTGCTTGCAATTTTTCAGTGCCTTTGTGTTTGGGTATGGTGCGTAACATTTCTTCAAGAGCCTGGAGTTTTTCGGCTTCGCTTTTAGCCTCTCGGTATCTTCTCTCCACTTCAAAATACTGAGGAGGTAAATTGGCAGGCATTCTCGGCCCTCTTTTGAACTTCCTGTTTCTTCAGGTTCTGAATGCTTAATAAAACGGGAACAAAAAATCACTGCCCACTTGACGCTTCAGAAATATACGGCTAACATTTAACATAAGCGGGCGGTTTTTATTCTACCACGCCTTTTCTTATTTTTGAAGAAAGGGTTATTCGGATAGTGGGGGATGCGATGCGCATTATTGCTGTGGCTAACCAGAAGGGAGGGGTGGCAAAGACCACAACCACCATCAACCTTGGTGCTTCTTTGGCATACCATGCTCGTAAGGTTTTAATTATCGATATGGATCCTCAGGCTCACTCCACACTGGGCTTGGGTTTTGAACCCAACGAGTTTGAGAAAACTATTCTAAATGTTCTGGAACCCCCGCGCAGCCCTTACAAGCTCCCCCTGCGTGAGGTTATTGTGCCCACTAGGACTGCCAATCTTTATCTTGTTCCTGCCAATATCGACCTTGCAGGTGCTGAATATCGATTGATTGACAAACTGGGGAGAGAAGATTTTCTCAACTCCAGCATCCAGAAGAGCAATCTTGACTTTGACTACATCCTTATCGATTGTCCCCCTTCGCTGGGAATACTGACCATTAATGCTTTAAAAGCAGCCCGTGAGGTCATTGTTACCATACAACCTCACTATTTTGCCCTGCGAGGCATTGAAGAGTTCATGGAAACCATTGAGTTGATGCGTGAGAATCTGAGGCATGAGCCAGAAGTGTTTGTATTGATAACCATTGCCGATGTGAGAACTAATCTTTACAAGGAAGTAATTGGGGAGATTAAAAGGTATTTTGGCGACCGAATGTTTAAAACCATCATTCATAAAAATATTGCTCTTGCGGAGGCGACCAGTCACGGAATGCCAGTTATTGAGTATGAACCCACCTCAAGTGGTGCTCAAAACTATTTATCTTTGGCAAAGGAGGTGATTCGCTTTGAAAAAGAAAAGCCTAAAGCGCGGCTTCTCAGAAAGAATTGACTTTAAACGAGAACTCATTCGAGATACGACACGTGGTCTTGATTCAGAAGAAGCAGTGCAAGAGGAAACTTCGTCAACCCCTAAAAAGTCGACAGCCAAAAAAACGGCTCCTCGTGCTAAAAAGAAAGAGGCCGCAGAGAAAGTGGCCACCATTAAGGTTATCGGTGTCGGAGGAGGGGGCACTAACGCTGTAAACCAAATGATAGAGGCGGGGATAGAAAGCGTTGACCTGATAGTGGTTAATACCGACATTCAGTCTTTGCAATGTTCTCTGGCACCTCAGAAAATCCAGATTGGAGCTTCGCTCACCAGAGGTTTGGGAACTGGTGGTAATCCCAAATTGGGAGAAGATGCCGCCCGGATGGACAAGGAAAAAATTGCCCAGCTTGTTGAAGGAGCAGACCTGGTATTTGTGACTGCCTGCATGGGAGGAGGTACCGGTACTGGCGCTTCTCCGGTAATAGCAGAGTTAGCCCGTGAAGCGGGAGCGTTGACCATAGGAGTGGTAACCAAGCCTTTCAGTTTTGAAGGAGCACGTCGAGCAAGACAAGCCTTAGAAGGTATTGAAAATTTGCGCAAAGTGGTTGATGCACTTATCGTGATTCCCAATGACCGCTTGATGGAGATAGCGGACCGGGACACTTCATTGAGAGAAGCGTTTAAAAAGGCAGATTTTGTTCTCTAC
>JARRBX010000060.1 GCA_029982245.1 Candidatus Atribacteria bacterium | reverse complement strand
TATTTTGGATGCTGGATGAGCTCTGTAAAAATCGAAAAACCCTGCTTATAGCAACTCATGATGTGGACCTGGCTGCAGAGTGGGCGGACAAGGTGATCATTTTGAAAGAAGGTAGGGTATTAAAAGAGGGAGGCAAGAATTTACTCCTTGAAGAAGAAGTACTTGCTGAAGCTAATCTGGTTTTTCCCAGGATATCTGAACTTTTTTTGCGGACGGGCTTTTCCAAAGAAAAGGTTCCGTTTACTGTGGAAGAGGCGATTCGAGTTTTGAAAGGGGCAATGCGATGACCGGGGAGGAAAAATATCAAGAATTGCTTTCCAGTTTGCAAACTCTGGGTAGTCTGGTGGTGGCGTTTTCGGGAGGTGTGGACAGTACGTTTTTGCTCTATGCAGCCAGACAGGCTCTCGGAGATCGAGTGGTGGCTTTCACCGTGGATACACCCTACCATGCCCGCTGGGAAATTGAGGAAGCTGTTGCGCTTGCCCAAAAGTTACAGGTAAAGCACGTAATACAGCGCAAAGAAGAAATTCTACCCGAGGTTGCGGACAACCCTCCCGAGAGGTGTTACCTGTGCAAGAAGGCTCTGTTTAAGGAGATATTGGGTTTTGCCAAGAGAGAGGGATTGGCTTGGGTGGCGGATGGAACCAACGCAGATGATTCGAAGGATTATCGGCCCGGACTCAAAGCCTTACGGGAGCTGGGGATAAGAAGCCCTTTACGTGAAATGGGCTTTACCAAGGAGGAAATAAGAGCTATTTCCAAGGAGTTAAATCTTCCCACCTGGGACAAACCAGCTTATGCTTGCCTTCTTTCAAGAATCCCCTATGGGCAGAAAGTAAGAGTAGAAGACCTGAAGAAAATAGAAAGAGTAGAACTTTACCTGATAAATCTGGGCTTCAAGGTGGTACGAGTGAGACTTCACGAAGAGTTGGCCAGAATAGAAGTTGCCCCTTCTGAGCGGGGAAAGTTTTTCCAATTTCAGCTTCTGGATGAGGTAGTCAGGAATTTTAAGGGGATGGGTTTTAAATATGTGACTCTGGATTTAGAAGGGTATCGAACAGGAAGTTTAAATGAGGTGTTGTGTAATGGACGAGAAAAAACTGAGACAGCTCCTTGAGCAGCTGAAAAGGGATGAAATTTCCATCGATGAAGTGCTGGATAGCTTGAAAGAATTGCCCTTTAAAGACCTGGGTTTTGCCAAGGTGGACCATCACCGGGAAATCAGGAAAGGTTACCCCGAGGTAGTGTATGGAGAAGGGAAGACTGAAGAGCAGGTGGTGGAGATAGTAAGTGAGATGCTCAAAAAGGATAGCAACATTATGGTGACCAGGGTTAGCCAAAAAACGTATCAGGCGGTAAAAGCAATTTGCCCTCAGGCCGAGTATCACCATCTGGCCCGTGCGATAGTTATCCGGAGAAAAGAGGTTAAGTTGAGTGATACCTATATCGCAGTGGTTACCGCAGGAACTTCCGATATTCCGGTGGCTGAGGAAGCGGCTCTGACAGCTGAGATGATGGGGAACCGGGTGGAAAGGATATTTGATGTGGGAGTGGCAGGAATTCACAGGTTGCTTTCTCATATAAAAATTATAAGGGGTGCAAAAGTGGTTATAGTGGTAGCGGGGATGGAGGGCGCTCTGGCCAGCGTGGTGGGTGGTCTGGTCGAAAGACCTGTAATTGCTGTTCCCACCAGCGTAGGTTATGGAGCCAGCTTTAAAGGATTGGCTGCACTTTTGGCTATGCTGAATAGCTGTGCAAGTGGAGTGGCCGTGGTTAACATAGATAACGGGTTTGGTGCCGGGTATCTGGCAAGCCTGATTAACAAAGGATAGGGTAAAGAATTATTTTTTCCCTTCTTCTTTCAACTTCAGTGTTTTCTTCTTTATTGATGGACATGGGTAATTTTTATTTTGGTACTTTCTTAAAACGATTTAAGAACATTTAAATAATATTTTGCTATTGACAAAAACAACTATACTGCTAAAATGTAACTACAAATAAATCGTTTTAAGAAAGGTTAAAAAACTTGCCGGTAACTATCAAAGATGTAGCTCGTCTGGCTGGAGTATCTCCAGCTACCGTTTCTTTAGTTTTAAGTGGAAAAGGCCAGGTTGCCGAAGCGACTCGCAAAAAAGTCCTGGAAGCCGCCCGGAAGCTGGGGTATCGCCCCAATATTCTTGCTCGCCATCTGGTCAAGGGTAAAACCAATACCGTGCTTCTTTGTGCTTTCATCAGAGGAGAAAAACTTTCCACTTTTTATGGTAACTTGCTGAATAGTTTATTAACCGCTATTTCTGCGCAGGGTTACTACCTGCAAATAGTGGTCAAGGGGGAGTTTTATAACGGACATCCTCTTGACAAAAGAGAAGCTCTTTTGAATATTGCCCACAATCGGCTTTTTGAGGGATTGATTATTCTTTCTCACTGGCCAGTTCATTATTCAGAAGTCAGTGAACTTGTAAAGGAAAAGTTCCCCTTTGTAATAGTTAACCAGAGGGTAGAAGGGGATGGAGTAAGCTATGTTGATATAGACCACTACCAGGGTGCAAAGGAAGCAGTTGCTTACCTCATAAACAAGGGTCATCGCCGTATTGCTCATATTCGTGGTCCGGAAGATCACCGCCATGCTGAAGAGAGGTACCGTGCCTATATGGATACCTTGCTTGAGCACGGGATTGAGCTTCGCAAAGAGTATATAGCTTTCGGAAATTTTAGAAGATTGAGTGGTCGAGAGGCTATGGAAGAGTTACTCAAAACCAGCCCCTTACCTACTGCTCTTTTTGCTGCCAATGATAAGATGGCTATTGGAGCCTTGCAGGTGGCAAAAGAGAAGGGAATCAGAGTTCCTGATGATTTTGCTATTGTCGGTTTTGACGGGATCGAAGCAGTTAAGTATACAGATCCTCCAATTCCTACGGTAGAACAGCCCTTAGAAGAACTGGGGAAAATGGCTGCAGAGAGTCTGGTCGAAAAAATTAAAGGAGGTGAAACCAAGAAAATAATTTTACCTTGTAGGTTGAAGGTGTGGAATTGACAAAAAGCTGTGTAATATGAATTTTGTTTTTGTTTGCGGAGGGAAAAGAGTGGGTGAGCAGCCCTTAAGTGATCAGACTGTTGCTTCTTTATATCGTGTATCTTTTCAGGCTGAAGAGATTCAGGTTGCTCCCTGGGAGCGCGAGGTCCTTCGGAAGCTGGCGTTGAGGGTACGAGAACTTGCCGAGCTTCCTGAGCAGGAAGAGAAGCGCAAGCTCTGGTACAGCATCAATGCCCTGGAAGAGGTTCGTCCTGTCATCTTCTGTGACCCGGAGAACGGCTGGAATGAAATCATTACCCCTCAGGATATACAGTGTGAGGGCAAGTTGGCCAGGAGCTGGGAAATGGCTCTTCGCAAGGAAATATTCTGGGGAGAGTCCATGGGAGATGATAAGGTAATCGAACCCTATTTTGACGTCCCTTATGTGTATCAGGAGACTGGTTGGGGCCTTGAGGAGAAGATAATCAAAACCGATGCAAAAGGTTCTTACCGCTGGGAACCTCCTCTCAAAAGTTACCAGGATATGGATAAACTTCGTTTTCCAGAAATCCACATAGACCATGAAGCGAGTGAGCGACTTCTTGAGCTTGCTCAGGAAATTTTTGGTGACCTACTAATGGTACGCCGTAAAACCACCTGGTGGTGGACGCTGGGCATGACCTGGACTCTGATTAATCTGCGAGGTCTGGAACAAGTTATGACGGATATGTACGACCACCCCAAAGAACTCCACCAGTTGATGTCTTTTCTTCGCGATGGACATCTTGCAAAACTGGATTTTCTGGAAAAAAACAACCTGCTTTTTCTCAACAACGATGGTACTTACGTTGGATCTGGAGGTTTTGGATACACTTATGAGTTGCCTCAGCCGGATTTTGATGGAGTGCATGTGCGTACCATCGATATGTGGGGATTTGCAGAGAGTCAAGAAACCTGCTATGTGTCTCCCCAGATGTTTGAAGAATTTATCTTTCCCTATCAGTACCCTATTCTGGAGCGCTTTGGCCTGAATTGCTATGGGTGCTGTGAACCATTGCACCCTCGCTGGCATGTGGTGAAGCGCTTTCCAAGGCTTCGGAGGATATCGGTTTCTCCCTGGGCAGACCTTGCCAAAATGGCTGAATACCTGGGTACAGATTATATATATTCAATGAAGCCCAGCCCTGCTGACCTGGCAGTGCCCCAGATTGATGAAGAGTATTTGCGCAAGAAACTTCGCAAGGCCCTTGAAATAACCAAGGGGTGTCGAGTGGAGGTGATAATGAAGGATAACCATACTATAGGAAATAATCCCCAGAACGTTATTCGCTGGTGTCGGATAGCCAAAGAAGAAGCAGAGCGCATTGCTTCGAGAGGATAGTATCTGCCAAGTGGTGAATAGTTTTAGTCTGATTGAAAATTTTACAGGGAGGGAGAAGTTGTGAAAAACAAATGTTTGGTTTTGTTGCTTTCGGTGGTGTTGGTTGCTCTTTTTGCTTTCGCTGCTTTTGCTCAGCTTCCAGCAGGAATATCCAGGGGAGACACACTTATTGCGGACCAGCTAACTGGTAGAGTGGGAACGCCGAGTAACTTTAACTTGTGGTCGGGATGGCGGTGGCAGGATCGTGGTCTGCAGCAGCTGGCCATAGAACCTTTGTGGACTGTCGATTATGCAACGGGAGAAATTATCCCTGGCCTGGCTTCGGAAATGCCTATTTACAACTCTGACTTTACCCAGATGACTATCAAGCTCCGGGAAGGTATCTACTGGAGTGATGGAGTGCCTATTACTGCTGATGATGTGGTATTCACCATTGATCTCCATGTACGCACGCCGGGTCTTCTCTATCACGGTCCTATGGCCGAGTTTGTGGATAAGGTTTATAAGACAGATGATCACACAGTGGTTGTGGAGCTCAAGGGTTCAAATTCCAGGTTTCACACTCATTTTCTGGATAGATGGGGTTGCCTGCGCATTATGCCTAAGCACATTTTTGAAAAGGTAGAAGATCCGCTGGCTTTTGAGTTCAACCCGCCAGTGAGTTCTGGACCTTATGTCCTTTACGATTACGACCCGGCTGGTTTCTGGACTCTCTGGGAGCGCAGGGAAGATTGGGAAAGAACCCCTACCGGGATGCTGTATGGTGAACCCAAACCAAAATACGTGTTTTTCAGAGCATTTGAGACCGAGGAATCAAAAATTCTTGCTCAAGTACGGCACGAGCTGGACATGGCTCAACATACCCCGGAAGGGCTTCGGGCGGTTCTGGAAAAAAGTGATACAGTAAGGGCCTGGAGAAAGGAATGGCCCTGGGTAGTCAACATTGACCCTTGCATTACCGGGATAATGTTTAACAACATGGTCAAACCTTACGACAATAGGGAAGTGCGCTGGGCTCTGGTTCTGGCCATCAACATCGTCGATTACATGGCGATAGCTTTTGATCTGATGGCTCCAGTTAGCCCCATCCACCTTCCCCCAGTTCCCGCTTACCGAAAAGCCTTTTTCGAACCTTTAGAAGGGTGGTTGAAAGAGTTTGAGCTTGACCTGGGTAATGGTGAAAAGTTTAAACCATATGACCCTGAGGTGCCTTTCAAGATAGCCCAGGCTGCCAAAGAACGAGGCTTCCCAGTTCCTGAAGACCCTGAGGTCATTAAGGAACTTTTTGGCATCGGTTGGTGGAAGTACGCTCCCGATGTTGCAGAGAAGCTCCTTAAGAAGAATGGTTTTAGCAGGGGTGAAGATGGAAAGTGGCGTTTGCCTGATGGATCTTTGTGGAAGATCCAGATAATTTCAGGCCCCAACCCCGCTCATCATCACTTTAGAAATGCGGCGGCAGCGGCAGAGCAGTGGAGCAAGTTTGGGATTGAAGCTACCATGTCACCGACTGAAGCGTATAACAGCTTAGTGTTAAATGGCGAGTTTGATGTTTCCACTCAGTGGCCTGCGGCTGAACCCTGGGGTGCTGGAGTGGACCTCTCGCGTACACTGGAGCCCTGGCATTCGCGTCTTCTGACGCCGATTGGGCAGCCGGTTGCTCTTGGCCCGGGTGGTGCTGCTCGCTGGTCTAATCCAGAACTGGATAAAATCATCGAAGAAATGGGAATGACCGACCCCTTTGCAGACATTGAAACCACTACCGCTCTGGGCATTGAGGCTTTGAAAATCCTGGTAGAAGAAATGCCGACCATTCCTACTTACGGCTACTGCGGTGCTGTAGCGTGGGATGAGTACTACTGGACCAACTACCCTGGCGCAGAAAATCCCTATACTCAGCCTTATCAGCACTGGCCGAACTTCAAGTATATGCTTCCTTTCTTAGAGAAAGCGAAGAAGTAAGTAGGCTCAGTTGAGTTTAGGGGGTCTGGGGTTCTGTGCCGGACCCCCCTGGGGAGGAAATGTGATGCGGTTTTTGAGAAGCTATCTTCTGCCACGGTTAATACAATATGTGCTGGTGGTTTTCTCAGGGATAACGGCGGTTTTTCTCATTCCACGTTTGACTGGTCAGGACCCGGTTCTGGAGATGATCGCTCAAATTCAAGCACAGGGCAGTGCTCTGGATCCGACAGCGGTAAGAAGCCTTACTGAAACGCTTAAAGAATTATATGGGCTCAAGGGCACCATGCTGGAGCAGTACCTGACCATGTGGAAAAGAGTGCTTCACTTTGATTTTGGGCCTTCTTTTTTCCAGTTTCCAACCCCGGTTTCTGATCTGCTCCGGATATACCTGCCCTGGACTCTGGGTCTTTTTCTAACATCTACTGTGATAGCCTGGCTTCTGGGAAATATAGTTGGAGCTATTGCCGGATATTTTTCTCACCGAAGCTGGTCGAAAGCGCTTGATACAGCAATTATGTTTGTACGACCGATTCCTCACTACATTTTTGGAGTTCTTCTGTTGATCCTTTTTGCTTATGCCTGGAGGATTTTTCCTCCTGGAGGTTTGGTGTTTGGAAGGAGAGTGATTTTTAACTTTGCTCTGGTTGTGGCTATTTTGAAACACTCCTTTTTACCGGCACTTACTTTAGTCATACTGGGTGGTGCAGCCTGGTTTCAGCAGATGAAGCTTCTGGTTCAGAATGTAAAAAGGGAAGACTTTGTTCAGTATGCACAGAGTGGAGGGATACGTGAGAAAACCCTGATTTTCAGGTACATATTGCCCAATGCCATGCTTCCTCAGGTTACCCAGCTTGCTCTTCTTTTGGGTCAGGTTTTTAGTGGTGTTTTGATGGTGGAGATGGTTTTTTCCTATCCTGGTATGGGCCTTTTGCTTTATCGGGCAGTTACCAGAGGCGATTATAACCTGGTGATGGGTATCACAGTGCTTTCCATCTTAACCATCACCACTGCAGTTCTTTTGCTCGATTTATTGTATCCACTTCTTGATCCTCGGATTCGACACAGGTAGGAGAAAATCATGGTGTGGCTAAAAGAATTGTTTAGAGATTATCGCTTTACCGTGAGTTTTGTTTTGCTCTCTTTACTTTTAGCACTGGCTGTGCTTTCCTTCTTTTCACCTTACGATCCTGTCCGCTGGCTTCAGGTTCCAAGAGATAAGCCCCCTGCCTGGCCCCATATTCTGGGTACCAATTCCAAAGGCCAGGATGTGTTTTGGGAGGCTACCTTTGCTATTAGAAATTCTCTGATAATTGCTTTCATCGCTGGTATAGTGTCACGGGTTGTAGCGGTGCTGGTTGGCTTTATAGCTGGCTACCGGGGTGGTCTTGTGGACCGAATGCTCATGGGTATTGCTGATGCACTGCTGGTTATACCTCTTTTCCTCATCCTGGTGATGATTGCCATGCTTTTGCGGGAAGCCATGACCCTGATAAACACCGGGTTGCTCCTTGCTTTCTTTGGTTGGGCCTGGGATGCACGAACCATCCGTTCTCAGATTTTAAGCCTGAGAGAGCGGGAATTTACCCAAACTTCCCTTCTTTCGGGTAATGGTACCTTGCCTCTGGTTACCAAAGAATATCTACCCTTTACTATTCCCTTGATACTCTCTACCTTGATTAACAACATTGCTTGGGCAATTGGCATGGAGATCGTTCTGGCCATTCTTGGTCTGGTCAGACTGGAGATACCTACCTTGGGAACTATGCTGAAGTGGGCTATAGATTACCAGGCAATGCTTCTTGGTCACTGGTGGTGGATATTGACTCCCCTGGTATTGACCGTATTTCTTCTGGTTGCTCTGTACCTTCTTTCGGTCAGTGTTAGTGAATACCTGGATCCCCGGGTGCGGATTCAGAGGATAGGGACACGGTGAAAGTAGAATGAAAACCGTACTAAAAGCTGAAAACCTGCGGGCTTTTTATGTCCTTCAGGTTGCGGGAAGGAAAAAGGTGATTCAGGCAGTTAACGGTGTAAATCTGGATATTCAGGAAGACCAGGTTTATGGTATTGCCGGAGAGAGCGGATGCGGCAAGACGACTCTGCTTAAGGTTCTTTTTGCAAAAGCGGACCCACCACTTCAGATTTTTGAAGGGGCTGTTTACTACCGTGAAAATGATAGCTTGCTCAACGCTATAGAACTTGATTCTGAGCAGATGAGAAAACTTCGCTGGACTTACATTTCTTACATTCCTCAGGGCTCGATGAGCGTTTTTAACCCGGTGAAGAAGATAAAGTCCACTTTTCTGGATTTTTTGCAAAGTCATGTGCAAAGCAGGGTGAAAAAAGAACTTCTTGCGCTTGCTGAGGAGCATTTAAGAAAACTGGGTCTTTATCCACGACTTCTGGATGCCTATCCACACCAGCTTTCAGGAGGCATGCGGCAGCGAGTTTCCATAGCGCTTGCCACCTTGCTTAGCCCCCGGGTTATCCTTGCTGACGAGCCTACTACCGCTTTGGATGTAGTGGCGCAAAGGGCGGTGTTGCAGCTTCTTCAGGAGATACAGAAACAGCTCAAAAACACTATAGTCCTGGTTACTCACGACATGGGCATTCATGCTAACATTGCCACCC